>CAZGVS010000001.1:0-82533 GCA_964529275.1 uncultured Candidatus Pelagibacter sp.
CACCTCCGACACAAGCCTTTTCAGGGCTCTGCTCTACTCCTGAGCTACCGAGGCTCAATATTAAGATCTAAAAATTATTCGTCCTTTTGTGAGGTCATATGGAGTAACTTCAACAGTAACGTTATCACCTTGCAAAACTCTTATTCTATTCTTTCTCAACTTACCTGCTGTATGTGCAGTTATAATGTGATCGTTTTCTAACTTAACTCGAAACATAGCGTTAGGAAGCAAATCTATTACTACTCCTTTAAATTCGAGGGTGTCTTGTTTTGTCAAATTTACTTTCTCCTCATTCTAGATCTAATACTTAAAGCATGGCCAAATAATTGTTCATACTCAGCCAGATGTGTAGCGGATTTTCCTATAACTTCAACACCTTTTTTTGACAGTTTTATATGACTAATTTTTTTATAAAATTCATTTAGATTTAAGCCTGACGAAAACTTTGAGGATGCTAAAGTCGGTAGGATATGGTTTGTGCCTGCATTGTAATCGGTAACTGCCATTGGAGAATATTTACCAATACAAATACTCCCAGCATTATTGATTTTATTTAAATATTTTTTGTAATTACTGATATTTAATTCCAAATGTTCAGGTGCTATCTCATTGATAACTTCAGTAATTTGAGTATCTGATTTAACAAATATAATTAAGCCATTTTTTTTTAAGCTCTTATAAGAAATATTTTTTCTAGGAATTTTTTTGTTAACTTTAAAGATATTTCTTTGAACTTCATTAATTAAGTTATTGTCTTTAGTTATAAGAATACACTGTGCATTTGCATCATGCTCTGCCTGACCAATCATAGATGTTATAACTTCATCAACATTCGTATTTTTATCAGCTAAAATTGTTATTTCTGAAGGACCAGCTATCATTCCTTCTATTCCTACGTCACCAAAAACTTGTTTTTTGGCCTGCGTTACAAAAATATTTCCTGGGCCAACAATTTTATTTACCTTTTGTATATACGCCATACTTCCAATGGCTTGTGCTCCTCCCATAGAATAAATTTCTTTTATTCCAATTTTTTTAGCTGCGTAAAGTACGGCAGAGTTTAATTTTCCATTTACTTTTGGATTTGCTAGAATAATTCTTTTTACACCTGCAATTTTTGCTGGGATCCCATTCATTAATAATGTTGAAGGTAAATTGGCTGGAACATAAATACCGACTGAGTCTATTGGTTTATACTTGTACTGTAATCTATTCTGAAATTTGTCCGTGTATGAAATATTTTTCATTTTTTGCAATGAGTGAAATTTAAATATTCTTGAATATGCTATATCTATTGCTGCTTTTACTTTTGGATCTAGAGTTTTAATTGAGCTATTAATTTTTTTTAAAGATGGTTTAATGTTGCTATTGTTGCTAAACTTTCTCTCATATTTAATAAGACCTTTTATTTTATATTTTTTTAAATCCTTTAAAATTCTTGATACAATTTTCAGATTATTATCTTCACCAATTCTCCTTTTATCTAAAAAACTTATTAGTTTTTGAAAATAATTTTTTTTCGAACAATCAATTACTGTTATCATCATTTATATTTTTGATCTTCTAGTGTTGCATCTAAAATTTCAGCAGTGAGTGTTATAATTCCATTTTTTGAAAATAACAGAATTATTTCAAAATTATTTTCTTTTTTAAGAATATCAATAGCTAAAAGTTCTAAAACTACGCCCTGTTCAGTTTGATCAATATTTTTTGATTTAGAATTTAATATATATTCAAATTTAATAATACTTTGAACTTTTTTTGAAGGTTTTTTTTCTTCTCTATTTAACCTTTCAATTAATATAAGAAATATCTTATTTTTTTTTAAAAATTTAATGTCACTTAATTTAACTTTTGCCTCTGAACAACAAGCTGAAATTATTTGTAAATCCTCATGAGAATGAGCAATAATTTTTTTTAAAAATTTTTTTTCCACTATTTAATTCTTCTTATATTGACGCCTATTTTTCTTAGTTTGGTTTCAATATTTTCATAACCTCTATCTAGATGATAGATTCTATTTATAACTGATTTTCCTTTGGCAACCATAGCTGCCAAAACTAACGCAACAGAAGCTCTTAAATCGCTAGACATTAATTCTGCTCCTTGAAAATCTGTATTTCCTTCGATAATTGCAGTATTTTTTTTTATAAATACTTTTGCACCTAATCTTCTTAATTCAGCACAGTGCATAAATCTATTTTCAAAAATATTTTCTGTAATTGTACTTCTTCCATTAGCTTTACATAATAATACCATGAACTGAGCTTGTAGATCTGTAGGAAAAGATGGATATTCTTTTGTTTTTATATTTGATATTTTTTTAATTTTATTTGGACCTTTTATATAAATTGTATTTTTTGTTAATTTAATGGTAGAGCCTATTTTTTTTAATAAATTAAGTTCCGTATAAATTAAATTTGGGTCAAAATTTTTAATCTTAAGCTTTCCATTTGTTAAGCTCGCCGCAACACAAAATGTACCTGTTTCAATTCTATCTCCCATAACATTGTACTTAATTTTATTAAGATTTTTAACTCCATTTATTTTAATTGTTCTTTTGCCTACCCACTTGATATTTGCTCCCGCACTTCTCAAAAAATTTGTTAAATCCTTTATCTCTGGCTCTATTGCACAATTTTTAAGTATAGTCGTTCCTTTTGCGAGACATGAAGCAATAATCAAATTTTCTGTTGCTCCAACACTAATTTTTGAAAATTTTATTTTGTTTCCTACTATTCCCTTTCTAGCTTCAGCGTGAACATACCCTTTTATTATTTTAAACTTTGCGCCTAGTTTTGATAATGATTTTAAATGAATATCTATTGGTCTCAAACCAAGATTGCATCCTCCGGGCATACTACATTGTGCTTTTTTAAATTTTGCTAACAATGGTCCTAAAACTAAGATACCTGCTCTCATTGTTTTAACTAATGAGTAAGAAGCAAAAGAACTTATATTTTTTGTTTTAGATATTGTGACTGTTTTTCTATCTTTGCTAATATTTATTTTTGATCCTAAAGACTTCAACAAATTTAACATGGTATCAATATCTTTTACTCTTGGCAAATTGCCAATAGTAACAGTTTTGTCAAAAAGAATTGTTGAAGCTAAAATTGGTAAAGATGCATTTTTACTTCCCGATATTAGCACTTCTCCATTTACCTTGCATGGACCTTTGATGACAAATTTATCCATTTTAATATTTGGCTTTAGCTAAAGTAATTCCTACCTGTTTCATATATTTTCCATCTCGATCTGCATAAGAAACAGATGGGTTTTTACCCTCAAAAAATAAGATCTGACTTATACCACTATTTGCATATACTCTAATGCTTGAAGAAGTATAATTGCATAGTTCTAAAACTAGCACTCCTTCCCATCCTGCTTCCAAAACCGTGGGTGGATTACCCAAACCAACTCTTGCATATGACGATTTTGAAGTAACCAAACCTGTTATATTTCTGGGAATTTTAAAATATTCCAAACTATTTGCTAAAGCAAAAGAGTTTGGTGGAATTAAAATAGACTCTTCCTCCTTAACGGTTACAAAATTATCCTCAGTAAAATTTTTTGGATCTGCAACTGTATTACCTTTTATATTCGTAAAAATTTTAAATTCCGAGCCTACTCTTAAATCGTAACCAAAACTTTGTAAACCGTAACTTATTCCTTCCTGGACAGACTTATCAACAAATGGATCTATCATTTTCTGCTCTTGGGCTAACTTTTTAATTTGATTATCATTTAATATCATTATTTTTTATTTTTTTTTCTCTTTATTTTTTTTTGAAATACTTTTCTTTTTTTCAAATTTTTTTTTAATGCAATCTCAAGCTTGCTTAATTTATCTTCCCTTTTATTCACATCAATTTATTTTTTATCAGGATTTGTCAGATGGTCTAATGTAATGACTTGATCGATTGGAATGGTTTTGTCTTCTTCCTTTTTAACTTTTGTTTTTGCGTCCCTTTTTGCTCTTTTCTCAGCAAGTTTTTTATCTCTTTTTGCTTGCTTTTCCATGGCTTTGGCGCCCCTTGTTGATTTATAATCGTAGTGAATTCCCATGTCATTACCTTAAATAAATATATATTATTTTTAAAAAAAATTAAGGCAATAATTTGAAAAATATTTGTTTATACACTATTTTAAAATAAAATTTGCCCCTTTAACTCAGGTAGTAGAGTATTTCCATGGTAAGGAAAAAGTCGTCCGTGCAAGTCGGGCAAGGGGCACCATTAGTTTTTATTATAAAATAGCTTTCTTAAAAAAATTGTAATAATAACCAAAGCAACAAAAATACTTAAAGGTAAATAAACATCTTGAGAAGATATAATATCAATTATTCTGGGTGGTTCTAAATTTTTATTTATTATGTTTTCTAAACCACTTCCAATTGAAACAACTAAAAAAACTTGTGGGATAATGCCTATTAATGTGGCTAAGAAAAAATTTATTACTTTAACATTAAATATGGCTGGTAAAATACAGCTTAGTTGCCATGGAATTCCTCCAATAAATCTATATATTAATAAATAGATAAATTCAGACTTTTTAAATTTAATTTCCAAATTTTGAAATCTATTAAGAAATTTTTCTTTTATATAATTTTTTAAAAAATAATTTCCAAAAATATATAAAAAAGTTGCCCCTATTGATAAACCCAAAATAGCTATTAAAGTGCCTAACCACTTTCCTAAAATAAATCCTGCTATTAAACTAATCGGTGATCCAAACCCTAACAATGGAAAAACCCATAAAATTGTAAAGATCAAAAAAGATAGAGATAAAATAAAAATATTAGACTCTTCTAATTTTGAAAAATAATCAATATTGTCTTTGATAAATTCATAAGATGTTAACTGATGAAAACTAAAATTAGAAAATAAGTAATATAAAAATGTTGCCAATAGTATTAAATAAGATAAACCAATAAATAATTTAATTTTTTTAGTTTTTTCCATAAAATGATATCGTAATAATAAAATCTTCTGTTTGCTATTTATATATTTAATTACTATAAAGATCGAAATTTAATAAAAAATTGACCGTATTTTATGAAAAGAACGTATTCTCCCAGCAATTTGAAGAGAGCTCGCTCAACAGGATTCAGATCAAAAATGAAAACTAAGGGTGGAAGATCTCTTCTTTCAAGAAGAAGAAAAAAAGGAAGAAGAAAACTTGTTAATAAATGAAAATAAAATTAATAAGTCATTCTAAAAACGATGACTTTATATCTATACTAAAAGGTAAAAAAATATCGAATAAATATTCTACTATATTTATTAAAAAGTTATCCAATAAAGATACAAATAATCTAAATATAAGCTTTGTAGTAAAAAAAAAAATAGGCAATGCTGTAACTAGAAATAAAATTAAAAGAAGATTGAGAAATATAATGAATGATGCAATAAAAAAAATTGATATTAATTTTAAATATTCATACTTGATGATAGCAAAAAAAAATGTTGCATTTGATAAATATATAGACATTAAAAACGAAATTTTTAAAAAGATTTTAATAGTAAAATGATTAAAAAATTAATTATTTCCATAATAAAACTTTATAAATTATTTATCTCGCCATATATGGGGCATAACTGTAGATATTTACCGACATGCTCTGATTACTTCATTGATTCTATAAATCATTTAGGAGTCGCAAAAGGTTTAATTAAAGGCATTAAGAGACTATTAAGTTGTCACCCAATAAAATTTTTAGGTGGCGGAGATGGTTTCGACCCAGTAAAGAAAAAATAAGAAGTTTAAATGGATACAAAAAATGTAATAGCTGCTATTTCTTTAAGTGCTGCTGTAATTATACTTTATAGTTTGTTTTTTGCACCATCTCCTAATCAACAAATAATAGAGAATAATCAAAAAAAAACAGAGAAGCTATCAGATGCACCCAATATTGAACAATCTGAAAAAATAGAGGCCATATCAAGAAATGAGGCTTTAAACGAAAGTAGAAGATTTAAATTTGAAAATGATTCAATTAAGGGAAGTGTTTCTTTAAAAGGATCAATTATTGATGACTTAACTTTTAAGAAATATAAAATTAAACTTGATGAGCCAAACCCTGTCGTTCTTTTAAACCCTAAAAAAACAAATGATGGTTATTATCTTGAAACAGGGTGGGTAACAAATAATAAAAATATAGAAATGCCTAATTCTGATACTTTATGGAAAATTTCAGGTAATAGTAATCTTGCACCAAATAATCCAGTTACAATAGAATGGGTTAATAAACAAAATATTAAATTTAAAAAAAAATTTAGTATTGATAACCAATACTTATTTACTATAGATCAGAGTGTTAAAAATAATACCGAAAATTCATACAGCTTATATCCTTATGGCCAGGTAGTAAGAAATAAATCACCAGAAACTCAAAATTTTTTTATTTTACATGAAGGTTTAGTAGGAGTATTTGATGATCAATTAGTTGAAAAAGATTACGATGATATTGAGGATAAAAAATATTCTATAACATCAAAAAGTGGCTGGCTTGGTATAACGGATAAATATTGGATTACCACTCTTATACCAAGTAAAAATCAGGATTTTAGAGCTGATTTTGAGTACAAAAATAAATTCAAAGCAAATTATATTGCTACAAACCCATTAGAATTAACACCTCAAAGTGAAAAAAGCAGTAGTACAAAATTAATCATAGCTGCAAAAGAAGTAAGTATTATAGATGGATACTCTGAAAGTTTAGAAATAGATAAGTTTGACCTGGTTATTGACTGGGGTTGGTTTTATTTTTTAGTAAAACCATTATTTTTTGTTGTTGATTATTTTTTTAAAATTTCTGGAAATTTTGGAATTGCGATCATTTTAATCACAATTTGTATTAGACTAGCATTTTTTCCCTTGGCTAATTACTCTTTTAGATCTATGGCTAAAATGAAGGTACTTCAACCTGAAATGACAAGATTAAAAGAATTACACAAAGACGATAAAATGAAGTTACAACAAGAAATGATGGCGCTTTATAAAAAGGAAAAAATCAATCCTGTTTCTGGATGCCTTCCAATATTAATTCAGATACCATTCTTTTTTGCTATTTATAAAATGCTTTTTGTAACAATCGAAATGAGACATCAGCCTTTTTTTGGATGGATAAAAGATTTGAGCGAAAGAGATCCCACATCTCTTTTTAATTTATTTGGACTTATTCCTTGGGATCCACCATCTTTTTTAATAATTGGTGCTTGGCCATGTTTAATGGGTTTTTCAATGTATCTTCAACAAAAATTAAATCCTGCTCCACCTGACCCAATTCAAGCAAAAATATTTATGTTCTTTCCAATTTTTTTAACAGTTATACTGGCTCCATTTCCTTCGGGATTAGTTGTGTATTGGACAATAAACAATATACTTACAATGGCTCAACAATATGTGATCATGAAAAGAACAACTGTTAAAACTTCTCAATAAATGGAATTAGAAAAAATACTTCCTAAACATGGTCCATCTAAATCAGAAGTTCAAAAATATATAGATAAATATAAAGATGAGTTAATAGTTATTAAGTATGGTGGTAATGTTTTTATAGATAGAAAAATTTTTGATAATTTCATAAATGACTTAACAATACTAAATAAACTTGGACTTTCGTTTGTTGTTGTTCATGGTGGGGGACCAAGAATACAGAGAGAACTAGACAAATCAGATATAAAATCAAAATTTATAAGAGGCTTAAGAGTAACTGACGAAAAAATTATAAATATTGTTGAGTCGGTTCTAATCGAATTTAATGAGGATATTGTTTTATCTTTAAAAAATAAAGGAGTTGAGTCAATATCTTTGCACACAAAAAAGAATAGTGTTATTGAGGTTTTACCTGATTCTAAGGAATTGGGTTTTGTGGGGGTCCCTAATAAAATAAATGTTGATTTAATAAAAAATATAATAAAAAAAAAATTAATTCCTATTATATCTCCACTTGGTTTAGGAAATAATAATCAAACGTATAATATAAATGGAGATAATGCAGCAGGTGCAATTGCCCAATCACTAAAGTCTAGAAGACTTCTTTTAATGACTAATGTTACAGGTGTATTGGATAAAGATGACAATTTAATTGAAGAAATTTCTTCATCAGAAATTGTAGAGATGATTAAAGATGGCACTATTACCAAAGGAATGATACCTAAAATTAATACTTGTCTAAACTCCATAGATAAAGGTGTGACAGCTGTAGCAATAATCGATGGTAGAAAAAAATATTCTGTATTATTTGAAATTTTCTCTGACAAAGGTTCGGGTACATTGATAAGAAAATGAAAAATTTAAAGGAAATGAGATATCTGTTGTTAGATTTGGATGGGTGTGTATATGGCAAACATAATAACTACCCCTTAGAAAAGGTCTTTGGTCAAGTATCAAAAAGAATGACAAAATTTATATCTGAAAGACTAAAAATAGATATGGACGAAGCAAAAAAACTACAAACAAATTATTTCTATAAATACAATACAAGCCTAAACGGTCTAATGATTCATCATGACATCCGACCAGATGAATTTTTAACATATGTTCATTCAATTGATTTGACTTTTATGAAAGCAGATAAAGTTATGCGTAACGAACTTGAGCTATTAGATATGGAAAAATTTATTTTTACAAATGGCAGTGCTGCACATGCAGAAAATATTTTACGACACCTTGGAATATACGACTTATTTGGAAGAGATAAAATTTTTGATATCCAAGATGCTGGTTATATACCTAAACCTGAAGCTAAAACTTTTGATTTAATGGTAAAAAAATTTGGAATTAACCCAGAAGAAACAATATACGTTGAGGATATTGCGAAAAATCTAAGTATTGGTTATGAGCGAGGATGTACAACTGTTTGGTTAATTAATGATGAACATTTTGGAAAGATGGACTCTGATAAAGATTATATTTCTCATAAAATTGAAAATCTATCTTTATTTCTTAAGGAAATAAGGTTATTAAAAAGTAAATAAATTATGTCTATTGAAAATATTATAAACGATGCTTGGATAAATAAAGATCAAATTAATCCTAGCTCTGAAAAAAAAATTAAAGATACAATTGATAAAATTATAGATGATTTAGACAGTGGAAAAATAAGAGTTGCTGAAAAAATTAATGGTGAATGGGTGACGCACCAGTACATCAAAAAAGGAATTATGTTAAGTTTTAGAATTTATGGGATGGAGGCATTAAGTGGTCCGTATAGCAGTTGGTATGATAAAGCTCATTTATTAAAAGGCAAAACAGCTGGATGGACAAAAGATGATCACGAAAAGGCTGGTTTTAGAAACCCACCAAACTCTCCAATTAGAAGAGGTTCTTTTATCGGTAAAAATGCTGTTCTAATGCCCTGCTACGTAAATATTGGCGCTTATATTGATGAGGGTACAATGATAGACACATTTGCGAGAGCAGGTAGCTGTTGTCAGATAGGAAAAAATTGTCATATATCGGCAGGATCTGGTATTGGGGGAGTTTTAGAGCCTGCTCAAGCATTGCCAACAATTATAGAGGATAATGTTTTTGTTGGTGCTATGTCAGAAGTTGTTGAAGGAGTAATTGTGGGTGAGGGATCAGTTCTAAGTATGGGTATGTATATTGGTCAATCAACAAAAATTGTAAATAGAAAAACTGGTGAAATTACTTATGGTAAAATTCCGCCTTATTCTGTTGTTGTACCTGGTTCATTACCTGACAAAAATAATTCTTCTGCACCATCTTTGTATTGTGCGGTAATAATTAAGCAAGTTGATGAAAAAACAAGATCAAAAACATCAATTAATGATCTTTTAAGAGAGTAAAATTCATGAAAATTTTAAATGAAGTCGAATTAGCAAAAGAGCTAATCAAATTCCCTTCGGTAACTCCTATTGATGCTGGTGTAATGAAATTTCTAGAGAAAAAACTTAAAAAATTAGGTTTCAAAACAAAAATAATTGAATTTAAAGAAAAAAATTTTAAACCTGTTAAAAATTTATATGCAAGGTTGGGAAGTAAAGGACAAAATTTCTGTTATGCAGGACATTTAGATGTTGTGCCACCAGGCAATACAGGTGATTGGACAGTCAATCCTTTTAAACCTTTTATTAGAAATGGCTATTTAATTGGCAGAGGTGCTAACGATATGAAAGGTTCTATTGCTGCGTTTGTAGCAGCCGTAAGTACTTTTTTAAATAATAGCGGTAAATTTAATGGATCAATCAGTATGTTGATTACTGGTGATGAAGAAGGTGATGCCGTAAATGGTACAAAAAAAGTAGTTGATTATTTAAGAAATAAAAAAGAAAAAATTAATTTTTGTTTAGTAGGGGAGCCTACCAATCCAAACAGATTAGGAGAAATGATAAAGATAGGTCGTAGAGGCAGTATAACTGGCAAGCTTATAATAAAGGGTATTCAAGGTCATGTTGCTTATCCACATAGAGCAAATAATCCTTCAACAACAATAGTAAAAATTTTAAGTGAATTAAAAAATATAAAATTTGATAGAGGAACAAAAAATTTTCAACCATCAAATTTAGAAATTACTAATATAAATATTGGAAATAATGTGGACAATGTTATTCCAGGTACTGCAGAGGCAACTTTTAATATAAGATTTAACAACATACATACATCAAAAAACATTAAAATAAGGCTTAACAAAATATTTAAAAAAATATGTAAAAAAAATAAGTCGAATTATAAAATTGAATATAGAGTTTCTGGAGAGGCTTTTCTAACAACACCAAATAGCACAACATTCATGATACAGAACATAATCAAAAAAATAACAAAAATTAAACCAAAATTATCTACAACAGGGGGTACTTCTGATGCAAGATTTATAAGAAAAATATCTCCGTGTTTAGAATTTGGTTTGGTTGGTAAAACTATGCATAAAATTAATGAAGCTGTATCTTTAAGAGATTTAAAAAATTTGAATAAAATTTATTTACAAATTTTACAAAGTTATTTTAAGTGAAAACTGCAATTATAAGTTCTGATAATTCTGAAAATCATATTACTGGAGATGGACATCCCGAGCAGCCAAAAAGAATATTATCTGTAAAAAAAAAATTAATGAATAGAAAAGATTTAGTATGGTATAAGCCAGATAAAGTCCCGGAGGAAATATTAAAAATTACTCACACTGAAGAATATATTGAAAATATCAAAACTTCATTTCCAAAAAATGGTCTTAAATTTTTGGATGGGGATACTGTTATTTCACCTGGTAGTAAACAGGCTGTTTATGATGCAGCTGGCTCAGTAATCAAAGCAATAAATGGTATCGAAAATGGAGAATTTAAAAATGCATTTTGTGCAGTAAGACCTCCAGGACATCATGCTGAAAAAAATAAAGCGATGGGTTTCTGTGTTATAAATCAAGCAGGTGTTGCGTTAAATTATTTAACAAATAAATTTAGATATAAAAAAGTTGCATGTGTTGATTTTGATGTTCATTGGGGTAATGGAAATTATGATGTAATGCGGAATAATAAAAATGCTTTATATATTTCTACCCATCAATATCCTTTTTATCCAGGCGGTGGAACTGATAAAGATAAGGGAGACTTTAATAATTCTTTAAATATTCCTCTACCTGCTGGCACTAATTCTGAGAAGTACTTTAATGCTTTTGATCGAGTCCTTGATAGACTAGTTAAATTTAAGCCTGATTTCTTGTTGTTTTCTGCAGGCTTTGACGCTCACAAAGATGATCCTTTAGCTCAGTTTGAATTAAGTTCAAGAGATTTTTATGAAATCACTAAAAGAACATTAAGTGCCACAAATAAATACACAAATGGCAAAGTTGTTTCAATACTTGAGGGTGGGTATGATCTTAATGCACTTGCTGAGAGTGCTAACGAACATGTAAATGCACTTTTAGAATTCAATTGATAAATTTTTGATAAATTATAAATAACAGTTATGAAGTTGTATAAAATTAAAAAATCCAATATCGATAATAAAGGTCGAGGTCTTTATGCAGTAATAAAGATTAAGGCAGGTACAAAAATTATTAATTATAAAGGAAAAATTGTTACAAATAAGCAAGTTGATGAATCTACAAAATATGACAATGGCAAACCAATATACTTATTCACTTTAAATAAAAGATACACACTGGATGGTGATTTTTCGTGGAATACAGCAGGTTTAATTAATCATAGTTGTAGTCCTAATGCTGAGTATGATGGCAAGGGTTTAAAAATTTGGATAACAGCAACTAGAGATATAAGGAAAGGAGAAGAAATTACATGTGATTACGGTTTTAGTTTTGATAAAGATTACAGACAGTTTCCGTGTAAATGTCGATCTAAAAATTGCTGTGGCTATATAGTAAGAGAAGAGTCTAGATGGCGAATAAATAAAAAATTCTCAATGAAAAATAAAAAAAAATTAATAAATAATACACTTTAAAAATAGTCCCTCAGGAGGTGCGGGGGGAGCACACAAATTTCTTTTTTTTGATTTTAAAACATTTTTAAACTTTTTTATATTCCATTTACCTTCAGCTAAATATTTTAAACACCCTACCATACCTCTAACTTGTTGTTGAAGAAACGATTTTGATTGAAATGTGATAATTATATTATCATTGATTTTTTTTGTCTTAACTAAATCTAATCTTCGGATAGGATTATTTGCTGAACACTTTGAAGATCGATAAGCTGAAAAATCATGAGTACCCTCTAAAATTTTACAACCTTTTTTAATTTTTTTAATATCCAGATGCTTAATAACAAACCAAGCCCTGTTCAACTGGAGAGATGGTCGTGTGTTTCTATTTAATATAACATATTTATAAATTCTTTTTTTTGCAGAGTATCTTGAATGAAATTTATTATTTCTTATTTTTATGTCAGTAATTGTAATTAAATTTTTTTTTAAGAAATAATTTATAGAATTTAAAAACTTAAATTTATTGTTTATTTTATTTTTTGTGTCAAAATGAGCAGATTGTGAGACTGCATGCACTCCCCTGTCTGTCCTACCTGATCCTATTAATTTTATTTTTTCTTTTAATAGTTTAGATAATTTTTTTTCAATTGTATTTTGTATTGAAATTCCTTTGGGTTGTGATTGCCATCCTATATAGTTGGTTCCGTCGTACTCAATAAGAAGCTGGTACCTAAACATTAGTTTAAGTTTGATCCCTTTTTAATCATCGAACCTAGCATAAATTCCCTTATTTTTTGAGGATTTTTTCCTTCTCTTTGAATTTTTGTAATATTGATAGACTTAGTTTGGCAACCAATTTTAAGAAAATCGTTTAATACAAAGCCTACTGGTCCATTTGTATCACTTACCTCAGCTTCTATAATTTTGTATCGAACACTATTAAAATAAAAACATGCACCTGGACTGGGATAAAGTCCATTTATTTTTCCGAGAATCAAATCAGCTGATAAATTCCAATTTATTTTGGACTCCGCCTTATCAATTTTTTTTGCATAAGAGGCTTTATCATGATCTTGTTCGTGAAACTGTGCTTTATCTTCAAAAATATTGTCTATATTGTCAAGAATTTTTTCAGATGCTAGTGATGAAAGTTTTTCAGATAATATCTCGGAATTGTAATTTGATTTAATTTCTATTTCATATTTATTACAAACAGGTCCGGCATCTAATTTATTAATTATTTTCATTATACTTATTCCAGACTTTTTTTCTAAATTCATAATTGATCTTTGAATGGGTGCGGCACCTCTATATTTAGGTAATAAAGACCCATGAATATTAATAAATCCTTTTTTAGGAAGATTTAAAAAATTTGTAGGAATAATTTGACCATAAGCAACTACTATTGCTATATCTGCCTCAAGTTTTTTTAAGTAATCATATTCTATTTTATTATTTTTTAAAGTATTGGGTGTTCTAACTTCTATATTTAATAACTCTGATATTTTATGAATTGGTGATTTTGTAATTTTTTGTCCTCTACTCGATTTTTTTGGAATTTGAGTATAAACGGTAGATACTGGATAGCCATTTTGATACAAAGATTTTAAAATTGGCACAGAAAATTCAGGCGTTCCCATAAAAATTATTTTTTTTAACATCTTAAACAATAATTTTATCTGAATTTTGCTTACTCTTTGAGAGTTTTTTTACAATTAAATCTCTTTTTAATTTAGATAAAAAATCAATTATTAACTTTCCATCAAGATGATTAATCTCATGCTGAATACAAGTTGCCAATAAATTATCACATTCGATTTCGCTTTTTAATCCATCTTTGTTAATATATTCAACTAAACACTTTTTTGGTCTTTCAATTTCAATAAATGTTTTTGGTAGACTTAGACAACCCTCTTCATAAAGTGAAGTTTCTTTACTGATTTTTTTTATAACCGGGTTGATAAAACACATAGGATTTTTTTTTTGATCTTTACTTGAGACATCTAAAACAATTATTTGCTTTGGTATTCCTATCTGGATAGCTGCTAAACCAATACCACTATGATGATACATAGTTTTAAACATGTCATCTATTAATTTTTTCTCGTTATTACCTACCGTTTCTATTTTGCTGGATTTTTTTCTTAATATTTCATCAGGAACTGTGATTAAATTTTTTAATGCCATTATTACAGCTAAACTTTGCTAGGCATTATATCTAATATAATCTTATTTCTTATAATATCCATATTCATTTGATTAAGAGTGCTCATAATAAATTCTATAGTATCAATATCAAGAATTTTGATTTCATCTTGGCCAATTATCTCTGCAAGTCTTAACAATATCATCCCACTTTCTCCATTTTCAATATAAGTTTTAATATCTTGTGGAAGATAAGAATTTACTTCATATAGATTTCTGTATTTTTTTGGTATTTGTACACCATCAGATTTTAAAGATTCTATTAAAATAACATCTTTCTTTGATACGAAATATTTTTTATTTTTTTTGGTTTTTTTTAATATGTCCGCTAGTTCTTTTTCAGTTTTATCTAAATTTTGCTTTCCAAGAAAATAATTTATTAATTTTGATTGGTGAATTATTTTATTATTAAATTTGATTTTTTTATCAATTTCAGATTTTTTATCATTAATATATTTATTGTAAAAAGTTGTGTAGTTAGACGGTACATCTTCTTCATCTATTTTTTCTAATAACTTGATCAATTCATTTGAAAAGGCATCTTTAATCCCGTCTTTTTCAAATGAAGATTTTAAATTAAAAGTAAGATTTAGAATTTCCTCAGTATCTTTTGAAAGTAAAAGTTTTTGGTATAATAGAGCTCTTCCCTTGTAAGAAGGTAATAGTTGATAGCTATCTTGTGCATTTATTAATTGATTTATATTAAATTGAAAGCGTTTGTATAAATTCAATAAATCTTTTTCTTTATAATTTTTTTGATGGGTTGCTTTTTCAACAATTTTAACTTTTTCCTCATTTTCTAAATCTATCAAATTTATATCTTCAAGAAGATTTGCTGAAGAAAGATAATCCCAAATAATTTTTTTTGTTTCTCCTGAAGGAATAAATTTAAAATCTTTTATAGTTCTGTGTGATAAATGAAAATCTAATATATTTTCTTGCGATATATCTTCATTTGATTGTTTTTCATATTCCATCAATATATTAAATTTTTTATCAAAAAATATTTCATTAAATCCTTCATCAATTTTTAAATCATAAATTAATTGAGCTTCATCTTTTTTATTCTCATATATCAAGCAATATATTTTGAACTTAGTTAAATAATCATCATTAAATAAATTATCGATTTCAAAAATAGAGCATGCCTCATCAATATTTGAATATGACAAAAAATGATCAGAATAAAATTTAATTAACTTAGTATTTTCTTTAAAATCTTGATTTAAATTTATAAAATTTTTTATTTGTTTAAAGTTTTTTTTTTGTATCAAGTAATCTATTTTAAAATTATTAAACTCATTTTCACTTATATTTTTGTTTGGAGAATAAGAATTGGTTAAAAGTGCGATGTCTAAGAATAATAAAGAGTCTTTTGAAAGTGTTTTTTGATCTATGCGCTTTAATAATGATTTAATACTATTACCATCTGAATAGGACCACATATCAATAGATACACTATATTGTTCAGGGTCATAGATACCAACTAATGAAATTTCACTTTCAAATAATTTTTCATCGCTTAAAATATCATTGTTCAATTTTTCAAGAGGTTCTAAATTATTAGCATCATTATATTTCTCAATATTATTAATATTGTTTTCAATTTCTTTTTTTTTTTCTACATTCCATATATCAACAGGTTCATTAGAAAAAGATAATGATTGAAATTTTAATATTATAAAAAAAATTATTATTTTAGATAAACTATTTAATGATCTTAAAGTTTTCATTTGGAATTGTATTTTGTATTTTTTTATTTGGAGCTGGAAAATCAATTTTGTCAATTAAAACAATTCCGATAAAAACAATTATCAAAATAATTAAAATTTTAACAACAAGTTTTCCCACTGAACTTAAACCTGCCCCTCTTGTATTTCTTCGAAATTCCATATAAAGTAAATAATTTCAAATTAAGACATATTTGTGTTTTTTCAACTGTGAAACTTATGAAATTAGATAAAAGTTTAGTATTAATTGGAATGATGGGGTCTGGAAAAACTACAATTGGTCGTGAAATATCTAAAAAATTAAAAATAAAATTTGTAGATACAGACCATGAAATAGAAAAAATGGAAAAAATGTCAATTAATGAAATATTTAAGAAAAAAGGTGAAAAATATTTTAGACAATTGGAGGAAAGGATGACTTTAGAAATTGTAAATCAAAAGCTATCAGTTATTTCTATAGGTGGTGGAGGGTTCGTTAATAAGAAAATACAAAAAGCAGTTCTCAATAAATGTATCTCTTATTGGTTAAATTGGGATAATAATAGTCTAATTAATAGATTAAAAAATAATAAAAATAGACCAATATTAAAAGATTTAAATGAAAGTCAGATCATAGAACTTATTTCAAATAGAGCAAAAATATATGAAAAAGCAAATTACGAAATTATTTGTGAGAATTTAAGCCGTAAAGAAATTGTTACAAAAATAATCAAAAATTATGAAAATAAATAGAATATTAGTAAAAACAAAAAGTAAAACCTATCCTATTTTAGTAGGAGATAAATTAATAAATAATTTACCAAAAATCTTAAAAAAGAATAATTTGGAATTTAAAAAATGTTTAATCATAATAGATAAAAATATCCCTACAAAATATTTATCTTTACTAAAATTTAAATTGAGAAATAAAAAAACGTTTATTCATAAATTTAATTCTTCTGAAAAGAATAAAAATTTTCAAAGTGTAAATTTTTTACTAGAAATATTATTAAAAAATAATTTTAATAGGGATGACCTATTAATCTCTGTAGGAGGAGGGATAATTGGGGATGTATCTGGCTTTGTAGCGAATATATTTAAAAGAGGAATAAAATTTGTAAATATTCCATCTACATTATTGGCGCAAGTTGACTCATCTATAGGTGGTAAAACTGGTATTAATAATAAATATGGAAAAAATTTAGTAGGCACGTTCTATCAACCAAATTTAGTTTTATCTGACATATCACTATTAAAATCTTTACCAAAAAGAGAGAAGATTTGTGGTTACGGTGAAATACTTAAACATAGTTTAATTTCAAAAAAAAAAATATTTATTTTTTTGAAAAAAAATTATCAAAATATTCTTGATATAAAGTCCCCATACATCGAAAAAGCAATTAAAGATAGCTGTAATATAAAAAAGAATATTGTTCAAAAAGACGAAAAAGAAAGTGGTTTAAGAAAAATATTAAATTTAGGACATACTTTTGCACACTCATTCGAAGCAGCACTGAATTTTTCAAATAAACTTAATCATGGTGAGGCAGTCCTTTTGGGTTTGAAAAATGAAATTTTATTTGCTTATAACAAGAAAATTATTTCTAAAAAAGATATGTTAGAAATTTTTGATCATCTAAATTCACTTGATATCAAATTAGATATAAACAATTTTTTTAAAAAGAAAGATATTGAAAAAATACTAAAATTTATGAAATCAGACAAAAAAAATGTTTCTTTAAAAATAAATCTTATACTTCTTAAAAAGATAAACAAACCCATTTTAAACCTTCAATTTTCTCTTAAAGATATTAAAAGTTTTTTAATGAAGGTTTTAAATAATTGATATTTGTATAGAATGTAAAAATTTATCTATTTCATTTTTTAATAATGAGAAAACAATCTTATTTGCGTTGATGCGACTTTTTTTCCTAAGTTCTGATGACTCTATTAAAATTTTAATATGAAATTTACCTTTTTGATAACCTTTATGTTTCTTATGTAAAAAAGTTTTATCTTCAATTACGACAGACTCTACTGGAATATTAAGACTTATTTTTTTTTTGATGTTATCTATTAGTTTATTAATTTCCATTTTATTATATTATCATATCATGAAAAATATATGTGATTGGGATAATTGCAACAATACAGGTGAATTTAAGGCGCCAATAGAAAGAGATAATAGTAAAAAGTTTAGATTATTGTGTCTTGATCATATTAAAGAATTTAATAAAAATTGGAATTATTTTGAAGGAATGAACGATACTCAAATATATAATTTTTTAAAATCTGATATTACATGGCATAAACCTACCCAAAGCTTTAGCTCATCAGATAATTTTTTTAAAATACTATGGAACAATGCACTAAACGACGAAGTTAAAAATTCAAGTTTTGAAAATTTAAGGAATAAAGTAGAGTTCAAGTTTAATCAAAGTGATATTAAGGCCTTTAGCATAATTGGAGTAAGCATAGGCTTGAAATGGGAAAAAATTCAGGAAAAATTTAAAAAACTTGTCAAAAAATTTCACCCTGATATGAATTCTGGTAATAAAAAATATGAGGACAAGCTAAAGGTAATCACTTTAGCGTACACTCAACTAAAAAATACTTATAAAGGAAAATATAATGGATAACTTGGATATAAGACCAGATATAAAACTTTCTGTTAAACAAATATTTGGAATAGACTCGGATATGGAAATAGAGGGGTTTTCCAAGAAAAATGATTTTGTACCTGAAATAGATAACAACTATAAATTTGATAGAGATACAACACTAGCTATCTTGTCAGGATTTGCCTTTAATAAAAGAGTTCTAATACAAGGATATCATGGTACAGGAAAATCAACACATATTGAACAAATTGCTGCTCGACTAAACTGGCCTTGTGTGAGAATAAATCTAGATAGTCATATTAGTAGAATTGATTTAATTGGCAAGGACGCAATAATCATTAAAGATGGAAAACAAGTAACAGAATTTAAAGAAGGCATTTTGCCTTGGGCAATACAGAATTCAATTGCATTAGTTTTTGATGAATATGATGCAGGAAGACCTGATGTAATGTTTGTTATTCAAAGAGTACTTGAGGCGGAAGGTAATTTTACACTTTTAGATAAAAATAAAGTTATAAAGCAAAATAAGTTTTTTAGATTATTTGCAACAACAAATACTGTAGGATTAGGAGATACAACGGGTTTATATCATGGAACACAACAAATTAATCAAGGACAAATGGATAGATGGAATATTGTCTCTACATTAAATTATCTTACTCTTGAGAAAGAAATGGATATTATTATTGCTAAAAATAAAAATCTAAATAATGCAAAAGGTAAAGAAAAAGTTTCTAATATGATAAAAGTAGCTTCTCTAACTAGGAAAGGTTTCATTGCTGGGGATATTTCAACTGTTATGAGTCCTCGTACAGTTCTACACTGGGCTGAAAATGCAGAAATATTTAAAGATATAGGTTATGCATTTAGGGTGACTTTTTTAAATAAATGTGATGATGCAGAGAAAAATACTATAGCCGAGTATTATCAAAGATGTTTTGGTGAGGATCTACCTGAGTCTATGATTAATATTAAGATATAGATGAAACAGGACGAAAATTTTAAAGAGAAATTCAGGCAAGCTTTAATCTCTACATTCAAAGTAATATCTGATGAATTTGAGTGTAAAACTGAAAAAAATAACACCTCAATAAAAGATAGTTATAACTTTTTTAATATTGAGAGTTTAAGTTCTAGGGATGATTATATGAGGCTTAGAGCTAAAACAGATTCTGAAGCACTTAAGAGAAAATTTTCTAGTAATGAAATTTACTTAAAAAACATTCCAAAAAATCAATTATGTAAACAGTTATATGAGATAAGTGAAAAAATTCGTTATGAGTTCCTAGGTTGTGAAATGTTAAAAGGAATATCAAAAAATATAAAAAGTAATTACGAGTTTGCAATTAATTCAAAAAAAAACGATCAATTAAAGAGCAAAGAAGATATAAACATAGTTGAAGCCTTTGAAATATATATGCTAAAGAATTTTTTGAGCATTGAATTAAATGACAAAAGTAAAAAAATTCTTGAATATTGGGAAAAAGATTTTACCAATACGATAGGTAAGCATATAGAATATTTACAAAATAATTTTGAGAACCAAGATATATATAACAAAAAATTTTCTGATCTAATTAAAGAGCTAGATATATTTGATAATGAAAATGACCAAAATCAGGATAATGATACAACCGAAAACCAGGATAATAATGAAGATCAGGATGATAATTCAGAAAATAAATCTGATCAGGACACACAAGAGCAGAATCAAGCTGTAAGTGGATCAGATGCAGACAGCGATTTAAATGAATATAACTTTGAAGAGCAGCTAATGGACACTGATGGCGAGGAATCGAGCTCAGAACAAATAATTCAAAAAAAAAGTAATAAAGTAGGTGATAAAGAATATAAAATTTACACAACTCAATTTGACGAAATAGCAAAAGCTGAAACACTTGAAAACCTTAATGAAATTACAAAATTAAGAAAAAGCCTTGATCAGCAGCTAATTTCTTTTCAGGATGTTATAACTAAACTCGCAAATAAATTACAAAGACAACTGCTTGCAAAACAAAATAGGTCATGGGATTTTGATTTGGAAGAAGGTTTGTTAGATAGTTCCAAACTTCCAAGAATTATAATAGATCCTTACAATTGT
The DNA here is from genome assembly GCA_964529275.1 of uncultured Candidatus Pelagibacter sp. GTDB lineage: Bacteria > Pseudomonadota > Alphaproteobacteria > Pelagibacterales > Pelagibacteraceae > Pelagibacter. The sequence continues at coordinate 21,039 of CAZGVS010000001.1, forward strand.
TTATCTTTCAAGAAAGAAAAAGATCAAGAATTTAAGGACACTGTAGTAACGCTACTGATCGACAATTCTGGATCTATGAGAGGAAGGCCTATAACAATTGCCGCTTTGTGTGCAGATATACTTTCAAGAACTTTAGAAAGATGTTCAGTAAAAGTTGAGATATTAGGTTTTACTACAAGAAATTGGAAAGGTGGTCAAAGTAGAGAGGAATGGAATAACAAAGGTAAAATTAAAAATCCTGGAAGACTAAACGACCTTAGACATATTATTTATAAAAGTGCGGATATGCATTGGAGACAAGCAAAAAAAAACCTCGGCTTAATGCTTAAAGAAGGAATTTTAAAGGAAAATATAGATGGAGAAGCAATAGCTTGGGCGTACAATAGGTTAAAAAAAAGGAAGGAAGAAAGAAAAATTTTAATGGTTATATCTGATGGGGCGCCAGTAGATGATTCGACTTTATCAGTAAATTCTGGTGATTTTTTAGAAAAGCATTTAAAGAAAATTGTAAAGTCTATTGAAAATAAAAGAGAAATAGAAATTTTAGCAATTGGGATCGGACATGACGTATCCAGATATTACAAAAAAGCAATTAAAATATCTGATGTACAGGAACTGGGGGATGTAATGATTGGTCAATTAAGTGATTTATTTTATAACAAAACCAAGACCCACTAAACTTTTCTTAGATCTTCATTTTTCCAAGTTATAACAATCTCTGCACCATTTCTTGTTTTAGAATTTCCACAAATAACTTTAGCAAAGTTTTTTTCTAAAAGTGTTTTGCCGATGAAAATTCCTAAACCTAAACCAGATAATTTTTTTTTTTGATTTGTATTTATATATGGTTCGCCAATCTTACTTAATATATTTTTATCAAAACCACTTCCATCATCTTCAATTATAATTTCTGTATATTCATTGTCACTTTTTAACGTAATATAAACTTTTTCTTTTGAGAATTTATTTGCATTACCTAAAAAATTTCTGATGCCATAAATTAATTCAATTGATCTCTTTATCTTAAAAGAATTATAGTCCTGATTTTTGGAAATAATGAATTTTTTTTTAGATATATCTTCAAAAGATCTAACTATTTGATACAGATACTCATGTATAGTGATATCATTTCCAATAAAATCATCTTCAACCACTGGGTTCATAGTGAGTTTTTTTAATATTTTATTACATCTATTTACCTGATCATCCAAAAGTTTAACATCCTCCTTTAAATTTTTATCATTTTTCAATTGATCAAATAATTCACTAGTTATGATTTTAATTGTAGAGAGAGGTGTTCCAAGGGAGTGTGCGGCAGCGGCAGCTTGTCCACCTAATGATACTAATTCATGTTCTTTAGCCATAACCTCTTGTAACTTATCTAAAGCCTCTTTCCTTAAACGAGATTCTTTACCAAAGCTGAAAGCAAAAAAATTTAAAAATATTAGAGCAATTATTAAAGCAATTGGAAATGAATAATAATAATATTTATTAAAAATATATTTATTAAGTGGAGCTGGCAGCTCTTGATGAAAAGAAGATAAAATAATTATACTTAAAAAAGTTAGCAAAAATAAAAACAAATTAGTTTTAATGTTTAAACTTGATGCAGCAAATATACTTGGAATTAGTAAAAAAATAGAGAAAGGGTTTATTGTTCCACCTGTAAGATATAACAAAAAACTGAGCTGTAATATATCAATAATCAAAAAGTACATTGATACTTTCTCTGGTAATTCAATTCTTTTAAAGAAAAATATCAAAACTAAATTACTTAAAACTCCAAAAAAAACTACAATATTTGCTATTATAAAATCAAACTCGAAATCAAATATGAACTTTACGATATTAATTGTTATAAATTGTCCTAAGATAGCTATCCATCTTAAATTTACGTACGTAGACTTTTTTAGAAAATAAATTTTCGATGATGCGCTTTGCTCCATTAATTTAAATATCTAAATTTAAAACATTAATAGCATTCTCAATTATAAAATCTTTTCTTGCAGAAACATCACTTCCCATTAAGGTATCAATAAGTTCAAAGTCATCTTTTATATTTTTTGAGTATTTTACCTGCAATAAACTTCTAGTTTCAGGATTTAAGGTTGTATTCCACAACTCTTCCGGATTCATTTCACCTAATCCCTTAAATCGTTGAATGTTAAGATTTGCTTTTTCTTCCTGAGCTTGTCTTTCGTATTCTTTTGAACCTTTTTTAAGCTTTTTAAGATTTTTTGAGTTTTCATTTAAATATTTTTCTAATTGAATTTCATCCTTAATGTAGATTCCCTTTGACCCTTTATTAATTTTAAAGAGCGGGGGTTGGGCCAAATATATATTTCCATTCTCAATTAGCTTTTTAAAAGGCTCGTTATTAAAAAATGTTAGTAATAAAGCTCTAATATGAGAACCATCAACATCAGCATCAGTCATGATGATAATTTTTCCATACCTTAAATCTTTAATTTCTATTTCTTCACTTTTGGGATCTAATCCTAGTGCATTAATTAAAGTAATAATTTCATTTGAGGAGACCATTTTAGACAAAACTTTTGTTTTAACTTCGGCTCCATTACCATTGCCATTCTTATTTTTAATTGAATCTACATCAATATAAGTATTTAAAATTTTTCCCCTCAAAGGTAATACAGCCTGATATTCTCTATTCCTTCCTTGCTTAGCTGAACCACCCGCTGAATCACCTTCGACTATAAACAATTCGGTACCTTCTTGTTTAGAATTCTGACAATCTGCTAATTTACCTGGCAAACCTGTAAGCTCTAATGCTCCTTTTCTTCTTACACTCTCTCTTGCTTTTCTCGCTACATCTCTAGCAACTGCTGCCTGTATTACTTTTGATAAAATAATTTTAGATATTGAAGGATTTTGATCAAACCAAATTGATAATTTTTCATTTATTATAGTTTCTACAATATTTCTTACCTCTGATGACACTAGCTTATCTTTGGTTTGAGATGAAAATTTTGGATCAGGTATTTTTACTGAAAGTACACAAGTTAATCCCTCTTTAATATCTTCCCCAGATAAGCTTACTTTATTTTTTTTTAATAAGTTAAGTTCATTTGCATATTTGTTTATCACTCTAGTTAAGGCACTTCTAAAACCAAGGAGATGTGTCCCACCGTCCTTTTGAAAAATATTATTTGTATAAGGATAAATATCCTCATTAAAACCTGAGTTCCATTTTAGCGAACACTGGACATTGATACTAGATTTATTTCCCTCGATATAAATCGGTGATTTAAATAAATCTTTTTCATTTTTATTTTTTAAAGGCTCCCTTTTTTCATCTAAAAAATTTACAAACTCTAATATTCCTCCCTCAAATTTAAAAATTATTGATTTATTTTTTTTTGTAGTTTTATCATTAACAGTTATTGAGATTCCTTTGTTTAAAAATGCTAATTCACGCATTCTTTTTTGAATAATACTGGAGCTAAATTTAGTGGATGAAAAAACTTCTTTTGAAGGAAGAAATTTAATTTTTGTACCTGTGTTTTTTGACTTACCAATTTCTTTTAAAGGGTTAACAGAATCGCCATTTTTAAATTCTATAAAGTATTTTTTCCCATCTCTTTCTATAAATAACTCTAATTTTGCTGACAAAGCGTTTACAACAGATACTCCTACTCCATGTAAACCACCAGAAACTTTATAAGAATCATGATCGAACTTACCACCCGCATGCAGCTGAGTCATTATTACTTCTGCAGCTGATTTTTTTTCAGATTTGTGTATATCAACAGGTATTCCTCTACCATCGTCAGAAACTGTAATAGATCCATCTTCGTTTAAGTCAATTTCAATTTTACTACAATGGCCAGCAAGCGCTTCATCAATAGCATTATCGACAACCTCATAAACCATGTGGTGTAAACCTGTCCCGTCATCGGTGTCACCAATATACATTCCGGGTCTTTTTCTTACAGCTTCAAGTCCCTTAAGAACTTTAATGGAGTCTGCTTGGTAATTATTTTTACTATTTTTTGTCATTTATATTTTTTTTGGAAAATTTATCATACCACTTTATTATTATTTAATAAAATGCCTTCATCTTATGTGGTCAAATTAACCAGATATAGCAGTATTTTTTGAACAAAATAATAATTAAAAATCTATATTAATAATTTACAAGAAAATCTATTGGTTTTTGTCCTATATTTTGAACTGAGAATATGGCGGAGAGAATGGGATTCGAACCCATGAAAGAGTTTCCCCTTTACACGCTTTCCAAGCGTGCGCCTTCAACCACTCGGCCACCTCTCCGATTGATAATTAAATAAAATTATTTTGATATATTAGTATTTGATACCTCACCATATTACTTATCTTTATTAATTTTTAATACTCCAATAAATGCCTCTTGGGGAATCTCAACTCTTCCAAATTGTTTTGATCGTGCTTTTCCTTTTCTTTGTTTATCTAGTAATTTTCTTTTTCTGTCCCTAGCTCCACCTCCGTGAATTTTCGTTAAGACGTCTTTTTTAAATCCTTTGATTGTTTCTCTGGCGATCACTTTTCCACCAATTGCTGCTTGTACTGGTATCATAAAGTTATGTCTAGGTATCAAATCTTTTAATTTTTCACAAACCTCTCTACCAATTGATTGGGCAAAATCTTTATGAACCATCATAGCTAAAGCATCCACTGGTTCTGAATTAACTAATATGCCAAGTTTTACTAAATCCCCCTCTCTGTGCTCAAGAATTTCATAATCAAAACTTGCGTAACCACTTGTCATTGACTTCAGTCTATCATTAAAATCAAAAACAACTTCATTCAATGGTATTTCATAATTTACTACAGCTCTATTTCCTGAATAACTCAAATTAGTTTGAATACCTCGTTTATCTTGGCATAGTTTAATTATAGATCCTAAGTACTGATCAGGTGTAATAATCGTAGCTTTTATCCAAGGTTCCTCAATTAAATTTATTTGTGAAGGATCAGGTAAATTCGAGGGATTTTGTAGATCAATTATTTCATCTTTTCGTAAATGAACCTTATAAACCACACCAGGTGTTGTGGTTAATAGATTAATATCAAATTCTCTCTCTAATCTTTCTGTTACAATTTCAAGATGAAGCAGCCCTAAAAAACCACACCTAAAACCAAGTCCTAATGCTGAAGATGATTCTGCTTCATAAGAGAAACTGGAGTCATTTAATTGAAGTTTTGCTAATCCATCTTTTAATTTTTGATATTCAGAACTGTCGACAGGAAATAATCCGCAGAACACAACTGGTTTACTTGGTTTAAATCCTGGCAAAGCTTCGTTTAGTGGTTTTACTGCATCGCATATTGTGTCGCCTACTTTTGTTTCTGAAAGAACTTTGATGCCTGTTGTAATAAAGCCAATCTCACCTGTATTAAGTTCATTTACATCTTTTGCTTTAGGAGTGAATACACCTACTTTTTCAACTAAGTATTCTTGACCTGTTGACATCATTTTAATCTTCATATTTTTAGAGATTTTACCATCTATTACTCTTACTAGTATTACAACTCCTAAGTAAGTGTCGTACCAACTATCAACCAATAAACATTTTAACTTATCGTTGATTTCCCCTTTTGGACCAGGAAGAACATTTATAATTTGTTCAAGAATTTCATCAATGCCTTCACCTGTCTTTCCTGAACAAGGAACTGCAGATGATGTATCAATACCAATTACCTCCTCTATTTGCTTATTTGTTCTCTCTAAATCTGATGCCGGTAAATCTATTTTGTTTAAAACTGGAATTATTTCGTGATTAATATCTAATGCCTGGTAAACGTTAGCTAGAGTTTGAGCTTCAACACCTTGAGTACTATCAACAATTAAAATAGAGCCTTCACACGCATATAAAGACCTACTTACTTCGTAACTAAAATCTACATGTCCGGGTGTATCGATTATATTAAGAATATATTTTTTACCATTTTTTGACGTATAATTTAATTTAACAGTCTGAGCTTTTATTGTGATTCCTCTCTCTCTTTCTATATCCATTGAATCGAGCACTTGAGCCTTCATCTCTCTTTCGGTTAAACCTCCACACCTATGGATTATCCTATCTGCAATTGTGGACTTTCCATGATCTATATGTGCGATAATTGCAAAATTCCTAATGTTATTTATTGTTGACATAATTAGGATCTTATTTTTGCGTCGTATTTTTTTTCAACTGTTTTAATTATATCTGTATTTAATTCGTCTAAATCATTGTCGGTAAGAGTCTTTTCGGATGACTGTATAGTAACACTTATAGCAATTGATTTTTTATCTTCAGGAATATTTTCACCTTGATAAACATCAAAAATCTTTACAGATTTAATTAAATTTTTATCTATATTTGAAATGGTATTTATTAAACTTTGTGCTTCTAAATTTATATCAACTACAAAAGCAAAATCTCTCTCCGATTTTTGATAAATAGATGGTTCAAATTTTGATTTTTTACCTAAAAGATTTTCTGTAATTTCAATATTTTCAAAAAGTAATTCAAAAAAAATAAGCGACTCTGTTTTTATATCCAATTTTTTTAATATATTAGGGTGCGCTTCTCCAAAATAAGCAAGTGGTTTATTTAATTGAGTTTCTAAAAAAATTTTTCCTGATTTTCCTGGATGATAATAACCAGGAGTTTCGTCGTTAACTAATAGCTTTTTCTGATCAATACCAATTTCACATAAAGTTTGCATCACATCTCTTTTGGCATCAAATACATCTACCAATCTATCTTTCTCAGCCCAATTGATTCTTGAGATTTTCCCTGATCTTAAAGCTCCTACAACTATTTTTTGTTCTCCAGGTTTATGTCCACTAAAAGTAGGTCCAATCTCAAACATAGAAATATCTTTAAATCCTCGATCAATATTTTTTATCAAGTGTGTAACAAGATTGGAAAAAATTGAATTTCTTAAAACATCTAAGTCTGAACTTATTGGATTTATTATCTCTATTTTTTTAAGATCTTCAGAGAATAATTTGTTAATTTTTGAGTTTGTGAAAGACCAAGTCACTGTTTCCGCATATCCTTTAGAGGCGACCGACCTTTGTACAAAATGAAATAACTTTTGTTGAGGGTTTAAAGTAGATTTATTTCTAACTTTTTCTGGAAATTCTGTTTTGATTAAATCGTATCCTTTTATTCTTGTAATTTCCTCTATAACATCAACTGATTGATCAATATCTGTTCTCCACGAGGGCACTCTTAGTTTTAAATTATTTTTACTCTTTTTAACTTCAAAACCTAAATCGTTTAATATTTTTATCATCTCCCCATTTTTTACCTCAAATCCTGTTATTTTTTTAAATAATGATGGATTAAAATTTATAATTTTGTTGCTAAAGTTTTCTACCTTTTGAATATCAAATTTACCGATTTTTCCTCCACATATTTTCTGAATGAGTTCTGCTGCTTTTTGAAGTCCAGATAATATTGCATTTGGATCTATTCCTCTTTCGAACCTAAATTTTGCATCTGTATCAATATTGAAATGTTTTGAGGTTTTTCTTATAGATCTCGGATTAAAATAAGCTGACTCTAGTAAAATATTTTCTGTACTAAATTCAGTTCCTGAGCTTGCGCCTCCTATGATTCCGCCTAGTCCTAAAACATTTGATTTATCTGCGATCACACACATATCTTTCTCTAGTTTGTAAATTTTGTTGTCCAAAGCTTTAAATGACTCGTCTTCTTTTGCATTTCTTACAATAATCATTTTATCGATCTTATCCGCATCATAAGCGTGTAAAGGTCTATTTAAATCCATCATTACGTAATTTGTAATGTCTACTATTGCTGAAATTGGCTTTTGACCAAGTGAGATAATTTTTTCTTTCAACCAATTTGGGCTTTCTCGATTTTTTACACCTTTTATAAGACAGCTACCAAATGAAGGACACCCCAATGGTTTCTCGTTTATAATTTTTACTTTGAAAATTTGTTTATTATTTATCTTAATTTTTGTATTTTTAAGATCTTTTAACTTTCCAGTTCCAGCTGCAGCCAAATCTCTTGCAATACCTCTGACGCCTAAACAATCAGCTCTATTAGGGGTTATGGACAAATCTAATACCTTAGGAGATTTGTTGCTAAAATACTTTGTGCCAATTTTGGTTTTAAATTTATTTGGTAGTTCAGTAATACCTTCACTCTCATTGGATAACTTAAGCTCAGACTCTGAGCAAAGCATACCATAAGATGTAACACCCCTTATCTTAGATATAGATAATTTCATTTGGTTTTTTGGAATTATAGCTCCGGGTGGTGCATAAATTGTTAATAAATTTTCTTTTGCATTTTGAGCACCACACACCACTTTTACTAAATCTTTTTGTCCTATATTAACATCACAAACCTTCAGTTTGTCAGCATTTGGATGTTTTTCAGATTTAACAATTTCTGCTATAATGAAACTATTCATATCACTCGATTGCTTCTCAAAACTTTCGACTTCTAATCCTATATCTGTTAGTTTATTAATAATTTGTTGATCGTTATATTTTGTATCAAGATGGTCTTTTAACCAATCAATAGTAAGTTTCATCTGCTTAAGCCTCTATAACTTGATGGTACATCTAATGGATCAAAGCCATAGTGATTAAGCCATCGGTAGTCAGACTCAAAAAAAGCCCTTAAGTCATTAATCCCATATTTAAGCATTGCGAGTCTATCAATACCTATTCCAAAGGCGAAACCTTGAAACTTATCAGGGTTCACTTTGACATTTTTTAGAACATTTGGATGTACCATTCCGCAACCCAAAATCTCTAACCATTTATTACCTTCACCGATTATGATTTTTCCATCTTTAATCTCGTAACCTATATCAACCTCAGCTGAAGGTTCTGTAAAGGGAAAATGACTTGGTCTAAATCTCATTTTAATTTTCTTAACTTCAAAAAATTCTTTTATAAAATAATGCAAACAACCTTTAAGATGTCCCATATTAATACTTTTATCTATATGGAGTCCTTCAACCTGATGAAACATTGGACTATGTGTTTGGTCACTATCAGATCTATAAGTTCTTCCTGGAGCAATTATTTTAAAAGGTGGCTTACCATTAAGCATTGTTCTTATTTGAACTGGAGAAGTATGTGTTCTTAATAAAAATTTTTTGTCCTTATCTAAATAAAATGTATCATGCATGTCCCTAGCAGGGTGGTTGTCTGGAGTGTTTAAGGCAGAGAAATTAAAATGTTCATTTTCGATATCGGGTCCTTCCTCAACGCTAAAACCAATCTCAGAAAATATAGAGGATATTTCATCTATTGCTTGAGATACTGGATGAATTTTTCCTTGTAAAAAACTTCTTTCAGGTAAAGTTACATCTACTTTTTCATTTTTTAATTTTTTATTTATTTCTTCAATTTCTATTTTTTGAAGTTTATTTGATATTAAATTTTGCAATTCATCTTTGATAGAATTCAAATCTGATGCAAATTGTTTTTTATTTTCAGGTGATACGGAGCCTAATTTTTTAAATTCATTAGTAATTAAACCATTCTTTCCAAATAACTCTGATTTTGTCTGATTTAAATTTTCTAAACTTGAGATTTCATTAATTTTATTAATAAAATCGTTTTTTAGTTTTTTTATATCTGACATTCTAACAGATTATTTCTTAACAGAATAAAAACAATAGTAAGATTTAATTTAACGCTGATTGAGCTTTTTTGACAATTTCTTTGAACGCAGAAGGGTTTTCGTAAGCAATTTCTGCTAGAACTTTTCTGTCAAGTTTCATACCTGATTTATTCAAACCATTAATAAATTTTGAGTAAGTCATGCCCTCTAAACGAACACCTGCATTGATTCTTTGTATCCATAATGATTTAAATGTCCTTTTTTTATTTCTTCTATCTCTGTAAGCATACTGCATGGCTTTTTCCATTGCTTGTCTAGCCACTCTAATCGTATTTTTTCTTCTACCCCATTGACCTTTAACTGCTTTTAGGACTTTCTTATGCTTTGCTCTACTTGTAACTCCTCTTTTAACTCTAGCCATTTTAACCTCTTAAATTGTAAGGCATATAGGATTTTACTATTTTACTATCTTGCTTAGACATTATTGTGGTGCCTCTTTGTTTTCTTATCTGAGAATTTGTTCTTTTTATCATGCCATGCCTTTTTCCAGCTTGCGGCATCACAACTTTTCCTCTTGCTGTGATTTTAAATCTTTTTTTAGCAGAGCTTTTTGTTTTTAATTTTGGCATGTGCGGTTTATACAAACTATAAAAATAATAAGCAACTAAATTTATTATAACGGCTGGATGACCATTATCATCTGTTTTCCCTCAAATTTAGGCTGTAACTCGACTTTTCCAATTGACTGCATATCAGTTTTGATTTTTTCCATAAGCTCATTTCCTAAATTTGTATGTTGTAATTCTCTTCCCCTAAATTTAATAGTAAATTTAACCTTATCGCCTTTTGAAATGAATTTTTGTGCATTTTTAATTTTAAAAGTATAATCGTGAACTTCTGTTACAGGTCTTAATTTTATTTCTTTTAATTCAATTTTTTTTTGTTTCTTTTTTGCTTTATTTGCTTTTTTTTGTTGATCATATTTATACTTTCCCATATCCATAATTTTACATACTGGAGGTTTTGCGTTTGGGGCTATTTCAATGAGATCTAACCCTTCTTCTTTCGCTCTAGATACAGCTTCACTAATAGTAATTATTCCTAAATTTTCTCCATTATTTGTTATTACTTGAACCTCGGGGGATGTAATTTTATTATTTGATCTTGGACCCCTAGGTCTTGTTCTTCTTTGAAAATAGTTTTGCTTAAAATCTGGCACTTAAAATGAAGGAGCTTTGCTTAATGCTGAGTATGTTTCAATAAAATTATTTAAATCCATGCTTTCTTGTTTTTCAACACCAATCTTTCTAATGGTTACTGTGTTAGAGTCAACTTCTTTTTTACCACAAATAATTAGTAAGGGAATTTTTGCTAATGAATGTTCTCTTATTTTATAGTTTAAATTGTGATTTTTTAGGTCAACCTCAGAACTAATACCTGATTTTTTAATTTTTTGATTTATATCTTTTGCATATTCATCGAACTCATTTGAGACAGGGATAATTATTGTTTGCAAAGGAGATAACCAAAAGGGAAGTTTGCCAGCATAGTGTTCAATTAAAATTCCAATAAATCTCTCCAATGAACCAAACAAAGCCCTGTGGAGCATGACAGGAACTTTTTTAGTTCCATCTTTAGATACATAACTTGCACCAAGTCTACCTGGAAGATTAAAATCAACTTGTAGTGTTCCACACTGCCAGTCTCTACCAATAGCATCGCGCAAAACAAACTCTATTTTTGGACCATAAAAAGCTCCTTCGCCCTTATTAATAGTATATTCAAGTTTAGAAGCTTTTATAGCTCTTAGAAGCGCTTCCTCTGCTTTATCCCATACATTATCTTCTCCAACTCTTACATCTGGTCTATCCGAATATTTTAAAATTACATTTTCAAATCCTAGATCTTTATAAATTTCCAATATTAAATTTGTGACAGATAAACATTCATCTATAATTTGTTCATTTGTACAAAAAATATGAGCATCGTCTTGTGTAAAAGCTCTTACTCTCAAAAGACCATGTAAGGCACCTGATGGTTCATATCTATGAACTTTACCAAATTCAGACATCTTTAATGGCAAATCTCTATAACTTTTAAGACCTTGATTAAAAACTTGAACACACCCTGGGCAATTCATTGGTTTTATTGCAAATATTTTATTGTCTGGGGTAGTTGATGTGAACATGTTATCACCAAATTTTTCCCAATGTCCTGATTTTTCCCATAGAGAACGATCAAGAAGCTCTGGGGTATTTATTTCTTTGTAATCTGCATCATCTTGCTTTTGACGCATATACGAAATAAGTTTTTGAAATAAATTCCATCCTTTTTCGTGCCAGAAAACGGATCCGGGACTCTCCTCTCTAAAATGAAAAAAATCCATCTCTTTTCCAATTTTTCTATGATCTCTTTTTTCTGCCTCCTCTAATCTTGTAATATAATTATCTAGGTCTTTTTTTGTTGCCCATGATGTTCCATAAATTCTTTGAAGCATTTCATTATTTGAGTCTCCTCTCCAGTAAGCTCCCGCTACCTTTGTTAGTTTAAAGTGTTTTCCAACTTTACCTGTTGATGTTAAATGAGGGCCTCTACATAAATCATGCCATTTTCCATGAAAATATATCGAAACCTCTTCTCCTTCAGGAATAGAATTAATTATTTCAGATTTATAATTTTCTCCTATTTTTTTAAAATGCGAAATAGCTTTTTCTCTGTCCCAAACTTCTCGATGAGTAATTTCATCTCTGTCAACAATTTCTGACATTTTACTCTCTATTTTTTTTAAATCAGACTCTGTAAATGTTTCCTTTCTAGAGAAATCATAATAGAAACCATTCTCAATAGTTGGTCCAATAGTAACTTGAGTGCCTGGAAATAATTCTTGAACAGCCATAGCTAAAATATGGGCAGTATCATGTCTTATGGTATCTAATCCATCTTTATCTTTAGATGTAAAAATTTTTATCTCACAATCTTTGTCTATTTCATATGTTAAATCTTTTAAAACTCCATTAACACTCATAACCAAAGCATCTTTAGCTAGAGATTTGCTAATTTTTTCAGCAATTTTTACCCCTGTTACTTTTTTTTCAAAAGTTAATTTATTTCCATCAGGTAGTTTAATATTAAGCATTTAAAATTTTTTTATATTCTGAATAAGTAGAAAAACACATTTTTTCAACATTAAATTTTTTTATAACGTTTTTTCTTCCTGCAGATCCTATTCCATTAAGTGTAACTTCACTTAAATTCAATATTTCAATCATTTTTTCGCATAATTTCTTAGAATTACCAGACTCAAAAAGGAATCCTGTCTTTTCATTTTCTATTGTTTCAGTTGATCCACCAATATTGCTAGCTATTATTGGTTTTTCCATTGATTGCGCTTCAACAGAAATTCTTCCAAATGATTCTGGTTCAATAGAGGAAGAAATTATTAAGTCTGATATCTTATATGCAATAGGCATTATATCAAAATTATCAAAAAATTTTACATCGTTCGATAATCTAAATTGATCAACCAATCTCTCAAGTTTTTTTTTATAAATATTTCTTCCCTGGTCACTACCTAATATAATAGCAGTAAATTCTATCTCGGGTTTTTGCTTTTTTAATTGATTTAAAGCTTCTAAAAATATTTCATGTCCTTTCCACGCTGTTAACCTGCCTGGTAACAGAATAATCTTTTTATTTTTATCGATGTTCCATTTTGATATCAATTTTTGTTCATCAGTTTCTTTAATTTTTTTTGGGTTGTAATATTCTGTATTAATTCCCCTATAGATGACTAAAAATTTTTTGTTATGGCTCAAATATTTTGAGTAGTTCTGATTAATATGAGAAAAAATAAAATTTGATCCTGCAATTATCAAATCCGATCGTAGCATAACTGAGTTATAAAACTTTTTCAGGCTACTCGAAAAGTTATAACTTCCATGAAAAGTGGTAACAAACTTTGTCCTTGTAATTTTTGTAGCCAACAAACTTGACCATGCTGGAGCTCGACTACGAGCATGCACTATATTGATATTTAAAAAAATTATTAAAACAGAAAGTATAATGCTGTTTAAGAGAATTAATAAAGGATTTTTGCTTTGAACTGGTAATCTTATTAATGTTACTTTTTTTTTGTCAATGTATTTTAAAAGTGGCCCACCACTTGTTATAATATATGATTTACAATTATTTTCGTACAAAAAATGAGCCAAATCAAAACATCCAATCTCAGCTCCTCCATAACCAAGTTTTGGTATTACTTGTAAAACTTTTATTTTTGATGACATTGACTATTATTATATATTAAGAAATTAACTGAATAAACTTTTATGAATAAATATAAATACCTTAAATTATCAAATACACAAAAAATAAGATATTTAAGTAACAACTACCGAAATAAATTATACGTTGTATTTCTTCATGGTTTTATGTCGGATTTAGAAGGTGAAAAACCAAAATCTTTCATTAAATATTGCAAAAAAAATAAAATTGGATTTTTAGCAGTTGAGTATTCTGGTCATGGCAAATCAAGCGGAGAGTTTACTAAAGGCAATATAAGCAAATGGACATATCAAACCAAGATTGCAATTAAAAAAATTGTTAAAAAAAATAATTTTATTTTGATCGGCTCAAGTATGGGTTCGTGGATTTCTACAAATCAGTTTAAATATTTTAAAAAACAAATAAAAGGATTTATAGGAATAGGCTCTGCTCCAGAATTCTTAGAGCAAATAATGTGGAAAAAATTCACAAAAAAAATGAAAAAGGAAACAATAAATAAAGGAATATATAATCTGAAACATGGAGGTTTTGAATATCCAATTACATATCAATTGATCAAAGATGGCAGAAGAAATAGAGTTTTAAATAAAAAAATAGACTCAAAAATATATGTAAGCCTATTTCATGGTAATAAAGATGACACTGTTCCTACAAAATACTCAAAAAAATTAATTAAAATTTTTATAAAAGCTGAAAAGAAATTGATTATAATAAAAAATGGAGATCATAGTTTATTTGCTCAAAGTTACAAAAAAAGGATTTTAGCTGAGTTAAACAATATGATTAATAAAACAAACTAACTTGCTTTTATATCCTTATTTTCACTTATGGGATTTTCTAATTTATTAAGCATTTCCTTTGGACAAACCTGATAGAAATACTTAACCTCTTCATCAAAATTTTTAATTATAAGTTTTGAAGTTTCTGAATTTGTTTCGTTACTATGCATTAAAACTAACTTTTTAACAAAATCTTTCCAATAATCAGTTTCTATTCTCTGCCATATAACTGAATTTGGATTTACCTTAATTGAAAATTCATCTTTTTTATCATAAACAAATGCCATACCTCCAGTCATTCCTGCTGCAAAATTATCACCTATTTCACCTAGAATGACTACATTTCCCCCTGTCATATATTCACATCCATTTGTTCCACAACCTTCAACTACAGTGGTTGCTCCTGAATTTCTTACTGCAAATCTTTCACCTGCCTGGCCTGCTGCAAATAAATAGCCTGAGGTTGCGCCATACAAAACTGTATTTCCAATTATAGTGTTATCTTTAGATACTAAATTGCTTTCATCCTGAAGTTTAATTGAAAGTATTGCCCCCGAAAGCCCTTTAGCTACATAGTCATTTGCATCTCCCTTTAAATTCATTTTTAAACCTTTTGCACCAAACGCTCCAAAAGACTGACCGGCTGATCCTTTAAAATTTAGCTCAACACTTTCATCTTCAAGTTTATTATTTCCAAATTTTTTATATAGATGATAAGAAACTCTTGTTCCTACAGCTCTATCTGTATTTTTAATTTCGAATTCTTTATCTATTTTTTTATTTTCATCTATATATTTTTCAATTTCAGGCCAAATTTTTTGATCGAGAGTATCTGGAACGCTATTTATTATTTTATTTTCACAATATCTTTTAAATTTTCCAGGGTCAGCTTGTACAAAAAGTGGATTTAAATCCAAATCATCCAAATTTTCAGATCCTTTACTAACTTGTCTTAATAAATCAGTTCTTCCTATTATCTCATTAAGGGACTTAAATCCTATTTGGGCCAATATTTCTCTTACCTCTTCTGCAATAAATTTAAATAAATTGACTACTTTTTCTGGGGTTCCGCTAAATTTTTTTCTTAATTCATCATCTTGGGTACAAACTCCGACTGGACATGTATTTGAATGACATTGTCTCACCATTATACATCCCATTGCAACTAATGCTGTTGTTGCTATTCCATATTCTTCCGCTCCCATCATAGCTGCAATAACGACATCTCTGCCTGTTTTAATTCCTCCATCTGTTCTTAGGGTTACTGTATGTCTTAAATTGTTTAAAGTTAGTACTTGGTTTGCCTCTGTTAAACCCATCTCCCACGGAATTCCCACATATTTAACACTTGTCTGTGGTGTAGCACCAGTACCACCAGAATGACCTGCAATTAAAATTATATCTGCCTTAGCTTTTGCTACACCTGCTGCGATTGTTCCTATGCCAGAAGATGCAACTAATTTTACTCCAACCCTTGCTTTTGGATTAATTTGTTTTAGATCATAAATTAATTGAGCAAGATCCTCTATTGAATAAATATCATGATGTGGTGGTGGTGATATTAATGTTACTCCTGGAGTTGAGTGTCTTAATTTTGCAATTTCTTTGGTCACTTTAAAACCAGGTAATTGTCCACCTTCTCCAGGCTTGGCACCTTGAGCAATTTTGATTTCTATCTCATTACAATTATTTAAATAATTTATTGTAACTCCAAATCGAGCAGATGCGATTTGTTTAACTCTTGAGTTGGCACTATCTCCATTATCCATCAACTTAAATCTATCCTCATCTTCACCTCCCTCTCCACTGCATGACGCTCCTTTAATTCTGTTCATGGCAACTGCAAGTGTTTCGTGTGCCTCTTTAGATAATGCTCCGTGAGACATGCTGCCACTTCCAAACCTTTTAAGAATATTTTCTATCGGCTCTACATTTGATAAATCAATTGGTTCATTAATATATCTTTTTCTAAAATCAACCAAGTCTCTCAGACTTATAGGAGGAAGCTCATAAGTTCCCTTTGCATATTTCTTATAAAGATCATAAGAATTTTGACCAACCGCACTTTGTAAAAGGTGGATTAATCTTCCTTGATATTGATGTGTCTCCCCATTTTTTCTATATCTATATATTCCACCGATTGGTAAAATATTATCTTCGTTTTTAAATGCATCTTCATATATTGATCTAATTTTCTTTTCAATTCCTTCAAGTCCAATTCCAGAAATTTTTGATGTTACACCAGGAAAAAATTCATTTACGATTGACCTACTAAGTCCTACTGTTTCAAAATTACATCCGCCTCTATAAGAACTTATTACTGAAATTCCCATCTTAGACATTATTTTGAGCATTCCTTGATTTACAGATTGTACATATCTAGATACACACTCATCAAAATCTATATTTTCAAAAAGATTTTTTTTGAAACGATTATATAAACTATCAATTGCTAAATATGGATTGATTGTTGTTGCACCAACACCAATTAACGTTGCAAAAGAATGGGTATCTAAAGCTTCACCAGTTTGAACATTAATTGATACATAGCCTCTTAAACCCAATTCAATTAAATGGGTATTTACAGCTCCAACACATAAAACCATTGGTATTGCTAGTTTATCCCTCGAGATATCTTTGTCAGTTAAGATTATTTGAGTTATGCCTTCTCTTACTGCGATTTCTGTCTCTTTTTTAATTCTTTCTAAACCCTGTAAAAGAGTTTCCTCCACATTGAAGGTGCAGTTTAAAATTTTATGTTTATTTTTAAAAAAATTAACAAAGTTATCAAATTGTGAATTCGATAAAATAGGACTATCCAATACATAAATATTTTCTTTTGTAAGATTATTAAAGTCTAAAATGTTTCCTAGATTTCCAAATCTTGTTTTCAAACTCATTACTTTGTTTTCTCTTAAAGAGTCTATTGGTGGATTGGTAACTTGACTAAAGTTCTGCCTAAAGAAGTGATATAGAGGTCTATATTTATCAGACAAAACAGCTAACGGCGTATCGTCACCCATTGAACCTGTTGCCTCTTTTGCGTCCTCAGCCATAGGATGTAAAATTAATTCTAAATCTTCTAGACTATAACCGAAAGAATGTTGTCTTCTTTTTAATTCAACCCCATCAAAAATATTTTTTTCATCTTTAATTGGAAATTTTTTATTTAAATCAATAATTTGGTTATTAAACCTTTTAAATTCTTTAGCTAAAAAGTTTTTTATATCTTTATTTCTAAAAACTTTACCTTTTTCTATTCTTACTCCTATGATTTCCCCAGGTCCAAGTCTTCCTTTTTTGATTATTTTTTTTTCGTTTAAATTTATCATTCCAGTTTCAGAGCCGGCAAATAGTAATTGATCCTTTGTGATCGAATACCTTAAGGGGCGTAGACCATTTCTATCTGTAGCGGCTATTACCCATTCGTTGTCTGTTGCTGCTATTGCTGCAGGACCGTCCCACGGCTCCATGGTGCTATTTAAAAAATTGAAAAGTTGTAGATGATCTTTAGGTAAAATTTTACTTTTTTTAGACCACGCGTCTGGAATTAACATTAATTTTGCAAGCGGAGCAGATTGTCCTGAAACATTAAGTATTTCAAAAACGTTATCTAAAGATGCAGAATCTGAATTTCCTTTTGCTATAACTGGCTTTAAATTTTCAATATCATCAAACAAAGGACTAAGCATTTCTTGCTCATGGATTTTCATCCAGTTCACATTACCTTTTAAGGTATTAATTTCACCATTGTGAGCAATAGCTCTAAATGGTTGCGCTAGGTCCCAACTAGGTGCTGTATTAGTTGAAAATCTTTGATGAAAAATTGCATATCTTGATATGAAACGTTCATCTTGTAAGTCTGTATAAAAGTCCGTAAGTGCTTCTGCTAAAAACATTCCTTTATAAATTATAGATTTAGAGCTGAAAGAACAAATATATAAACCATTTAGTGAATTTTCGTATGCTTGCTTCTCAATTTTTTTTCTTGTTTCATATAATTTTCTCTCTAACTCTTTTCCATTGAGATTATAATCATTAGACGAAAATAATACTTGGCATATTTCTGGCCTTGTAATTTCAGCTTTTTCTCCCAAAACACTTGCGTTGACGGGCACTTGTCTCCAGCCAAAAATTTTGAAATTATTTTTTTTAATTTCACTCTCAATTATTGTTCTACATTCCTCTTGGGACTCAAAATTATTTCTTGGCATAAAAATCATTCCAACACAAATTTCTTCTTGATTATATTTATGCCCGGTAACATCAATTTTTTCTGCAAAAAAATCATTTGGAATTTCTATATGAATACCTGCACCATCTCCGGTTTTACCATCGGCATCAACTGCTCCTCTGTGCCAAACTGCTTTAAGAGCTTCAATTCCATACTCAACAACTTTCCTTGATCTTTTTCCCTCTGTAGATGCTACTAAACCAACGCCACAAGCATCGTGCTCCATTTCATTCGAATAAATATGATTTTTTTTTAATAAATCTAAATTTTTTTTATAATTATCCATTAAGCTACTTTTTGTTTTGTATTTGACTTAATGTATTGAATTATTGAAGTTGCAGCATCTCTACCATCTTTAATAGCCCAAACTACTAATGATGCACCCCTAATAATATCTCCTGCAGCAAATACCCCTGGAATTGTTGTTTCCATAGTATCGAAATCACTTTTTATCGTGCCCCATTTGGTTACGGTAAGATCGTCATCTCCAAATAATTTTGGTAATTCTTCTGGATCAAAACCTAAGGCTTTTATCACAAAATTGGATTTAATTTTATATTCAGAGTTATTTTTGACTACAGGTTTTCGTCTTCCACTATCATCTGGTTCTCCAAGTTCCATTTTGTCTGCAATTAGTCCTTCTATCTTACTCGTTCCTAAAAATTTTTTTGGGCTAGACAACCAAAGAAATTCAACTCCTTCTTCTTCTGCATTCGCAACCTCTCTAGCAGATCCGGGCATGTTATCTTTATTTCTTCTATATAAACATTTCACAGACTTTGCGTTTTGCCTGATTGATGTTCGAACGCAATCCATAGCTGTGTCACCTCCTCCAATTACAACTACATCTTTACCTTCGGCATTTAATGTTCCATTGTCGAACAATTCAACTTTATCTCCCAATCCTTTTTTATTAGATGCAGTTAAAAAATCCATTGCAGGAAAAATGTTATCAAGGTCACTTCCTTCAATTTTAATTTCTCTCGCTTTGTATACACCGGTTGCGATTAAAACCGCATCATGCTTTTCCCTAATTTCTTTTAAAGATGCATCTTTGCCAATTTCAAAATTTTGAATAAATTTTATACCACCCTGTTTTAGGAGATTAGTCCTTCTCTCTACTACAAATTTTTCCAGTTTAAAATTTGGTATTCCATAAATTAATAGTCCACCTGGTCTATCATATCGATCATAAACAGTTATTTGAAAACCTTCTTTTCTTAACTCTTCTGCACAAGCAAGACCAGCGGGACCTGCACCGATTATTCCTACGCTTTGATTTTTTTCATTTTTTACTTTTATTGGTTGAACCCAATTATTTTCCCAAGCTGTATCTGTTATGAATTTTTCGACTGATCCGATTGTTACTGTACCGTGACCTGACTGTTCAATAACACAATTACCTTCGCACAATCTATCCTGTGGGCAAATTCTTCCACATACCTCGGGCATATTGTTTGTGCTTTGAGATAGCTTGTATGCTTCTTCTAATCTTCCTTCTGCTGTTAATTTTAGCCAGTCAGGTATATTGTTACTTAGTGGACAGTGAATTTGACAAAATGGAACTCCACATTGCGAGCACCTGCTTGATTGTGTCTTTGCTTTATCTTTTACAAACTCATCATATATTTCATTGAAGTCGTTTTTTCTTGAATTGGTATCTCTTTTAGGTGGAGTTTGTTGACCTATTTTTACAAATTTCAGCATTTTTTCAGACATAGACTGGCTGATATATATGAATTAGAGGTTGCTTTAAAGATTAATTGGGTCAATTATACTGACCTAAATATCAAAAAAGATAGCAATTTTGCTTAATTTATTTCATTTATGCATACCTACTATGCATTCATGTAATTGCTTTATTTTAATATTATTTAGTTTACCTAGTAAAGCGGATGCTCTCAAATTATATAGAAACCTTACTTCTAGCAATAATCCAAGGTATTTCAGAATTTATTCCGGTAAGCTCCTCTGCTCATTTAATAATTTTATCAACTTTAGCTGAATTTAACACGGCCTCTCTAGAAGTTGATGTAAGCCTGCATTTAGGGTCTTTGTTAGCAATTATAGTATATTTTAGAAATGACTTAAAACATATTTTTAAAAAAAGAGAAATTTTATATTTAATTATTTTAGGATCATTGCCACTATTAATTGTTGGATATATTTTACATAGCACTGGATTGATTAGTCTATTAAGAAACTTAGAAATAATTGCTTGGACAACATTGATTTTTGGAATTTTGTTATATTTTTCAGATCAATCGAAAGTTACAAGAAATTTTAATAACGAAATTAATTTTAAAAACATTTTCATAATAGGAATATTTCAAGTTTTAGCTCTTATACCAGGAGTAAGCAGATCTGGCATAGTAATTACATTAGGGCGATTATTAAAATTTGACAGATATGACTCTTCAAAAATTTCATTTTTACTTTCTATACCGGCACTAGCAGGAGCGAGTTTTTTAAGTTTAAGCAATTTATTAGTAGAAGGTTATGAATTTAGTTATTTAATTATTTTTTCAATATTTTCTTCGTTTGTAATATCATATTTAACTGTTAAATATTTCTTAGTATTTGTGAAAAAATTTACATTAAAAATTTTTGTATATTATAGAATCTTTTTAGCCTTTATATTGTTTGTAATTATTTATAATTAGATTTAACACCTGGAAATAATTGAGAAATTATTACTGCTAATAAGATCAATACACATCCAATGATATTTGATATACCCAATATTTGGTTAAGTATTATCCATGCAGCAACAGCAGCGAATACTCCTTCTAAAGAATAAATTATTGCCGCTGGGGCTTCATCAATATTTTTTTGTGCATAAATTTGTAACGAAAATGCAATTCCGCCTGAAAGAATACCAGCATATAATATAGAACTACTTTCTAAAATTATTTTACTTAAATTTATTTCCTCAAAAATGGTTGCAAAGACAAATGATATTAGTCCTACAAATGCTGCCTGGAGAGCTGCATAAAAAAGAGGAATATCGAAATGTTTCACAAACTCTCCTGTAAATATAATATGTAGTGCCCAAAATACTGCACATAGAATTACTAGTGCATCACCTAACATAATTGTTGAATTTGAAAAATCACTCAATAAATAAACTCCAAAGATACATAAACCTATGGACAGCCAAATACTTGAGTGAACTTTCTTAGAATAAATAAAAAAAAGTAAAATTGGGACTATCGGCACATAGAAAACTGTAAAAAAAGCAGCATTAGCTATATTGGTGAATAAGAGTGAAGCTTGTTGAAGATAGGTTCCAAAAAATAAAACCATACCCATATAAAACCAGAGTTTTAAAAAAATTTTAGTATTAGATTTTATCTCTTTAACAATTTTTTTTTTTTCGATAATTAGTGCAATTGGCAACATAAAAACAAAACCAGTAAGAAATCGTGCTGAGTTAAAAGTAAGAGGGCCAATATTGTCCATGCCCGTATCTTGTGCAATAAAAGCTGTACCCCAAATAAAAGTTGTAACTAAAGCACATGCTAATGAGAACGTTTTTTTCATTTAATTTTTTAAAAATTGATAATCTAACTAAAATATTATTTTGTTCATCCTGCAACAACTATCAAAATCTTCCTTATTAATGTAGCAACCAGACATCTTTCTCGAACCTTTAAATAAACTTCTTCCATGTAAAACTCTCCAATTGTTAAATATTAAAAGCTCTCCTGGTTTTAAAACTCTTTTCCACTGATAGTCATCACTATTTGCCATAATATCAAATTCTTTTAAAGCTTCGTAAAATTGAATCATTTCATTATTTTGTAATCGGAATGGAGCTCTATCATAATTGTTAAAACTTACTTGAACTAAGTTTTTATTTTTATCTAATTTTAAAATTGGTCGTGATGCTCGAAGAGCCACGCCATCACCTTTATACTCTCCTGTAACATCTACTGATGTTAATATCTGGTATATTTCATTATTCTGATTTTTAATATCTTCAGCTATTTTAAACCCATCAACCATAATTGAATGTCCACCTTCTGCATTATAGTGGCGACACAAAAGCAATTGCAATCCTGGTGCATCATTACTGTAAGTTGAGTCTGTATGTGGTCTTAACTCTTCTTGAGTATACGCGCTATCTGCCATATTTTCATCAGACTCAAAACTCCATAATCCTCCGAATATAGACTGCCTTACATATCCGATTTTATTTGCAATCTTTTCAACAGAATTAATATTTTTTTCACAGTTTTGAATTACGCAAAAACCATATTTATATAATTTATTTAAAAAATTCTTAAACTTTTTTTCATTTATAGCATCTTCATATGTTACAAAAACTTCATTTTTAACTTCGTCACTTTTCCATAAGTTTATTGGATTATAATTTAAATCTTTATTAATAAGGTTATTAGACAAAAAATCAGAAGAATATGTTATTGGCGTTTTAAAGTCTGACCAAAGTATTTTAACAGATTTTCCACCATCTGTAACTTCTGCGTTTTTTATTTGAATATTAGGATCTATCTTGGCTGTGTATGTTTTCCTTTGATTGCTTCGTGCGTCCCAGTTCAAATCATCTTTTGCATGATCTCTTAACCAAATATTTGGGAAATTATCATGCATTTTGTTATCAAAAGTTACCTGCAATTCATTTGATAATATTTTTATTTCTTTAATCATTTAAAAATACTATTTTTCCCAAATTTCTGGAAATAAACCTTTAGTAGCTAATGAAATTTCTTCAGGCGAAAAATCACCCTTAATTTTACCTTCTTCATAGGAAAAAGTATTTTTTTCTGAAATAGATCTTTCAGCCTCTAAAATAAGATTTTCTGTCTTTTTTGGTACTAAATTGGTCATATTTAATTAATTATAAAATATTTTTAACATATTTACATCTATTTTTAGACAGATTTTTTTATGATCATAATTCTATGATAAAAAGAATAATTTTTAAAATCTTAAGTTGTAATCAGAAAACAAATATGGATGCTAGATTTTGGATACAAAATTCTTTGTTAAAAAAAAACTTTAGAATTTATCAAAACTAGTCTTTTTCAATACACATTGCAATTCCCATCCCTCCACCAATACATAAAGTGGCCAAACCTTTCTTTACATCTCTTTTAGACATCTCATGAATCAAAGTAACAAGAATTCTAGTACCTGATGCTCCAATTGGATGTCCTAGCGCAATCGCTCCACCATTAACATTAATCTTTTCAATCGGTATTTTTAAATCTTTTATTACCGCTAAACTTTGTGCAGCAAAAGCTTCATTCGACTCTATTAAATCAACATCATTTACACTCCAACCTGCAATATTTAGAGCTTTCTTAGAAGATGGTATTGGTCCAGATCCCATTAAAGATGGATCAACCCCACATGTTGCCCAAGAGCATATTTTTGCTAAAGGCTGTAAACTTTTTTTTTCAGCTATATCACGAGTTGTCATTATTACCACTGCAGCTCCATCGTTTATTCCTGAGGAGTTTCCTGCTGTAACAGTGCCATTTTTTTTAAAAGATGGCTCAAGCGATGCTAATTTTTCTTTAGTAATATTAGGTCGTGGATGCTCATCGAACATTTCAAAGTCTTCAATTAATTCATTTTTAAATTTATTATCTTTTAAAGCTTTTCCTGCCTTCAATTGAGAGTTTAGTGCAAATTCATCTTGATCATCTCTGGTTATATTCCATTTATCGGCTACATTTTCTGCTGTAATACCCATATGATAATTATTAAATGCATCTATTAATCCATCTTTCAACATCACATCTTTATCAGCATTACTCATGCTCTCTTGTCCTCCAGCTATTATTATTTTAGACTCGTTAAGTTTTAAGGATTGGTAACCAGCTACCACAGCTCTTAAACCTGAGCCACATACTTGATTTATAATGTAGGCCGTTTTCTCGGTTGGTATACCCGCATTTATAGCAGCCTGTCTTGCTGGGTTTTGACCAGTATCTCCAGTTAATACCTGTCCCAAAATAATCTCATCAATCTCGTTTTCTGAAATTTTTGACTGTATTAAACTTTTTTTTATTACTTTTTCACCTAGCTGGTGAGATTTATAATTTTTAAGTTTTCCATTATATCTTCCAATTGGAGATCTTAGAGCACTAACAATTACAATGTCATTTAAATTTTTTGACATTCGAATACAATAATTGTTAATTTGAAAAATTACATTAAAAATATGTTAATTTGTACTTGTATATTTGCGCCTGTAGCTCAATTGGATAGAGCGCTTGGCTACGGACCAGGAGGTTCTGGGTTCAACTCCTAGCAGGCGCACCAAACTAAATAATTATTTAAGTTATCAATTACTAAGATATTTTTACTATTTTCAAAGCCTTTTTAAGAAAAAGTAATTGTAGACTATTTGTATATTTAGATTAATAAAAGTTTATGAAAATATCATTACAAAAAAGTGTTTATTATTTTTTAACTTTAGTTTTAATAGTGCTTATTGGTCTTACTATAATTTTATAAATACTTTTATGCAAAAAGGATTTAAGCAAATCAGTAAACACTCGGGATTTATGAAGCATAATGGAGGACTTTTATTTAAAAAGGCATCACATAATAGATTTAAGTTTCTAACTAAAATAAAAAAAAATCACCTAAATAGAGCTGGGATTACTCATGGTGGCTACATAGCATCTATAATTGATGCAGGTGCTGGAACAAGTGTGCACTATGTAACAAAAAATAAAATCTCAGTAACAATATCCTTAGACATAAAATTTATTGGCTCTTCAAAAATTGGTGATGAAATATTAGGCGATATATATATCAAAAAACATACACAATCTTTAATTTTCGTAAACTGTATTTTGACTTGCAAAAAAAAAATTATTGCAACTGCTTCTGGAATTTGGAAAAAAACAGATAAGTCTTTTAAATAATTAATTTATTTTCTTTTATAATTTGAATATCCAAACAATAACAAAGTAATAAAAGCAAATGGATAAACTAATGATTTATTAGGTCTATTTAAGTTTTCGATTTTAAGTTCACTTAATACATCATCAATTTCAAAGCCATTCTTTTTTGCAAAACCATTCCACTTCAAATTGTCAACTATAATTTGATTATTTTTTTCAACTAGATTGATACCATAGTCCTCTAAATTGAATTTTTTATCAAATTCATTTCTTTTAATAACAAATAATTTATATCTTTCTCCATATTCACTATATCTCGTTACTTTAATATGAATTTCTTTTTCTGGTTCAAAAGTAATTTTATTTGCAAATTTTAAATCCTGAAATTCATATTTTGGATAAAATTTATTCATTACAAAATCAGGAGAAAGTAAAGATAGTGAAATAAATAAAAAAACTAATATTTCATACCATCGTAATTTATTAAAAAACCAACCTTGTGTTGCTGAGGTAAAAATTAGTATTCCAGTTAAAGATGTGATTATAACTATTATAGCATGAAAGAAATTTTCAATTCCCATCAATAATAGTTCATGGTTAAATAAAAAGACAATTGGTAAAATTCCTGTTCTTAAACTATACCAAAATGCTTGAACTCCCGTTTTAAGAGGATCTCCTCCAGATATTCCGGCTGCTGCATAAGAGGCCAAACCTACTGGTGGAGTAACATCAGCCATCAATCCAAAATAAAATACAAATAAATGAACAGCAATAAGAGGAAAAATATAACCAGAAGCGTTACCAACATCGACAAGGACCATGGACATTAGTGAGGCAACAACTACATAATTTGCTGTTGTTGGTAAACCCATTCCCAATAATAGACACAATAAAATTGTTAATAGAATTAGTATTATTACATTGTCTTTTGCAAGGGACTCAATAACTATAATCAAGTTTGTGCTCAATCCAGTTGATGCTACGCTACCAACAATTACACCTGCTGTTGCAATAGCAATACCAACTGCTACCATATTTATTGCACCCTTTTGAAATCCAACTACTGTTTGATTAAACCAAAGTTTTAACGAATTTATTATTCCATCATTTTGTCTCGATGTAAAAATTTTATTTAAAAAATTAACAATTATTAATGCGGTAGTTGCATAAAATATTGAGTAAGATGCTGTCAGCCTTAAGTAAGTTAATAAATAAATAAGAACAAAAATTGGAATTAGAAAATGTAAACCAGATAAAAAAGTTTTTTTCAAATTTGGAACATCTTCTTCATTCATTCCTTTTAAATTTAATTTTAAAGCTTCAAGATGAGATATATAGAATAAAGCTATGTAAGAAATAATTGCAGGTAAAAAAGCGTGTTTTACAACTTCAAAATAAGTTACTCCTATAAAACTTGCCATCACAAAAGCTGCAGCTCCCATAACAGGTGGCATAATTTGACCATTAACTGAAGAGGAAACTTCAATAGCACCGGCTTTTTCTTTTGAAAAACCAGTTCTTTTCATAATTGGTATTGTAAAAGTACCAGTAGTAACAGTATTAGCAACTGATGAGCCTGAAATCATTCCCGTCATTCCAGATCCTAATATTGCTGCTTTAGCTGGTCCACCTCTTGTTTTACCAACCATTGCAAATGCTAAATCTAAAAAATATTGACCACCTCCGGCTGTTTCTAGTAATGCTCCAAACAAAACAAAAAGAAATATAAAGTCAACAGAAACACCTATTGGAATTCCAAATATTGCTTCTTGATCAAACCAATGGAAACCAATAAGTCTTTTTAATGAAAGGCCACCATGAGATATTATTTCAGGTGCATATTTTCCAAAGTAAGAAAATAACAAAAAAAGAACAGCTATTATTACAAGTGGAATTCCGATAACTCTTCTTGTAGCTTCTAATAGTATTAAAATTCCAACTATTCCAATTATTAATTCTAAGGGAAACTTAAATCCAATTAAATCAATTTTTAAAAGTATTCCTCCTCTATCAACCAGTTGGTCATAATAAAGATATATATACAAACAACAAAAGGCACCAATAATCGCAATAAGCATATCAAAAAAACTTATTTTTTTTGTTCTACTAATTGGAAAAATTAAAAATGCTAGTAGTAACGCAAATCCTAAATGAATTGCTCTAGCCGGTAAACCTTTAAACATTCCAAAATTAAACCAAAAAGGAAAAGGTGATGCATACCATAACTGAAATAGAGACCAGGCAATTGCAATTGCTAAGACTATTTTTAGATGTAATCCTGATAATTTTTTGGTTGGTGAAAGGTCTTCCTGGATCTTGTCTTTAACAGGAGTATCAAAATTTTTATTCATTTAATTGATACTATACAATAAAAAAAGGCCCAATAAACATATTGGGCCTTTAAATTAATTTTTATATTACATTAATCCAGCTTCTTTATAATACTTCAATGCACCTGGATGTAGTGGCGCTGATAAACCATCTGCAATCATATTTTTCTTTTCCAATGGTCCAAAGGCAGGATGTTGTTTTCTAAAATCATCAAAGTTTTCAAACACCGCTTTTGTTACAAGATAAACAAGCTCCTCTGAAACATCTGCACTAGTAACTACTGTTGCTTTAACTCCAAACGTAGTTGCATCCTTTTTTTGATTTGAATAAGTTCCAGCAGGAATTATTGCTTGAGCGTAATAATCTGCACCATCTATTAAACCTTGTACCTCAGATCCTGTAAGATTAATTGGAGATGCTTTCGCTCCACAAGTAGCAGCTTGCTCCATTGCTCCATTTGGAAAACCAACAGAATATCCAAAAGCATCAATTTTTCCATCGCATAAAGCCTTGACCTGTTCCGAAGAAGTTAACTCTGTTACAGACTTAAAATAACCATTATCAACACCCATGGCTTTCATAAGCTCTTCCATTGTTCCTCTTTGACCAGAGCCTGGATTTCCAATATTTACTACTTTTCCTTTTAATCCTTTAAAGTCTTTAATCTTAGCTTTTTTTCTAGCCCATATTTGAAAAGGTTCGTTGTGAACAGAAAAAACAGCTCTCAAATTTGAAAATTGTTTTCCTTCCCATTTGCTAGAACCATTATAAGCATGGAATTGCCAGTCTGATTGAGCAACACCAAATTGAAACTCACCATCTTTAATTTGACCAATATTATAGTTTGATCCACCAGTTGATGGAGCGGTACATCTGTATGCTTTTTCAGTAGCGGCTTTTTTTCTACCATGTTCTGAACTAGTTGCGTATTTGTGCAACATTTTGCAGATAGCGTTACCAGTCTGGAAATAAACTCCAGTTGGTCCGCCTGTTCCTATCGTAAAGAACTCAGCTGATTTTGCTATATTTGTCATAGAGAATGACGCAATAAAAATAAGCAGAGCGCTAGATAAGGTTGATATTATTTTTTTCATATTTCCCCTTTGCTTTATTTAATAGTTAAGTTAATCAAGAATTTGTAAGGATGTCTAGTTTTCTAAATAATGCTATTAAAGGATTATTTAGCCCAATCTGACCATTCTTTAAGTCTTTTGGTTCCTTCTACAATCTTGGGGGCAAAGCTTTCGATTAAATCAGATTTTTTTAATTTATTTAATCTAAATTCTTCCATTATTTTTTTTCCGTTAAAATCAGTAAAACTTAATCTTGCGATCATTTTTTTTTCTGAAAATCCAAAATCTGATCCTGGTAAAAGTGCAACACCTGTTTCTTTTAATATATTTTCACACATTTCACTTGAGGTATTAAAATTTTTATTTGTAAATTCTGGCATTAAATAAAATCCACCCTGAGGTTTATTTATTACAACATTATTTGAATTTAAGTTTAGGTGAACAAATTCACCTATATTTTTCAGAATTGATGCACTATTAAATATAAAATCACTATGATCATTAGTATAAGCATTAATAGCTGCATATTGAATAGGTGCACTTACAGAGGAAAATGTTTCGCTCGCAAGAATTTTTAAATTATCTTTTATCTTTGATAAACTATCTGGAATTATAAAAAAACCCAATCTCCAACCCCCAGCACCACACCATTTGCTTAATCCTGAGCTTATTATTGTTTTATCCTTACAAATACTTGAAATAGATTTAAATTTGTTCTCAAAACTTAATTCTGAATAAATTTCATCTGATAGTATAATTAAGTTAAATTTTTTTGTAATTTCAAAAATATCGTTGAAATTTTCGCAAACTTGACCTGAAGGATTGTTAGGAGAATTGAGAAAAAGTAAATAATTTTTTTTACTATTTTTTGAAACTATTGCCTCTATTTGGTCACCTGAGGGAAACCAATTATTTTCTCTTTTTGTTTCTATCCAATGAATATTATTTCTACCAATAATAGCTTGTGGTGCGTATGATACCCAGCTAGGGGTTGAAAGTATCACATCTCCATCAAACAAGATATGTAGTAAAAACATTAATTCTTTTGATCCTGGACCAATAATAATATTATTTTTATTACATTTATAATTTTTATTTTTAATATAATAACTCGCGATAGCTTCTCTTAATTCAGGTAACCCCTGCATGGGCAAATATTTATTTTTATGGGAGTTATTTTTAAGTTCATTGACAATATCCTCAGGTATTTCAAACGGAGATTGTCCAAAACCAAATTTAAAAACTTCTTTGCCATCTTTTTCTAGTTGTTTGGATTTTTCGTTTATTAATAAGGTCGATGAAGGTTTTAAATTTTGAATAATTTTTTTAATCATTTAACTCTTGTAAGTTTTTGAAATAATCTAATACTTTTGGATCGGCTAAAGCTTGTTTATTTTTAATCCTATTTCCCTCGATAATATTCTTTACTGCTATCTCTACAATTTTGCCATTTTTTGTTCTTGGAATGTCTTTGACTTTAATTATTTTTGACGGAACATGTCTTGGAGATGCACTAGATCTAATTTGCATTTTTATTTTTTTTTTTAATATATCACTAAGAGAATACTCTTTGTTCATAATTAAAAATAGTATTATCCTAACATCATTATCCCAATTTTGCCCAACAACTAGCGCTTCTTTTATTTCTTTGAATTTTTCTACTACAGAATATATTTCTGCAGTTCCTAATCTAACTCCCCCTGGATTAAGTGTTGCATCAGATCTTCCGTAAATAATATAACCACCATTATTTTTCCTTTCCGCATAATCTCCATGATGCCAAATATTTTTAAATTTATTAAAGTAAGCATTTTTATATTTTAGATTATTTCTATCATTCCAAAATTTTTTTGGCATTGATGGAAATGAATTTTTACAAATAAGTTCTCCTTTTTTATTAAATAATAAGTTTCCTTTTTCACTGTAAACGCCTACATCCATTCCTAGTCCGTTGTTTTGTATTTCTCCTTTAATTACTGGCTGGTAAATATTTCCAAGCACAAAACAAGAAACTATGTCAGTACCTCCTGATATTGAAGATAAATGTACATCTGATTTAATTTTTTTATATACATACTCAAAACTATCTTCAGAAAGGGGTGATCCGGTTGAGCATATTGTTTTTAAATATTTTAATTTATTTTTTTTTTTTGAAACATTTAATTTGTTTAAGGAATCTATATACTTCGCACTTACACCAAATAATGTAATTTTTTCGTCTTCAGCAATTTTTAATAATAAATCGTTTCTTTTATACATTGGAAAGCCGTCAAATAATACTATTGAGGCTTTAGATGCTAGACAGCTTACAAGCCAGTTCCACATCATCCATCCACATGTGGTAAAATAAAAAACGTTATCGCCGGGATTTATTTCACAATGTAATTGATGTTCTTTTAAATGTTGTAATAATACACCACCTGATCTATGACATATACATTTTGGTTTACCAGTAGTTCCACTTGAATATAAAATTGCAAGCTCGTGATCGAAATCAAACTTTTTGAATTCAATTTGTATGTTTTTATTTTTTTTTATTTTATTCCAATAAAGTATATTTTTTAATTTAGCTTTATGTTTAAGTGCTCTTTTACCTGGATAACTGAGTATTATAATAGTTTCTATTGATTTAATTTTCTTTAAAATCTTAGGAAGTCTTTTTAAAATATTAATTTCTTTTCCGTTATAATAATATCTATCGCAAATTATCAAAATTTTGGGGTTAATTTGTTTAAATCTTTCTATTACACCTTCTGTACCAAAGTCTGGCGAACATGAGGACCAAATACATCCTAGTGAGGAGGTGGCAAGAAAAAATTCGACTGTTTCAATTATATTTGGAGTGTAAGCAGCTATTCTATCTTTGGCTCTAATATTAAGTTTTTTATAAAATGATTGTATATTTGAGACATTTATATTTAATTCCTTCCAATTTCTTTTTTCTTTAAATCCATTTTCACTAATAAATGTTATTGCTTTATCACCATTTTTTTTTGTAAGAAGGTTTTCGGCAAAGTTTAATTTAGATTTATAAAAATATTTATTTTTTAAAGGGTTTTTTGTAAGTATAAATTTATTCTTTTTTGTCCCTTTAACCTTGGAAAAATCCCAAACTGAGCTCCAAAAATTTCTTGGATTTTTAATACTCCATCTAAGTACTTTTTTATAATTTTTAGAAACTTTATAATTAAAGTTATTTTTCAAAAAATTTTCAAATTTAAATAAGTTCGACTCTATTTTGATTTTATTTGATGCTTCCCATAATTTTTTGGTCATAAAAATTTATATAGAATTATTTTTTTATATGTTATTCTTAACTTAATAAATTTACTAAATGAGAACTTTTTTAAGTATGATTCGGACTAGTTTTAGACTATTTTTGTTCTTTTGTAGTAACAACATGTAGTAGGACAAATTAATTAACCACAAAAAGTAGGAATGAGTAAAAATAAAATTAACGCTGTTCTTGGTCCAACAAATACTGGCAAAACATTCCAAGCCATAGAGACAATGCTCTCATTTGACAGTGGAATGATAGGGTTTCCTTTAAGACTTCTTGCTAGAGAGGTTTATGACAAAGTTGTAAAAAAAATAGACAAAAACAAAGTAGCTTTAATAACTGGTGAAGAGAAGATTATTCCAAGCGATGCTCAATATTATCTTTGTACAGTCGAGTCTATGCCCATAGATAAAAAATTAGACTTTGTTGGAATAGATGAAATTCAAATGTGCAATGATCATGAAAGAGGACACATATTTACAGAGAGATTGTTGTATCTAAGAGGTCAAAAGCTCACAATGTTCATGGGATCAAATACCGTAAAGAGTATAATTTCAAAATTAGATGAAGATATTGAATTTAAAAATAAAGGAAGGCTTTCAAAATTAAGATATTCAGGACATAAAAAAATATCAAGAATCGAGAGAAAAAGCGCAATCATAGCTTTTTCAGCAGAGGAAGTTTATGCAATTGCTGAACTAATAAGAAGGCAGAAGGGTGGGTCTGCAATAGTTATGGGTTCACTTAGCCCAAAAACTAGAAATGCGCAAGTAAACTTATATCAATCTGGGGATGTTGATTACTTAGTTGCTACGGATGCAATTGGTATGGGAATTAATATGGATTTAGATAATGTATATTTTTCAAGTTTAAAAAAATTCGATGGTAAAAAATTAAGGAGACTTAGACTTCCAGAAATAGGTCAAATAGCAGGTCGTGCAGGAAGACATTTAAATGATGGATATTTTGGTGTAACAGGTGATTGTGACCCATTAAATTCAGAAGAAGTTGATCTTTTGGAGGGTCATAATTTTCCTGAAATTAATTCAATCTTTTGGAGAAACTCAAATTTAAATTTTTCAAGTAGTGAAAGCCTGATTAGATCATTAGAGGAAAAACCTTACGAAAGTTGGCTCAGAAGAATACATGAATGTGAGGATGAAAAAGTTTTAAAATATTTTTTAAAAGATAATAAGTTATATGATTTTAGTAATGATAATAATAAATTAAAAATACTTTGGGAATGTTGTCAAATTCCAGATTTTGTAAAAAAAACATATGGTCACCACTATGAAGTTGTAAAAAAAGTATTTGAATTTTTAATTAGCAAAAATAAAAGAATTCCCAATCAATATTTAAAACAGCAATTGACTTATCTTGATAAGCTTGATGGAAATGTTGACTCTATATCAAATAGAATTGCAAATGTAAGAACATGGTCATATGTAACCAATAAAGCCAACTGGGTAGAAAATCAGGATTACTGGATTGAAAGAACAAAATTTTTGGAAGATAAATTATCAGATAGACTT
This sequence comes from uncultured Candidatus Pelagibacter sp., assembly GCA_964529275.1. Lineage (GTDB taxonomy): Bacteria > Pseudomonadota > Alphaproteobacteria > Pelagibacterales > Pelagibacteraceae > Pelagibacter. The sequence continues at coordinate 55,038 of CAZGVS010000001.1, forward strand.
CATGAAGAATTAACAAAAAGTTTTATTGATAAACGAGCTAGCGTATTAGCAAGAGGTCTTAAACAAGATATTGAATTTAAAACTAAAATCATAGATGAAGAAAAAGTTATGATAAATAACGAGTATATTGGAACATTAAAGGGTTTAAAATTAGATTTAGATCTAAAAATTGGAGCACTCGATACAGACATTAAATCATTAAAAAAAGCTGCAAGACAAAATGTGGGGCCAGAAATTTTAAAAAGAATCGAACAAATTTTAAATACAGGAATAATTGAACTGAAAGAGGATTTTAAAATCTATTGGAAAAAATTTCCAATAGCTAGAATTTATCCTGGGAAAGATTATTTAAATCCTAAAGTTGATTTATTAATTGACGAAATGGTTGAAAATTCAGATAGAATTAAACTTCAAAAATATTTAAGTGACTGGATAGGTAAAACTATTTTTGAAAATCTTGAAAGTTTAATTAGTTTAAAATTAATAAAAGAGAAAAATCCTGATTTAAGAGCTTTAGCTTACCATATTTATGAAAATAATGGTGTAGTAAAAAGAGAGGAGGTAACAAAATTTTTATCAAAATTAGATCAAGTACAAAGAAAAATATTACGAACTTATGGTTTACGTTTTGGTAGATATCATATCTTTTTATTTAAATTATTTAAACCAAATGCAGTTAAACTTAGAATACTCTTATGGAAAAACTTCCATCAGAAATTTTTTGAGTTCAACCCCCCAACATTTGGTTTAAATTTTGTTGAAAAGACAGAACGTGTAGATAAAAAATTTATGCTTTTATGTGGATTTGAATACTTCGAAAAATATTTTGTTAGAATTGATATTTTAGAGAGATTATTTATAAAAATAATGGATACTGTTGATGAAAATACAAAAGAAATTAAACTTGTTCCAGAAATGCTTAATCTTTTGGGATGCAATAAAGAAAACTTTTTATATTTAATAAAAAAAATGAACTATAAGACATTTGAAAGAGACAATAATACCTATTTCAAATACACTCCAAAAAAGATTAATAAGAATAATAAAAGCAAAAATGTAAATAAAGATAACCCTTTTAATATATTGAATGAACTAAACTTAAAATGATATTTAATCTAAAAAACAAAAGTAAAGAAAATCCAAACCAAAATTTAATTAATACTGCGGCGCTATTAATTCATGCAGCAAAAATTGATCAAATATACACCGAAAAAGAAAAAGATATTATTAAAAGAACAATAATTGATCTTTCAGAAACTGAAGAAAACATTGATACAATTATCTTAGAGGCAGAGAAATTAGAGAATGAAAGTATTCAAATTCTAGATTTTACAAAAGAAGTAAAAAATCTAAATGAAGAAGATAAAATAAAAATAGTTGAAGCATTATGGAAGATTATATTCTCTGATAATCAATCAGATACTTATGAGTCGAATTTAATGAGAAGATTATCTGGTCTTCTTTATTTAGATAACAAAACTGTTGGGGATATTAAAGAAAGGGTAAAATCTAGTAAAATTTAATGACATATATTGTAAACGACAAATGTATTAAGTGTAAATTAATGGACTGTGTTGAGGTTTGTCCAGTTGATTGTTTTTACGAAGGAAAAAATATGCTTGTAATTAAACCTGATGAGTGTATAGATTGTGGCGTTTGTGAACCAGAGTGTCCAATAGGGGCCATCGAAGCAGACACAGAAAGCGGAACTGAAAAATGGGTAGAAGTAAACAAAAAGTATTCAGAAATTTGGCCGAATATCACAGAGAAGAAAGATCCACCAGAAGATCATAAAAAATTTGAAAATGAAGAAAATAAGTTTGAAAAATATTTTAAAGAAAACCTTTAAAGAAAAAAAAATATTAACTAAAAAGAAGAAAGTTTCTAAAAAAAAAGTAATAAAAAAAGCTTATAAAAAAAAAAAAATTGAAAAAATTAAATTACCAAAAAAAACAAAAATTATTCCAAAGAAAACCGAAGGTGAGAATAAAAACGATAAACTCAGAATTTCAAAGTCAAATGAGCAAAAACCTGAAATAAAAAAAATTAAAAAACAACAATCTGAAAAAAGAATTTACAAAGTTAAAGACTATGTTGTTTATCCAAAACATGGCGTTGGCCAAATTACAGAATTTAAAAAAATCAATATTGGTGGAATTGATGTAGAAACATACATACTTAAATTTGAAAAAGATAAAGCTAATGGGATGGTACCTGTAAATAAACAGTCTCATTTAAGACCTTTAGCAACTATAAATCAAGTGAACAAGTGTATTAGTATTTTGAAAGGAAAACCAAAAATAAAGAGATCTATGTGGAGTAGAAGAGCACAAGAATACGAAGCGAAAATATCTTCAGGTAAAATATATGAGTTAGCTGAAGTTGTTAGAGATTTAAATAAGGGTGAGGATTTAATGATTGATCAATCTTACAGTGAGAGACAATTATTCGAAAAAGCATATGAAAGAATTCTTTCAGAGTTCCAGATAGTCATGGGGCTGAACTATGAAGATACTCAAAAAAAACTTGATAAAGCTTTAAAAAGAAATTTAGAAAGAAAAATCGAAAAACCTAAACCAGAAGTAAAAGAAGTAAAACAAGATAGTCAAGAAGCCGAAGTTCAAGAAAACGTGTAAAAAAAAACGCTTCCCACGCAATCGCCATGAGAAGCGTTATTAATTAAAAAAGAATACTAAACTATCTTCTTCTTCTTCTTTTTTTAGCTTTCTTAGCTTTCTTTTTAGCTTTTTTAGCTTTTTTTCTTCTTTTAGCCATCTTTAGCTCCCTTTTTTTCGAATCTTTATGATTCGTTTATTAAGTACATTTTTATTTTTTTTGAATAGTTATGTCAAATCTTTAATTAGTTTCAAAATTTCTAAAAAAAATATTTTTTTTTAAATTTAACAAATACTTAAAAAAGTTAGATAAATAGCGATTAATAAACAATTTTTTTTAAACTTTTAATAAAGTTTTTCAAAAGAGTTTTTATATTTTTCTATAATCTTAAATCTTTTAAACTTAAGTGTTGGTGTTAACATTCCATTTTCAATTGAAAATTTTTCTTCAATAGTGAAATATTTTTTTATATTTTCTATTTTAGATAATCTTTTGTTAACATTTTCAATTTCTTGTTCAATTTTGTCTTTACTTAATGATTTTTTTTCATCATTTAAAACTAATAGTGCAGTAAGATATGGTTTATTTTCGCCGTAGACAACTGCTTGATCAAAAAAACCTGAATGGACCAATTCATTTTCAATTTTTATCGGCGAAATATTGTCACCACCTGGTGTAATTATAATGTCTTTTTTTCTATCTGTTATTCTTAAATAATTATTTTCAAAAATTCCAATGTCTCCTGTATAAAGCCATCCATTTTTTAAAACTTTATCTGTTTCATGTTTGTTATTCCAATAACCAAGCATAACGTTCTCTCCTTTCACAAGAATTTCTCCATCCTCAGCAATTTTTACTGTATTTCCTTTAAATGGAAGTCCTACAGTTTCCACTCTTATATCAGTTATAGGATTGCAACTTACTACTGGAGATGTCTCAGTTAAACCATATCCTTGTAATGTAGGCAAACCTATCGCATTAAGAAAAAAACCAACTTCTTTATCAAGAGCCCCCCCACCTGAAACAAAGGTTTTAAGCGAACCTCCAAATTGTGCTTTGATTTTTTTTCTCACAATTTTGTCAATAATATTATCCTGAATTTTTTCTATAAAACTTAAATTCTCTTTCTTGATTTTTTTATATCCAAGATTTAACATTTTTCGGACCAAGATTTTTTTTAATCCTGTTGCTTTATTAAAACTTGAATTAATTTTTTGATAAAGATTTTGATAAAATCTAGGAACAGCTGTCATTATTTCTGGGCTACACTCATTCATATTTTTTATTAATTTATCTATACTTTCTGCATAATAAATTCTTGCAGAAACAGTTATTTGAACAAATTGAACTGTATGTTCGTATGAATGTGATAAAGGTAACCAGGTCAAAAATCTTGTTTGATCTTTTGTTATTAATGGTTTTAAAATTTCAATTGCACCTTCACAATTATTTAAGATTCCACCATGACTTAATATAACACCTTTTGGGTTACCTTGCGTTCCAGATGTATAAATTATGCAAGCAGGATCTTTACGAGTTAATTCAATTTTAAAGTTATCATTTGTATAAGTTGTTTCCAAAAATAGATTATTTATATTAACATATTTTATTTCATCAAAATCATCCAACTTTTCAAAAGAAAATATTCTTTTAATAAATTTTTTATTATTTATTATATTTTTTAATTTTATGAATTGTTCATTATTTGAGACAAAGATAACTGATGGCGTACAGTCATTAATTATATACTCATAATCTTTTTCCACATAAGTTGTATATGTTGGAACTGTTATAGCTCCTGATAACATTATAGATAAATCTGAAATGAACCACTCTGGTCTATTTTCCGAGACTAGTAAACATCTATCACCTTTGTTTACATTTTTTTTTATTTCTTTTGACAAGATACTTATAAATTTAAGAGCTTGTTCCCAGCTAATATTTTTACTTTTATCCTTTAAGGAAGATAGTAATATTTTCTTTTTATCTTTTTGGTTTTCAAATTGTTTAAAAAATAATTCTAATAAGTTATTTATATTATTTAAATTCATATTTTTTTGGTGGGCGAAGAGAGAATCGAACTCTCACAGCATTGCTACTATTGGATTTTGAGTCCAACGCGTCTACCAGTTCCGCCATTCGCCCTTTTTAAACATAACCTTTATGTAAAAATATAGTATAAGAAGAATTATTATAATAAAAGATAATATGTTTAGGAAAATTTATAATAAAACTTTAAAACTAGCCTCGCATAAAAAATCAAAGTCTTTTTTAGGAATAATTTCATTTATAGAGAGTTTTATTTTTCCAATACCACCCGATGTTTTAATAATTCCCATGACAATTGCAAATCCAAATGATTGGTTTAGGATAGCTTTAACTGCTCTAGTCGGCTCGGTATTAGGCGCTTGTTTAGGATATTTTATTGGGTATGTGTTCTTTAATGAAATAGGTTTAAGAATTTTTGAACTATATGGAGTAGACAATGTTTCATTTTTGAAAGACAAGGTATCCTCGGATGGTGGTGTATTAGCTTGGATGACACTGTTGGCAATTGCAGGTTTCACGCCTGTGCCTTTTAAACTTCTTACTATTACAAGTGGATTTGTTCATTTTAATTTTTTTTATTTTATTATTGTATCAATACTAACCAGAGGATCTAGATTTTTTATTATAGCTTTATTGATTGCTAAATTTGGTCCAACTATGAAAAAAATAATCGAGAAAAGACTTTTTGTAACATCCTTTATATTAAGCATCGTTTTGATTATGGTAGCATATTTGGTATACATGTTTTTGGCAAACTTTAGTAATTAATGAAAAAAATTTTAGATAAAAATTTATTCTTCCTTTTTATATTTTTTGTAAGTATTTTAACATTAGTTGCGGCTGTTTATATTGAGTTTATTTTAAAAATAAAACCGTGTGAACTATGTGTTTATCAAAGATACCCCTACTTATTAGCTATATTTGGATCATTTATTGGTTATTATTTTTCAAAGGAAAGTCTTTTGCTGTACATCTTGTTATTAATATTTTTAATAAGCTTAATTCTATCAGGATATCATATTGGGGTTGAGCAAGGTTTATTTTCTGGTTTAGAGGGTTGTAAAGGAGAAAACCTCAATATTGTTGATAAAAAAAAGCTATTAAATTCCCTAGACGACATTTCTGTCTCTTGTAAAGACGTTTCTTTTACATTATTTGGTATGTCTTTAGCTACAATAAATTTTATAATGTCTTTAATGATTATCATTTTGACATTCATTATGATTACATATGAAAAAAACAGATAAAAAAAAATTAGAAGAATTTATAAGAGTAGATCATGCAGGTGAAAGAGGTGCAATTAAGATTTATGAAGGTCAGTTACTTGCGTTAAAAACTTTTTACAAAGATCCTGAGCTATTAAAAACTGTAGAAGAAATGAAGGTTCACGAACAAGAACATTGTGATTTTTTTGAAAGTGAGATTAAAAAAAGAAAAATAAATCCAACTAAATTTTTACCGTTATGGGATCTTCTTGGAGTAGGACTTGGGTTTGGATCAACAATATTAGGGAAAAAGGCTGCTATGCTGTGTACTGCATCTGTTGAGGAAGTAATTGATGAGCACTATCAAAATCAAATAGACCAATTAGGATCTGACGAAAAAGAGTTAAAAAAGAAAATTATAAAATTTAGAAATGATGAACTACATCACAAAGATATCGCTTACGAAAAAGGTGCCTCAAAAGAGGGTTTATATTCGCTTTTGGATAAACTGATAAAAAGTAGCTCTAGAATAGCTATAAATATATCTGAAAAAATCTAAATTATTAAGGTTCGAGCTCAACATCCCAATAAAGATAATCCATCCAACTTTCATGTAAAAAGTTTGGAGGAAAATTTTTGCCATTTTTGTGAAGATCCTCTGTTGATGGTTGAGTTGGCTTTTGATTTAATGTCATTCCAGAACTCTTAAGTAATCTACCACCTTTTTTTACATTACAGCTGGAACAGGCGGTGACTACGTTATCCCAATTTGTTTTCCCTCCTCTTGATCTAGGTAACAAATGATCAAATGTTAGATCTTTGTTACTTCCACAATATTGACAAGCAAACTTATCTCTCAAAAATACATTAAATCTTGTAAAATTTGGATTTGATAAAGGTTTAATAAAAGATTTTAGTGCAATTACACTTGGTAACTTCATACTAAAAGAAGGGCTTCTTATTATTCTGTCATAATGACTTACAATTGTAACTCTATTTAAAAATACCGACTTAATTGAATCTTGCCAACACCATAAGGAAAGAGGATAATAGCTCAATGGTCTATAGTCAGCATTTAGAACAAGTGCTGGACATTTTTCCAATGAAAATTTTTTTTCAGAGACAATATTCATAAAGTTAGATTAACGTAATTAATATAATAATTCAATGGGACATTATAAGTTAATTATTAAATTTTAAATTTTTTTTTAAAAAATTTAATGCATAGCTTGATGCTTCTATTGGTATATGATGTTCGCAATTACTTATCATTTGGGTATCGATTTCAATTTTATTTCTAATAAAAAAATCTTTCGCATCTAAAAGACTTGACGGTGGAACAATTTGATCCCTATCACCGTGTATTAACAAAGTACTAACTTTAGATTTTATTCTAGATGATAAATCCTTTTGGTCTATTATCTTTCCTGAAAAACCTAAAATAGAATTTAATTTTTTCGATCTAGTTAATCCAACGTTTATAGAAATCATACAGCCCTGACTAAATCCACCTAAACATATGTTTTCATCGTTTAATTTATATTTAATTTTTACTTCATCAATATACTCATTTATAATCGTTTCTGTTTTATGTGTTCCCTCTAAAATAGATAGTAAATTATCTGAAGATAGATCGAACCATTGATATCCATTTGGATTTATTTGACAGGTCTCAGGTGCGTTTGGACACAAAAAGATTGTATTCTTTAAATGCCTTTTCCAGCCAAGTGTCAAATTAGATATGTCATTACCATCTCCTCCATAACCATGTAGCAATATTACAGCATTATTTACCACATCTTTATCATTATCTTTTACTATGGAAGTATTTAAACAAAATTTCATAAATTATGTTAATCAAATAATTTTAACCATTCAACTAGCTTTTTATCTTCAAAATCTATAGATCCTAATACTCTTGCAAATTCTTGACCATCTTTGTTTATTAATATCGACGTCGGGATCCCTCTCAACAAAAAAATATTTGCTAAATCATTAGTTTCATCTGAAAAAATTTTTAAATTTTTAATTCCAATACTCTCGTAAAATTTCTCTGATTTTTTTATGCTATCTCTGCCTACATTAATTGGTATTACCTCAAGATTTTTAAAGTTATTATTTCCCTGAAGATTATCTAAAGATGGCATTTCTTTCTTACATGGTAGACACCATGTAGCCCAAAAATTCAAAATTATTAATTTATTTTTATACTCTGACAGATTAATAAGAACTCCTGTTTTATCTTTAAAATTTATATTATTTCCTAACTTTTTAGTTTCTTTGTGAAATATTAAGTTATCAAATTTAGGAACTTCTATTGAATAAACTGTACTTGTTGATAATAAATAAATTAAAAAGACAAATAGTTTTTTTTTTATAAATGAATTCATAATATAAATATAATTAAATAACATGACAAAAATTAAAAACAATGACGCAATTTGGGGTACCAGAATTAAAAGCAAAACTTCGTCAGTTTTAAAGAAATTTGGAAGCTCAATAAATATTGATAAAAGATTATATAACGAAGATATAAACGCGTCTATTGCCCATGTTGAAATGCTTTATAGCCAGAAAATAATTAATTTAAAAATTAAAAATAAGATTGTTTGGGGACTTAATAAAGTTCTCTTAGAAATTAAAAAAAAAAAATTTGTATTTAAAGAAGAGCTTGAGGATATACATATGAATATAGAAAAAAGATTATTTGAACTAATTGGTGAAGATGCAGGATTTGTTCATACTGCAAGATCAAGAAATGATCAGGTCATTACAGATCTTAAATTATGGATGACTAAATCGTCAAAAGAAATTTTAAAATTATATGATCAAATTATTAAAAATTTTTTAAATATTGCAGAAAAAAATGTCAAAACTATTATGCCAGGTTTTACTCATTTAAAAAACGCACAGCCCATTTCATTTGCTCATTATCTTTTGGCTTACGTGGAAATGTTTGGAAGAGATAAAAAAAGACTTACAAATAACCTAGAAGATTTATCTGAAAATCCTCTTGGAGTTGCGGCATTAACTGGGACTTCATTTAATATAAACAGAAACTATACTACTAGAAAGTTGAAATTTAAATTTCCGACTAAAAATTCTATTGATACAGTCTCTAATAGAGATTTTGTACTTGATTTTTTATATTCAAACTCTGTTTGTGCTATTCATATTTCAAGATTTGCAGAGGAGTTTATAATTTGGAATTCTGATGCTTTTAATTTAATTACTCTAAAGGATAATATAGTAACTGGATCATCCATCATGCCTCAAAAGAAAAATCCCGACCCTTTAGAATTATTAAGGGGAAAAAGTGCATTAAGTTTTGGCTATTTATTTTCAATGCTAACAATACTTAAAGGACTGCCTCTTTCTTATTTTAAAGACTTACAAGACGATAAAGAGCTTGTCTTTAAATCCTTTGATCAAACTAAATTATCTTTGTTATCACTTAATGAAATATTAAAAAATTTTATAGTTAATAAAAAAAATATGCTTTCTCTTGCTCAAAAAGGTCATATTGTTGCAACAGATTTTGCCGATTATTTAGTGAAACATAATAACTACTCATTTAGAAAAGCTTACAAAATTACAGCCTCTGTAGTTAATTACTGTGATAAAAAAAGAAAAAATTTATCTGATTTAAATTTTGTAGAAATAAAAAAATTAGAGCCAGGAGTAAAAGAAGATGTTATGGACGTATTTAATTTGAATAAATCAATAAATTCTAAAAAATCCTATGGTGGAACTTCTTTTGAGAATATAAAAAAAATGATAAGAAATTATAAAAAGGAAATTAAATGAAAAATATTATAATAATACTTTTTTTACTTGCTCTTACATTGTCATGCGGAAAAAAAGGAGATCCAGTATACAAAGAGAGTAAAAAGCAGATTAATATTTCTCAAATTTTATAATGATTTATAAAAATAATCGCTTTTTTGTTGAAAATATAAGTGCCATCAATATTGCAAAAAAATATGGCACTCCCTCATACTGTTATTCGATTAATAAATTAAAAAATAATATTAAGGAATTCCAAAATAACTTTAAAAGTATAGATCCAATAATATGTTTTTCAGTTAAATCAAATAATAACCTTGAAATTTTAAGAGTAATTAAAAGTTATAATTTAGGAGCAGATGTTGTTTCAATGGGTGAGTTAATGATTGCATTAAAAGCTCGAATACCAGCGAAAAAAATTGTTTTTTCAGGTGTAGGAAAAACTAAAGAGGAAATCGCATATGCAATCAAAAAAAAAATTCTCCTTATAAACGCCGAGTCTGAAAGTGAAATAAAAGTTATTGAAAAAATTGCTAAAAAGAAAAGAAAAAAAGTCAATATTGGAATAAGACTAAATCCAAATGTAGATGCAAAAACTAATAACAAAATTTCAACAGGGCGAAAAATTGATAAATTTGGTGTTGATAAAAAAAATTTAATAAAAATAATAAATTCATTCAAGTTTTCTAAATATATTAAAATAAAATGCTTGAGTGTACATATAGGAAGTCAAATAACTAATTTTAGACCATATACAAGGATGGTTAAAGAGATAGATAAAATATTATCCAAAATAAATCATAAATTTGATTATATCGACTTTGGAGGAGGTATGGGGATTCAATATGATAATAATACAAAAAAATTAGATTATAAAAAATACCTTGGCAGCATTAAATCATTTCTAAGAAGAAATAATGTAAAAATTATTTTTGAGCCAGGGAGATCTATAGTTGGTAACGCAGCAATACTTCTTACAAAAATAATATATATTAAGGAAACGAGTAACAAAAATTTTGTTGTATTAGATGCAGCAATGAATGATCTAATTAGACCAGCTTTATATGGGTCTTTTCATAAAATAATACCAATTATAAGAAATAAAAAAAATATAAAAAAAACTCATAGTTTTGTAGGTCCAATATGCGAAACGACAGATGAGTTTTTAACAACAAAAAAATATTCTCAAACTAAAGAAAGCGACTACCTGGCAATATGCGATGTCGGAGCATACGGAATTGTTCTTGCTTCCAATTATAATCTTAGAACAAAACCACCTGAAATTATTATAGACAAATCAAATATAAAATTAGTCTCAAAAAGGCAGAAATTAATAAATATTATTTAAGTATAATTAATGACAAGGTTTTTTTTCACTTTTTGTTTTTATTTTGGAATAGTTTGTATTTCCTTACTATTTTTACCTGCATTATTACTCCCGCAAAAAATAACAATTCTTGGTGGAAGGGTTATGGGTGTATGGTGTAAAATATGTCTGAAATATTTATTATCAGTTAAAATTGAAGTTAAAGGAAAAGAAAATTTAATTAAAGAAGAAAAATTTTTTATTGCCTGTACCCACCAATCTGCATTTGAAACTTATTATCTTCAGGTAATTTATAATGGACCTGTATTTATTTTAAAAAAAGAATTAACACGGATACCAATTTTTGGTTGGTACCTAAAAAAAATTGGATCTATTTCAATAGATAGAAATAAAATAACTAGAGAAAATTTAGGCTTTATGGATAAAATTAAAAAAAACTATATAAACTACAATAGACCAGTTGTAATCTTTCCTCAGGGAACCCGAACTAATATACTTGATAGGTCACAGTTTAAAAAAGGGGTGGTTAGAATTTACAATGACCTAAAAATTAAGTGTCAGCCAATAGCAATGAATTCAGGTGAAATTTGGCCAAAATCTGGTTCTATAGGGAAAAATAAAATACTAACTATATCAATTTTAAAACCAATTGATCCAGGATTAGAGGGTGAAGTTTTTTTAAATAATTTGCAGAAAAAAATTTATGGAGAATTAGATAATTTTACCAGCTAACCTTTCATGGGCATTACAATATAAATACTATCAAAATCTGATGGATCTTTAATTAAAGCTGGCGACCCTAGATCTTTTAGATAAATTTCAATTTTATCTCCATCTAATTGTGAAGCGATATCAATCAAGTATCTTGAGTTGAAACTTATATCAAGATCATAATCAAATTTTACATCCAAGCTTTCTTTGCCATCTCCACTATTTGTATTATTAACAGATAAATCTAATTTATCTTTTGATAAATTAAATTTAACTCCATCTTTTTTATCTTGTGATACAGACGCAACTCTATCAACTGAATTTAAAAAAGAGCTTAAATTCACTTCCAGTTTTTTTTTATTTTCTTTTGGAATTACCTGGGTGTAATTAGGGAATTTTCCATCAATTAATTTTGATATTAATATACTTTCATTTAATTCAAATTTAATCTTTGAATTTATATTAGATATTTTTATATCTCCTGAGAAATCTTCTAACAATGAACAGAGTTGAAAAATTGTTTTTTTTGGCAATATTATTGGATTAAAATCAATTTTATTATCTAATCTGATTTTAGATATTGACATTCTATGACTATCGGTTGCAGCAGCAGTTAAAAAAATCTTATTGTCAACTTCGCTTTGGTGTAAATAAATCCCACTTAAATAATGTCTTGTTTCATCATTCGAAATTGAAAATTTACATTTATTTAGCATCTTAAGTAATTGTTTAGAATTCATAGTAAACTCATTCTGGTTAAAATTTTCATCTGTAAGTGGAAACTCATCAGCACTTAAACAATTTAAATTAAAAATTGAGCTTTCCGCTTCTAAATGGATTTTGTTATTTCCTTCGCTAGAAAAATTAATTTTCTTTCCAGATGAGATCTTTCTGACAATATCGTAGACTACTGAAGATTGAGTGGTAGTTTTTCCCTCTTCTAAAATTTCAATATTTTTAATTTCGTGAATAAAAATTATATCTAAATCTGTTGCTGTTAAATATAATTTATTATTCTTGGCTTCAATTAGAATATTTGAAAGTATCGGTAATGTACTTCTCTTCTCAATAACACCCTGACAATAATTTAAGGATTTTTGAAGATCTTGTTGATTAACATTAAATTTCATTTTCTTGATTGTATAAAATTTTATTTTTTAATGAATCTATATTATAGTTTAAGTCGTTATCTGCTTTTCTAAGTCTTTCGATAGTTTTAACTGAATGAATAACTGTTGTATGATCCCTATTAGAAAAAGCCCTTCCTATTTCGGGTAAAGATTTTGATGTTAAAATCTTAGCTAAATAAATAGCTGTTTGCCGAGGTCTTACTAAATATCTTGATCTTCGAGCAGATAACATCTCATTTTTACTAATTTTAAAAAATTTACAAACTAATGTCTGTATTAAATCTATTGTAACTTTGTTTTCAGATATATTTAATAAATCTTTCAGAATTACTTTTGTTTCTGAGACTGAAGGTGTTTTATTATAAATTCTTGAAAAAGAGAAAATCCGGTTTAATGCACCTATGATCTCCCTTATGCTTCCTCTGATTTCTGTACTAACAAATTTTTGAATTTCTTCACCAAGTTTTATTTGACCAGAATAATTTATATTTAATTCTTCACACCTGGCTTTAACAATCTTATATCGTAGTTCAAATTCTGGATTTTGTATATCTAGAACCAAGCCACCAGAAAATCTTGATTTAATTCTTTCCTGTATTCTGTTTAGCTTGCTGGGAGGTCTATCGGCTGAAAGTATTATTTGGGAACCTTTGTCTAGTAAAGCATTAAAGGTATGAAAAAACTCCTCCTGCATAGCTTCTTTTCCGTTCATAAACTGAATATCGTCAATTAGAAGTATATCAGTATTTCTAAAGTATTCTTTAAACTTAACCATATCGTTAGATTTAATTGATTTTACAAATTGATACATAAATCTTTCGGCAGAAATAAACATAACTTTATATTTTTTTCTGAGTTCTAAGCCTATTGAGTTTAATAAATGAGTTTTTCCCATTCCAACTCCGCTATATAAATAAAATGGATTATAACGCGATATTTCTTGGGAAACTTTTTTTGCAGCCTCGTATGCCAACTTATTACTGTCTCCAATAATAAAATTATCAAATCTTTTGTTAGGGTCTATTCTATTATATTGTAGATGAGAGTCTTTTATAAATGATACATTTTCTAAATTTTCATTTATATTACTTCGGACATTTTGCGTTTCTTCATATTCTTTTTTTTCCTTTATAACAAATTCTATTCTTGAAATATCTTTATTAAAATTTTTTATAATTTGTAATATCTGATCTAGATATCGAGAAGTTATCCAATCTCTTATGAATCTTGTAGTAACAGAAATTAATATATAATTATTTTGCTCCTCTACAAACTCAATTTTTTTTAACCAACTTTCGTAAATGTCATTTCCAAAAGTAGCCAACATCTCTTTCTGTATTTTTTCCCAATTTATTTTGTTTAATGAATTATTGGTTAAATGTTGATTTAAATTATTTTTCATGGGGCGTGCCCAGTTAAGACTTATGGAGATTTATTGCAATGAATTATTTTTATAAATACAAAATAAATAAAATCTATAATTGAATAACTCTATACGAGAACTTAAATTAAATTTAAAATTGAAATTTTCAATTTATAAGATTTGTAAATAAATATTTACTATTTTATAGAACTAGATTTAGTTATTTAAATAAGAAAAGATTTATATGTAGTATTTTTTAAATTTAGATATCCATAGTTGAATAAAACAAACAAGAATTAAATTTTACTAATTTAATGTTTAAGACTACTCTAAGTTGTTAAATAGAATTAATTTTTTTTGTAATACGAGAAATATTTCTTGAGGCGTTATTTTTTTTAAATAAACCAGTTTTTGCAACTTTCATCAGTTCAGAGTTTAATTTGGGAAGAAAAGATAAAGCTTCTTTCTTGTTTTTTTTCTCTAAAAGACTATTCATCTTCTTTATAGCGTTTCTGTACTTACTTTTTCTTGACTTATTAACTTCGGTCTGTCTTTTGATTACTCTAATACGTTTAATTGCTGATTTGATATTTGCCATTAGCGCGTTGATATAACCTGCTATTTATATATGGTCAACTAATATATTTTTTATTTTTGACAAGTATTACAATAAAATGTCGACCTACTTGAGACAAATACCTTTTGAATTTTTCCTTTACAGTATTTTCTAGAACACGAAAGACCATTTTTTCCATAAACCTTAAATTCATTTTGAAAAGTTCCTTTATGACCTCCAGTATTTTGAAAATCTCTTATTGAAGATCCTCCATTTTTAATAGCAACATTAAGAACCTGTTTAGAATATTTAATTATTTTCTTTACAAAGTCCTCATTAATATCTGAAGTTTTTTTTAATGGGTATATTTTTGAATGAAATAATATTTCATTAACATAAATGTTTCCTAACCCTGCTACTATTCTCTGATCTAGTAAAGTATTTTTAATATTTTTTTGTCTCTTTTTAAAATTATTTATTAGATACTTTTTATTAAAATTTTTATCATAAGGTTCCGGACCAACTCTTTTAAAATATTTTTTTAAGTTTTTTAAATTATTAATAGTCTTAACAAATCCAAATCTTCTTGGATCATTATATACAAGTTTAAAGTTTGAAAAAAATATTTCTAAATGGTTATGTTTTTTGGATAAAATTGGTTGACTGTAAAAGCTTAAGTTGGTTTTGAACAATTTTTTTTTATTTTTAATCATATGTAAAGTTCCAGACATGCCAAAATGGATTATTAAAAAAGTATTGGTGTTCATGTGTATAATTAAATATTTTGCTATTCTTGAAACATTTTCAATTTTTTTATTAACTAAGATTTTTTCTATATTTTTATTTACTCTAAATCTTAAGTTTGGATTATGAATTATTACTTTGTTAATTTTTTTGTTTACGATAGTTTTTAACAAAGATTGTTTAATTACATCTACTTCTGGCAATTCTGGCATTTGGTATTATATTACTAGAATAAATAATAAATAAAATCATGCGTCAAAATTTACAACAAACAAAAGGTTTAGTTAAAAACGTATTTGACAGTGTTTTTGACAAATATGATCTAATGAATGATGTTATGTCTATTGGAATACATAGAAAGTGGAAAAAAAATTTAATAAAAATAATGAACCCTAGTCCAAACCAAAGTTTAATTGATGTTGGGTGTGGTACAGGAGATGTTGCAAAAATTTACAACGAAATTACAAATAGTATGTCAGAAATAGTTTGCATTGATCCAAATAAAAATATGATTAATCTGTGTAAGAAAAAGTTAGGAAATTATAAAAATATTAAATTTAAAATAAACTCTGCTGAAAAGTTAAATTTTAAAAATAATTCTTTTGATTTTTATACTATAAGTTTTGGATTAAGAAATACTAAAGATTTGGGAAAAAGCCTCTCAGAAGCTTATAGAGTTTTAAAAAAGGGAGGGAGATTCTTATGTCTTGAATTTTCAAAAATTGAAAACACAGATTTAGAAAAATTTTATAGTACCTACTCGAAGCTTTTACCGAAGATTGGTAAAATAATAGTTGGCGACGACAGACCATATAAATATTTGACAAAAAGTATTCAAGAGTTTGTAAATCAAGAAGAGCTAATAGATTTGATGAAGGAAAAAAAATTTATAAATTGTACTTATAGAAACTTGAATAGTGGAATTGTTGCTATTCATAGTGGATGGAAAGTATAATGATTAGTAGAATATTAACATTATTTAAAATAGCGAGGAAACTTGCTAAATCTGACGCATTAAAAGTTATCTCAAAACATTACGACATCCCATTTATTGTTAAAATATTATCTGGAATAATTTCTATCTCATTTAAAAATAAAAATCTTAGTGATCAAAACATGAATGAGGAAGAACGACTTTGTAAATCTGTGGAAGCTATGGGTCCGACCTTTATTAAATTGGGTCAATTTTTAGCAACAAGACCAGATATAATTGGTGAGGAATTATCACTACAACTAGAAAGACTTCAAGATAAACTTCCTGCTTTTGAAACATCAATTGCAAAAGATATAATCAAAAGATCACTGGGAGAGACAACATACAAATCTATTTCAAGTATAAGTGAACCAATTGCTGCAGCATCAATAGCTCAAGTTCATAAAGCTCAAATTGAAGAGTCTGGTATTGTAAAAGATGTTGCTATAAAGATTTTAAGACCAAAAATTAAAAAAACATTTAACGACGAAATAGATGCTTTAATGTTGCTAGCATATTTTGTTGAAAATACTTTGAAAAAAACAAAAAGATTAAAATTAGTAGAAGTAGTTTACTTATTAAAAGAAATTACTAATCATGAAATGGATTTAAGATTTGAAGCAGCTGCTGCTAATGAATACGCAGAGAATACTAAAAATGATTTGGGATTTAATGTGCCTAAAATTTACTGGAATTTTACAAGTGATGAAGTGTTAACACTTGATTGGATTGATGGTGTATCTATTAGAGAAAAAGATCTTCTAGAAAAAAAAGAAATTAAAGTAAACGAAATTGCATCAAATATTATCCAACATTTTCTGAGGCATGCTGTCAGAGATGGTTTTTTTCATGCTGATATGCACCAAGGGAATTTATTTATAGATAATAATGGGAATATTATACCAATTGATTTTGGAATAATGGGTCGAATTGACAAATTAAATAGAAGATATTTAGCAGAAATTTTGTATGGTTTTATAAAAAGGGATTATAAAAAAGTTGCTGAGGTACACATAGTTGCTGGTCTTGTTCCACAAAACGTTAATGTCGATGAACTTGCTCAAGCATTAAGGTCTATTGGTGAACCTATATTTGGACAATTTGTAAAAGATATCTCAGGAGGTAAACTACTTAAACAATTATTCGATATAACTGAAAAATTTAACATGCAAACACAACCACAATTATTATTACTTCAAAAAACAATGGTAGTAGTAGAGGGTGTAGCAAGAAAACTCAATCCGAATACCAATATATGGGAGACCTCAAGACCAGTTTTAGAAAAATGGCTAAAGGAAACTAAGGATCCAATAGCTAATATAACTGAGAGTATAAAACAATCTGCTGAGGTTCTAAAAAGATTACCTGAGTTCCCTCAAATGGTAGATAAGGCAAATCAAGCCCTAACATTTTTGGCTAGTGGTCAAATACCTCAAAATTCAAATTCTTTTTCTGCATTAAAAGAAAAAAAAGAAGAAATGAAATCTCTAAGAAATCAAGGAATAATAGGCATATTATTACTTGTTTTTTTTGGTGTCATAGTATTTTAATAAATCAATGAAATTTTTACACAAAAAAAAAATACTACTGATAATCTGTGGTGGTATTGCTGCATATAAAAGTTTAGAGCTTATAAGGCTTTTAAAAAAGAATGGATCAAGTATAAAGTGTATTTTAACTAAAGGTGCACAAGAGTTTATTACGCCTTTATCAGTCACCTCACTATCTCAAGAAAAAGTTTTTACGGACCTTTTTGATCCAAAATCTGAGGCTGAAATGGATCATATTTCACTTTCAAGATGGGCTGACTTAATTTTAGTTGCTCCAGCAACAGCAAATAAAATTGCAAAATTTAGTCAAGGCATTTCTGATGATCTGGCTTCTACGGTTTTACTAGCATCAGATAAAAAAATTTTTATTGCTCCTGCAATGAATGTGAGAATGTGGGAACACGTATCAACAAAAGAAAATGTAAAAAAATTGAGAAATTTTGGATATGAATTTATAGGACCTGAAATTGGTGACATGGCATGTGGAGAATATGGAGAAGGTAAAATGACTAATCCTGAAGTTATTTCTCAATTTATAAACGACTATTTTAAGAAATCTCAAAGAGGTAGAAATTTTAAAGCTATTGTAACAGCAGGTCCAACAAGAGAATATATTGATCCTGTTAGATATTTGACAAACAGATCTAGTGGTAAGCAAGGGTATGAGATTGCAAAGGCAATGAAGGAAAATGGCTTTAATACAACTCTAATTACAGGACCTACTAATTTAGAACCAATAGAAGGTGTTAAAATGATAAATGTAAATTCAGGAAAAGAAATGTTGGATAAAACCTTGCAAAGTCTACCATCAGATGTAGCTATTTTTTCAGCAGCGGTTTCCGATTGGAAATTTAGTGGTACAGAGGTAAATAAACTCAAAAAATCAGAAAAGTTAAATTTAAATTTAGATAAAAATATTGATATACTAGGTTATATATCGAAACACAATTCATTAAGACCTAAATTGGTTATTGGTTTTTCAGCTGAGACAGAAAAACTAGAGAAAAATTCAATAGAAAAATTGGAGAATAAAAATTGTGACTGGATAATAGCTAATGATGTTTCAAATAAATCATTTGGTTTTGACTCGGATTACAATGAGGTAACTATTTATTATAAAAATAAAAATAAAGAAATTATAACTAGAACAAAAAAATCTATTATTGCAAATAATATTGTAAATAAAGTTTTATCAGTGCTTAATTAAAAAAAATGGTAAAAGTTTTAATAAAAAAACTTAATCCAAAAGTAAGATTACCTGAATATAAAACATCAGGTTCATCTGGTATGGATATAATGGCATTTTTAGAAAATAAGGTTGAAATAGAGCCAAATAATTCTGCTTTAATTCCTACAGGACTATCAATAGCTATACCAAGTGACTGTGAAATTCAAATAAGACCAAGATCTGGACTTGCAGTAAAATCAAATATTAGTGTTTTAAACACACCCGGTACAATTGATAGTGATTATAGAGGGGAACTAAAAATAATTTTGTTTAACCATTCAAGCAAAAAATTTGAAGTTTATAATAATGATAGAATTGCACAAATGGTTTTAATGCCAGTGCTTAAAGTTGATTTTAATGAAGTTGATGAGCTACCAGAAACCTATAGAGGATCGGGTGGATTTGGATCCACAGGTAAATGAAGAATGCTCTTAATAGTAGTAGTATTGAAAGGTATTCAAGACAAATAATTTTAAAAGATTTAGGACCAACAGGTCAAAAGAAAATTATTAAATCAAGTGTTTTGATAATTGGAGCTGGTGGATTGGGATGCCCAGTTATAGATTATTTAAGTAGAGCGGGAGTTGGAAGAATAGGCGTGGTTGATTTCGATAAAGTCAGTTTATCAAATATTCATAGACAATCATTATTTAGCTCTAAAGATTTGAATAAATATAAAGTAGATGTTTTAAAAAAAAAAATAAAAGAAATTAACCCCTCAATTAATCTAAAAACTTTTAAAACTAGAATAGAAGAGAAAAATATTGTTAAAATTTTCAAAAATTATGAGATTATTGTTGATGGATCAGACAATTTTAATACAAAGTTTTTAATTAACAAATATTCGCTTATATTTAAAAAACAATTAATCTTAGGTGCAATAAGTAAATTTGATGGACATGTTTTTACTTTTGACTTTCAAAAAAAAAATATTCCTTGTTTAAAATGTTTTTATCAAAATCAACCCTCTGATGATATAATAAGTTGTGAAAGAGATGGTATAATGGGACCAGTAGCAGGCGTTGTTGGAAATATTCAAGCTAATGAAGTATTAAAAAAAATTTTAAATCTTGGAAAGGATTTGAGTGGACAAATACTAATTTTAAACCTTAAAAAACTTGAATTTAGAGCAGTAAAATTTAAAAAGAAAAAAAAATGTTTGTGTTCAGATTTTTAGTTTTTTTGCTTTTGATTAATATAAATAATATTACAGCAATTGCACAAGAAAATGACTATTTTAAAATGTTAAAGAATAATAAAGTTAACGTTAGATATGGTCCTAGTTTCGATTATCCAATAAAATATTTTTACCAAAAAAAATTTTTACCAGTAAAAATTATTGATAAGAAGGAGAATTGGAGAAAAATAATTGATCATAAAAAAAACAGTGGATGGATTCACGATTCCCAACTAAAAAAGTCTAGATCATTCATATCAAAAAATGATCAAATTTTATTTTCAAAACCAAATCTTTATTCAACACCGTTAGCTAGGATTGAAAGAGGAAAACTTATATTATTCAAGCAGTGTAAAAAACAATGGTGTGAAACGAAAATAGGAAAATTTCATGGATGGATAAAGGTGAGTGATATGTGGGGGAAAGTCACTTATAATAAGTAACTTTTTTAAAATTTATTTACTTAATTATTGGGTTAAACAAATGTCTTTTATAACAGGAGTATTCGCACAATCAGAACATTTAGTTGTTTGAACAATGCACCCATCATCAAGAACTTTTACATCTACAATTCTTTCACATTTTGAACATGTAGATGAAATAGTTAAACCACATTTTTTACAATTATATGTTTGTGTTGACATAATCTTATATTAAATATTAGAAAAAATTATTCAAGAACTTTAGTTTTTAATAGTAATCATTATCAATTTTAATAATAATCATTCTCAAAAAAAAATAGCTTTAATCTATTTTTTTATTAACTATTATTTTTAAATTTTGTTGTCCAAAATTTATCTAGAACAAAATACCAAATTGCATTGGCTAGAGGTTCTACAATAGCATCCGTTAGTGCAATCGCAAAAGACACATTTGAGATCAACATTAATACTGTAATTGCTATTATAAAATGTCCAATTGTATAGATTAAGGTTCTTAACAAAGAACCTTTGTTATTTTTATAAACTTCACCAGCAGTATTAAATATACCTTTAGTAAATTCAGTCATTTTTAAGCTTAATTAGTTATATCAAATCTATCAGAATTCATCACCTTAGTCCACGCAGATACAAAATCATTTACAAACTTTAAAGATGAGTCATCTGAAGCATACACCTCAGCTATAGCTCGAAGCTGTGAGTTTGATCCAAGAATTAAGTCTACTCTGGATCCTGACCACTTAACTTTTTTTGTTTTTCTATCTCTTCCTTCAAAAAAGTCCTCATCTGAAGACTTTTCTTTCCAGGTAATGTTCATATCTAAAAGATTTTTAAAATATTCATTTGAGAGTGATCCAACTTTTTTCGTAAATACTCCATTGTTTGAATGATCATAATTTGTACCCAAAACTCTCATACCTCCAATTAATACCGTCATTTCAGGAGCTGTTAGTCCTAACAGTTGAGCTTTATCAACCAACATCTCTTCCGCAGAAACAGAGGATTTATGTGAAGATCCATTCTTATGTGATTTAATATAATTTCTAAAACCATCAGCTTTTGGCTCAAGAAGACCAAAAGAATTCACATCTGTCTGATCCTGTGTTGCATCCCCTCTTCCTGGCGTGAATGGTACATTAACTTTGTGACCTGCCTTTTTAGCAGCTTTTTCAATTGCAGCACATCCTCCAAGAACTATAAGATCTGCCATTGATACTTGTTTATTTTTATTATCAAATGTTTCTTTAATCTTTTTCAATTTTTTTACAATTTTTGATAATTCAGAAGGATTGTTTATTTCCCAATCTTTTTGGGGTGATAAAGTAATTCTTGCACCATTTGCTCCTCCTCTTTTATCAGATCCCCGATATGTTGAAGCAGAGGCCCATGCTGTTGAAACTAATTGAGATATCGATAACTCAGATTTTAATAACTTTGATTTCAAAGAATTAATATCTTTTTTCTTTAGTTTATATTTTGGTTTTTTAACAGGATCTTGCCAAATTAGCTCTTCTTTTGGAACTTCAGGGCCTAGGTAACATGCTCTTGGGCCCATATCTCTATGAGTAAGCTTGAACCAAGCTCTTGCAAAAGCATCTGCAAACTCATTTGGATTATTATGAAAATGACTTGAAATTGGACCATAAGATGGGTCTAATTTTAAAGATAAATCTGTTGTCTGCATCATTGGAAAATTTTGTTTTGATTTAATGTGAGCATCAGGTGTCATATCAATAGCTTTTCCATTTTTAATTGGTTTCCACTGATGAGCTCCTGCTGGGCTTTTTGTAAGTTCCCACTCGTAACCAAATAGGTTATCAAAATAACCCATATCCCATTTAATAGGATTGCTTGTCCAAGCGCCTTCGATACCACTACTAATGGTGTCAGCACCTAAACCACTTTTATAATTACTGTTCCAACCTGTTGACTGTTCATGAATTTTTGATCCCTCTGGCTCTGGTCCTTTGTGTGATTCTGGAGCTGCTCCGTGAGATTTACCAAAAGTATGTCCTCCTGCAACTAAAGCTACAGTTTCATAGTCATTCATGGCCATTCTTCCAAATGTTTCGCGAATGTCGTGCGCAGCTAGTAAAGGGTCTGGGTTTGCATCTGGACCTTGTGGATTAACGTAAATTAATCCCATGTGAGAAGCCCCTAACGGATTCTCTAATTCTCTTTTTCCACTATAACGATTTACTCCAAGCCATTCTTTTTCTGATCCCCAATATATATCTTCTTCTGGCTCCCAAATATCCTCTCTTCCAGCACCAAAACCAAAAGTTTTAAATCCCATTGACTCGAGCGCAACGTTCCCTATTAAAACAAATAAGTCTGCCCAAGAAATTTTTTTTCCATATTTTTTTTTTATTGGCCATAAAAGAAGTCTGGCTTTATCTAAATTTACATTATCCGGCCAACTATTAAGTGGTGCAAATCTTTGATTACCGGTTCCAGCACCACCACGACCATCTCCTGTTCTATAAGTACCTGCTGCATGCCATGCTAGTCTTATAAATAAAGGACCATAATGACCATAATCTGCAGGCCACCAACTTTGTGACTGTGTCATCAATTTTACTAAATCTTTTTTAAGACCTTTATAATTTAATTTTTTAAACTCTTTAGAATACTTAAATTTTTTATCCATTGGATTAACCATGGATGAGTGTTGGCTTAGAATTTTTAAATTTAGAGCGTTTGGCCACCAGTGTCTATTTGTTGTTCCTCTGCCTGTTGGGAACTTTGGTGGTGTACCTATGCCGGTAAATGGACACTTAGATATTTCTGAATTGATTTCCTTGCTCATAATTTCACTTTATAATGATTCTAAAGTAGTGTCAATATAGCCAATTTTGACACAATGAGAAATTTAATGTTTTTGTAATAATTGAAATTAGTAATCGTTAGCAATTTTAACAAGGACTTCAATTGATTTAATTTTTTTTCCTGGGATTGCTTTATTTATTTTTATTTTACCAACATGTCTATCATCCAAATCTATAATTTCCTTTGTTTGTTCATTATAAAAATGATGATGATTTGTCACATTAGTGTCAAAATAACTTTTATCAGTATTTATTGAGATCTCTTTTAAGTAACCTTTTTTTTTAAAAGCATGTATTGTGTTATAAACAGTTGCTAGGGAAATTTTATTGTTTTTTTTTGATAAAATATTTTTAAGACTTTCAATTGTAAAATGAAACGTTTCTTGTCTGTCAAATAATAGTTTACAAATATTAATTCGCTGTTTTGTGGGTCTTAAACCAGAAGCTCTTAATTTATCGATAAATATGCAGTTATTACTCATTTATTAGTTATTTATAACTATTTTAACAAAATGTATATTATTATTATGCTAAATAAATTAAATAAATTCAGTATTTATGTCCCAAAAAAAATCATCTTATAATTATCAAGAATTAATTGACTGTGGAAATGGTAAACTTTTTGGTGAAGGTAATGCAAAACTTCCACTACCTCCAATGCTTATGTTCGATAGAATTACGGAAATAAAAGAAAATGAAGGAGTTTTTAAAAAAGGTTTTATTAAAGCAGAACTCGACATAAAAGATGACTTGTGGTTTTTTGACTGTCATTTTAAAGATGATTCTGTAATGCCTGGCTGTCTTGGTTTAGATGCAATGTGGCAACTAGTTGGCTTTTATTTGGGATGGTTAGGAAATCCAGGAAAAGGCCGCGCTTTAGGAGTAAATGCAGTTAAATTTACAGGTGAAGTTCTTAAAAATGTCAAAATAGCTACTTATGAAATAGATATGAAGCGTATTCTTATAAAAGAGGGAACGACAGTTGGGCTTGCAAATGGTATCTTAAAAGCTGATGGAAAAAAAATTTACAACACTGAAAATTTAAAAGTAGGATTGTTTAAATAATGAAGAGAGTAGTCGTTACTGGAATTGGGGTAGTATCTTGTCTAGGTAACAATCAAGACGAAGTTTATAAATCTTTAATAAACTCTAAATCAGGTATAACTTTTTCAGAAGAATATAAAGAGTATAATTTAAAAAGTAATATACACGGAAAGCCTAATATAAAATTGGAAGATCATGTAGATCGTAAATTTATAAGATTTATGGGTCCTGGCTCAGCCTATAATTTTATTTCTATGTCGGAGGCTGTAAAAGATTCTGGGCTTGAGGAAAAAGATGTAAGCAATATACTTACAGGAATGATTATGGGTTCAGGAGGACCTTCAATTGAAAATGTAATTTTAGCAGCAGATAAAACTAGAGAAAAAATTCCAAAAAGAATGGGGCCTTTTGTAGTACCTAGAACAATGTCTAGCACAGCGTCCGCAACATTAGCAGTTCCATTTAAAATTAAAGGAGTAAATTATACTATAAGTTCAGCTTGTGCTACTAGTGGTCATTGTATTGGAAATGCAATGGAGCTTATCCAGCTTGGTAAACAAAAAATTATTTTTGCAGGAGGTAGTGACGAAGTACATTTTGCAATGACGGCAATGTTTGACGCCATGACTGCTCTTTCATCAAAATATAATGATACTCCTGAAAAAGCATCAAGACCTTATGATAAAACACGAGATGGTTTTGTAATATCTGGAGGCGGTGGCGTTTTGGTTTTAGAGGAATATGAGCATGCTCAAGCAAGGGGTGCAAAAATATATGCAGAGTTAACTGGTTATGGAGCAACATCAGATGGATATGATATGGTTGCACCATCTGGAGAAGGGGCTGTAAGATGTATGAATATGGCATTAAGTACGGCAAAAAATAAAATTGATTATATCAATACCCATGGAACATCTACCCCTGTAGGTGATATCACAGAACTGAATGCAGTTGGAAATGTTTTTAAAGATTATAAACCAAAAATAAGTTCTACTAAATCACTTGCGGGTCATTCTTTAGGTGCTACATCAGTTCACGAAGCGGTATATAGTTTAATAATGATGAAAAATAATTTTATTGCTGCATCTGCAAATATTACAGATATGGATGACGAAGCGAAAAAATATCCTATCGTGACCAAGGTTGAAAAAGAAGTTACTTTAAATTCTGTTATGTCTAATAGTTTTGGTTTTGGCGGTACAAATGCTACATTAGTTTTCGAGAAAGTTTAATTTATGAGTTTAATGAAAGGTAAAAAGGGTCTTATAATGGGTGTTGCTAATGAAAGATCCATTGCTTGGGGTATAGCCCAGAAACTTTCTGAGGCAGGTGCAGAACTTGCTTTTACATACTTAGGTGATGCATTAAAAAAAAGAGTGATACCTTTAGCTGAGAAATTAAAATCTAATGTAACCTTAAGCTGTGATGTTGAAAAAAAAGAAGAGGTTATAAAACTATTTAAGGATATAAATTCAAAATGGGGTGAAATCGATTATGTGGTACATGCTATCGCGTTTTCAGATAAATCTGAACTGTCTGGTGAATATCTTAATACGTCTAGAGAAAATTTCTTGAGAAGTATGCTAATTTCATGTTTTTCATTTACAGAAGTTGCAAAAGAGGCATCAAAAATCATGAAACCAGGTAGTAGTATGGTTACTTTAAGTTATGAAGCTAATAAAGCTATACCCAATTATAATGTTATGGGTGTCTGTAAAGCAGCATTAGAAGCTAGTGTAAAGTACTTAGCTAGAGATTTAGGAACTAAAGGAATAAGAGTGAACGCAATAAGCGCTGGACCAATAAAAACCTTGGCTGCTTCGGCGATAGGTGATGCGAAATTTCTATATAAATGGAATGCTGATCATTCTTTTTTAAAAAGAAATGTAGATAATTTGGATGTTGGAAATTCTGCTTTATATTTACTGAGCGATATGGCGGGAGGAGTTACTGGTGAAATTCACTATGTAGATGCTGGATATAATAAAGTTGGAATGCCTGATCCCAAAAATATAACTTAAGTAATAATGTCTAAGAGGTATAGCGGTAAATCATTTAAGGACTCTAGTGTAATGAAGAAACCTAAATTATCTCTTAAACAAAAAAGAAAATTAAAAAAAGATAAGAAAAAAAATAAATAATAATCTATTTTATTTAATAAGGTTCATCTATACTTCTAAAAAATTTTGCAGGATTACCTGCATAAATACCCTTAACCATTAAATCTTTAGTTACTACACTACCAGCGCCTATGACACACCCAGATGCTATTTTTACTGGTAAAATAATTGAATTACTTCCTATAGAAACATTGTCTCCAATTTTAGTCGGTAACCAATTTTTTGGGTCATTACTTAATTTTCCTGATCTCAATAAATCATTAGTGAACATTACACCATGCGAGATAAAACAATTTTTTCCTATTTCAACTTTTTCACAAATAAACGAATGACTTGAAATTTTACTTCCTCCTCCAATTATAACATTTTTTTGAATTTCCACAAAAGGTCCAATAAACACATTGTCACCAATATTACATTCAAAAAGATTTACTGGCTCTATTACTGAACAATTTTTTCCAAATTTGACATCTCTTATAGAATTTTTCTTAATTTCAGTCATTATCAAATTTATTAAATTTATTAAATTTTATTATTTGATTTTGTCTGAATTATGGTTTTATAAATGTATATTTCGAGGTTATATATATTATCAAATTAAATCATTGCTTGTTTTATTGATAATTTAACTTTTCCTCTGTCAAAACCA
>CAZGVS010000002.1:0-71154 GCA_964529275.1 uncultured Candidatus Pelagibacter sp.
AAACAAAAAATAGGTGGTGAAATAATTTGTAAGGTATTTTAATGTCAAAAATTGGAAAAACAAACATAGAAATTCCAGATAAAGTAAAAGTAGTACTAAATGGAAATGATTTAAATATAGAGGGACCACAAGGTAAAAAAATAATAAATTTAGATACTGAAATATTTGATCTAAGTATTTTAGAGAATAAAAAAATATCTATAAAACCAAAAAAAGTTAATGATTTAACAAAAAGATTGTGGGGCCTTAATAGAAGTTTAATTAATAACGCTATTATTGGAGCTAATGTAGGCTTCACAAAAATTTTAGAATTAACGGGCGTTGGTTATAGAGCCGCATTAAAGGGAAATCAACTAACCTTACAACTCGGATTTAGCCACGATATAAATTTTGATATACCAGAAGGCATTAAAGTTATTGTTGAAAAACAAGTAGTAATAAAAATTAGTGGTTTTGATAAGCAAAAAGTTGGAGAAGTAACGTCGAAAATCAAGTCAATGAGGCCACCTGAGCCATATAAAGGAAAAGGTATAAAAGAAAAAGGACAGTATGTTTTAAGAAAAGAAGGAAAGAAAAAATAATGAAATTAAACACACTACAAAGAAAAAAATATAGAATCCGCAATAAATTAAAAAAATCTTCAAGTCAAGATAGGTATAGACTATCCATAGCGAGATCTTCAAAGAACATTAGTGCTCAAATAATTGATGATTTGAACAAAACAACTTTAGTTTCTTCTACTTCAAATGACAAAAAATTAGTTAGCTCAAAAAAAAATAAATCTGAGTTATCTGTTATTGTTGCAGAGAACTTAGCGAAAAAGGCTCAAGAAAAAAAAATCACAAAAATTTATTTTGATAGAGGAACCTACAAGTATCATGGCAGAGTAAAAATATTTGCTGAAGCATTAAGAAAAAATGGAATGGAATTTTAATATGGATCAAAAAAAAGAATATTTAGAAAAACTTGTTCACATTAACAGAATTACCAAAGTAGTTAAAGGTGGTAGAAGGTTTGGTTTTTCAGCATTGGTTGTTGTTGGAAATCAAAATGGTAAAATAGGAATTGCCCATGCTAAAGCAAAACAAGTTCCTGATGCGATAAAAAAAGCCAATGAACTAGCTAGAAGAAATTTAATACAAATTCCTTTAAGGGAAGGAAGAACAATTCATCATGATATATTTGGAAAAGATGGAGCGGGTAAAATTAAACTAAGAGCTGCACCTAAAGGAACTGGAATAATTGCTGGAGGACCAGTCAGAGCAGTTTGTGAAGTTCTAGGTATAAAAGATATAGTTGCCAAATCATTAGGTACAGCTAACCCTCATAACGTAATAAGAGCTTGTATGAAAGCTCTTCAAAAACAAAACTCTCCTAAGCACATATCAACTATAAGAAATAAAAAGATTTCTGAAATTGTTGAGAAAAGAGGATAATGACAACATTAAATTCAACAAATAGAGTTAAAATAAAAAAAATAAGAGTAGGTAGAGGGATTGGTTCAGGTAAAGGTAAGACCGCTGGGAGAGGTGTAAAGGGTCAAAAGTCAAGATCTGGGGTGGCAATTAAGAGCTTTGAAGGAGGACAAATGCCACTTTTCAGGAGGTTGCCTAAAAGAGGATTTAATCCTTTAAGAAAAAATAAAGTATTTCAGCTTAACCTGATTAAAATTCAAGAATTAATTGATAAAAAAAAAATAAGTATAGAAAATAAAATTGATCTAAATTTGTTGAAGAAAAATAAAATTATCAACAATTCATTTAATAAACTAAAAATTTTAGGTAATGGAAATTTAAAATCTAAAATTTCCATAGAAGGTGACATGATATCCAAATCAGCCAAAGAAAAACTCGAAAAGAGTGGCTGCACTTTGACAATTAAAAAGGCAAATTAACTAGCTATAAATCATGAGTGACAGTGGGCAAACAAAAGACTTAAAAAATAGAATAATTTTTACATTATTGTTATTAGCTGTATATAGGTTGGGAACTTTTGTTCCATTACCAGGTATTGATCCAAACCAATTGCAAATATTGATGGAGGGAAATCAAAAAGGCTTACTAGGAATGTTTAATGTTTTTGCAGGCGGCGCAGTAAGTCGTATGGCAATTTTTGCATTAGGAATAATGCCTTACATATCTTCATCTATTATAGTGCAATTGTTAACTGGAGTAACAGATTATTTTAAAAATCTTAAATCTCAAGGTGAAATAGGAAGACAAAAAATCACACAGATAACAAGATATGGAACCGTTTTATTAGCTACTATTCAGGGATATGGATTAGCGGTTGGACTTGAATCTTCTGCTGATTTAGTAATAAATCCAGGTGTATTTTTCAAAGTTTCAACTGTTACTACAATTGTAGCCGGAACGATTTTTTTAATGTGGTTAGGTGAGCAGATAACTCAAAGAGGTATTGGCAATGGTATTTCGTTAATTATTTTTTCGGGGATAGTTGCTGAGATACCAAGAGCTTTAGTTACAACATTTGAATTGGGAAGAACAGGAGCAATCTCTACCTTAATGATACTTATTATATTTTTATTATTAATACTTACCGTTATTTTTATAGTTTTTATGGAAAGAGCTATGAGAAAAATATTAATTAATTATCCAAAAAGACAAATGGGAAACAAAATGTATGGCGGAGAGTCTTCTTATTTACCTTTAAAAATTAATTCAGCGGGAGTTATTCCTGCTATTTTTGCATCTGCTTTGCTTTTATTACCAGTTACTTTCTCCAACTTTGGTGTTTCAGAAAATGAAACATTTTTAAGTTTCGCATCTTTTTTTTCACAAGGTCAACCTCTTTATATGTTATTATATGCGTCTGGTATTATATTTTTTACTTTTTTTTATACTTCAATAACTTTTAACCCAAATGAAACTGCAGAAAATCTAAGAAAGTATGGCGGCTTCATTCCTGGTATTCGACCAGGTGAAAGTACAGCACTTTATATCGATAATATTTTGACAAAATTAACAACAATTGGTGCTTTATATCTTACATTGGTATGTCTTATGCCTGAATTTTTAATAGCCAATTATCCAATACCTTTTTACTTAGGTGGTGCATCAGTTTTAATTGTTGTTGTAGTTGCTATTGACACTGTTACACAAATACAAACAAGAATGATGAGTTCTCAGTATGAGCAACTAATTAAAAAAACTAAATTTGGTAAATAAAAGTGAACATAATTATTTTCGGCCCGCCTGGTGCTGGCAAAGGAACTCAAGCTAAATATCTTGTAGAAAAATTTAATAGTTTTCAAGTATCCACAGGTGACATGTTAAGAGATGAAATAAAAAAAGATACAGATATTGGTAAAAAAATCATAAATTGTATGAATGATGGAAAATTTGTTGAGGATGAGATAGTAAATAAACTTTTAGAAAAAGCTATATTTGATATTAATAAAAAAAATAAACTAATCTTTGATGGTTATCCAAGAACTATAAATCAAGCTAAAAATCTTGAAAGTTTATTAAGCAAATCTAATCAAAAATTAAATTTTGTTTTTTTTCTCAATGTTGATAAGGAGACAATAGTAAAAAGGATTGAAAAAAGAAAAATTTTAGAAAAAAGATCAGATGACGACGCAGCTACTATTTTAAAACGATACGATACTTATATGGAAATTACTAAACCAATATTAGATTATTATTCAACAAATCCAAATTTCTATGAGCTAGACGGATCTATGGAAATCGAGGATATTTCACAAAAAATTGAGGAAATTGTAAGTGAATGAGACATTGACTTTAAACCATGTTCTTATATAACCAGCAACAATTAATCTTAAATTTATGGCTCGTATAGCAGGTGTAAATATTCCTCAGAATAAATTGGTTCATATAGGGCTGACATATATATATGGTATAGGGGACAAGTTTTCAGGAGAAATTTGTAAAGCCTTAGAAATTCCTAAATCAAAAAGAGTAAACGAATTAACCGATGAACAAATATTAAAAATAAGAGAATTTATTGATCAAAAATTTACAGTCGAAGGTGATCTGAGGAGAGAGAACTCGCTAAGCATTAAAAGATTAATTGATTTAGCATCTTATAGAGGTTCAAGACACAGAAAAAAATTGCCAGTTAGAGGTCAAAGAACAAGATGTAATGCCAGAACTAGAAAAGGTAAAGCAATTGCCATAGCAGGAAAAAAATTAACTCCACTTAAAAAATAATATTATGTCAAAAGAAAAAATAGATAACAAAGATTCTCAAAAAACAAAAGTAAAGAAAACTGCCAAAAGTAGTTATTCAAAAAAGAAAAAAGAAAAAAGAAATATTCTAAATGGAATAGCTTATGTTCAGTCAACATTTAATAATACAATTGTGTCAATCGCAGACACAAATGGTAACGTTGTCTCTTGGGCGTCCGCGGGTCAAAAAGGTTTTAAAGGTTCTAGAAAATCCACACCTTATGCTGCACAAATAGCTGCGGACTCAGCCGCTTCTAAAGCACTAGAATATGGTATGAAGATTTTATCAGTTGAAGTCAAAGGTCCAGGATCTGGAAGAGAAACAGCATTAAGAGCTCTTCAAGCAAGAGGATTTAAAATTATATCTATCAAAGATACGACACCAATGCCGCATAATGGTACAAGACCACCAAAGAAAAGGAGAGTATAAATGGAAACTACTGAAGTTAATGTAAAAAATTGGAAATCGATGATTAAGCCAGCGAAACTTGATGTTAAAATTAGTGATGACAAATCACATGCAAAAATTATAGCTGAGCCCTTGGAAAAAGGTTATGGATTAACATTAGGCAACTCACTAAGAAGAATTCTGCTTTCATCTATAAGAGGAACAGCTGTAACAGCAATTCAAATTGACGGAGTATTACATGAATTTTCTTCTATAAAAGGTGTTCGAGAAGATGTAACCGATATAGTTTTAAATGTTAAATCATTAGCATTAAAAAGCACTGGTGAATCAAGTAAAAAACTTATTTTAGATGCAAAAGGCCCTGGTGAAATTAAAGCTTCAGACATAACCCCGGTAAATGATATAGAGATTTTAAATCCAGATTTAGTAATTTGTAATTTAGATGAAAATACAAGATTCCATATGGAAATGACTGTTGGATCAGGAAAGGGGTACGTCTCTGCTGATATGAACAAGCCTGATGAACCACCATTAGGATTGATACCAGTTGACTCTTTATTTAGCCCGGTAAAAAAAGTTTCTTACTCTATAAGTACTGCAAGGGAAGGAAAAGCATTGGATTACGATAAATTAACTATGGAAGTAGAAACAAATGGATCAATTTCAGCAGAAGATGCAGTAGCCTATTCTGCTCGTATTTTTCAAGATCAATTAAAAATGTTTGTTAATTTCGATGAACCACAAGAAGTTATTGTTAAAGATCAACCTTCAGAACCAGAATTTAATAAAAATTTATTGAGAAAAGTAGATGAGCTTGAATTGTCAGTAAGATCAATGAATTGCCTGAAAAATGATAACATTATTTATATAGGTGATCTTGTACAAAAGTCAGAAGGTGAAATGCTTAGAACGCCAAATTTTGGAAGAAAATCACTTAACGAAATCAAAGAAGTATTAACTGGAATGTCACTGTATCTTGGCATGGAAATACCAAACTGGCCACCAGATAATATTGCAGAATTGTCAAAAAAACTTGAGGAAGCTATTTAGTGAGACACAAATTAGGTTATAAAAAATTAAATAGGACATCCGAACATAGAAAAGCATTAATTAAGAATATGCTTAATTCCTTAATAAAATATGAACAAATAACAACAACATTACCAAAAGCGAAGGTTTTAAGACCTCAAGCAGAAAAAATAATCACATTAGGAAAAAAAGTTAACTTACAAAATACAAAATCATTAATATCCAAATTACAGAGCACTTCTTCTGCCGATAAAGTTAAAAAAGTTCTTTCTAAAAGATATGAAAAAAGAAATGGCGGATACACTAGAATAGTAAAAGCTGGATTTAGATATGGAGATAACGCACCAATGGCTGTTATTGAATTTGTTGATAGAGACATAGAAGCTAAAAAGGTCGATAAAAAAAAGAATGAAAAAATAACTCAGAAAAAAATCCCATCTGAACCAACCAAAGAAAAAGCAACTAAATAAAATCTATTACATAAAATGAAAAAAACTTTTGTTGTAAATGAAAGTTTTGATAATATGCGACTAGATAGGTGGATTAGAAATAACTTAGGCAAAATTCCTCAGGGATATATTGAAAAAAAAATAAGGAACGGAAATATTAAAGTTAATTACAATAAAGTTAAAAGCTCAACAAAAGTAAAAACTAATGATAAAATTGATATATTCAATATAAATCTCATAGTTCAAAAAAAAACTCAGGACAAAAAATTTAAACCCTCAAACGAAATTATTAAATCCAGTGAGGAACAAATTATTGACAATAATGAAGACTTTATTGTTATTAATAAACCTGCAGGAATATCAGTTCAAGGAGGAACTAAATCTAAAAAAAATTTGATTGATATTTTTACAAAAAGTAAAATATTCGAAAATGAAAAACCTTTTTCAGTTCATAGATTAGATAAAGATACCTCTGGTGTTTTTATAATTGCTAAAAATAGAAAAAGTGCTCAATTGTTAACATCATTATTTAGATTGAGGAAAATTCACAAATTTTATTTAGCAATTTGTATTGGAGAGTTAAAAAACTTTTCTGGTGAATTTAATTATGATTTAGTTAGATATGATAATAAAAAAAAAATTATAGAGAAATCTAAAACTTATTATAAGGTTTTAGACACAAATAGTAATTATTCACTTTTAGAAATGAAACCTATTACTGGTAGAAAACATCAGTTAAGAAAACAATTGTTTAATAGTGGCAATTCTATACTTGGTGATACCAAATATAGACATTCTAATACTAAAAATAAATGCAAAAATTTAATGTTACACTCATATAAAATTCAATTTATGATAGATGAAAAAAAATTTACATACCAAGCAGAATTACCAAACTATTTTAAAAGTTTTTTGCTTAATAAAAAGTTAAATTTTAAATAATCTAGTAAAGTTTTTAATAATTTTTTTTTCTATATTTTTATAGCTTATATTTTTGTAAGATTTTAAATTTGTGACTTCCATATTTTTAATTCCACAAGGAACAATATTTTTATACATGTCTAAATTATTGTTAATATTAATTGAAAACCCATGATATAAAACCCATTTTTTAACTTTTAAACCTATTGCTGCAACTTTTTTATTTTTATTATTTTGTTTAACCCATATCCCGATATTTTTCCTGTCACTAAATGATTTTATGTTGTATTCAAATAAAGTTTTAATAATTACACTCTCAAGTCTTTTTAAAAACCATCTTAAATCTTTCTTTCTTCTTTTTAGATCGATTACGAAGTAGCAAACTAACTGACCAGGTCCGTGATAAGTTATCTTACCACCTCTATTTGTTATTTTTACTTTAATAGATTTATTTAAAATTTCACTTTGTTTTGAACTAGTCCCTGCTGTATATATCTCACCATGTTGTAATATCCAAAGAAGCTCATCTGATTCTTTATTATTTAAATCTTCAATTCTCTTTTCTAAAAATCTAACAGCTTTTTCATAATTTACTGGTTTTATTGACTTTTTTATCTCCATTATGTTTTAGGATTGTATTATATAAATTTTGTATTAATAGTGCCATCTGAATTGTAGGTTTTTATGTCTCTAGTCAAAAAAGTTAAAGATAAAAAGGTTAATTTCGAATTTAATAAAGAGTTTATAAAAGTTGTAACTGATAAAATCGATAATCAAGATGCATCTTTTATATCTAATTCATTTAAAGAAATGCATCCATCTGATGCCGCTGATATAATAGAACATTTAACAGAGACTTATAGAGAAAATCTAATACAATTAAATAATTTTAAATTAGATCCAGAGGTGTTTGTTGAGTTAAATGAGTCTATTCAAAGTGAGATAATTAAATATTTATCAACCGAAGCTGTTGTCAATATACTCAAAAACCTAGACTCTGATGATGCGATAAAAATTATTGAAAATTTAGATGAAAAAAATAAAAATGATATTTTAAGTTCATTACCACCAAAAGATCGATTTGTTTTACTTGAGAGTTTAAGTTTTCCAGAAGACTCAGCTGCAAGAATTATGCAAAGAGAATTTACAGCAATTCCTAGTAATTGGTCTGTTGGTCAAACTATTGATTATTTAAGAGAAAATAAAGATCTTCCAGAAGAGTTTTTAGAAATTTTTATCGTTGATAATGAATTTAAACCAATTGGAACTGTTCCATCATCTAAAGTTCTTAGGACCTCAAGAGATAACAAGATGATATCAATAATGAGTGAGTCACAATTATCTATACCAGTAGAAATGGACAGAGAAGAAGTTGGACAGTTATTTGAAAAATATAATTTAAACTCAGCATGTGTAGTTGATAAAAATAACAAATTAGTTGGGATGATTACGAGTGATGATGTTTTAACTGTTTTAAAAGAAGAAGCTGAAGAAGATGTACTAAGATTAGCTGGTGTTGGAGATGAGGAAATAACAGATGGTATTTTTAAAAAAACTAAAAGAAGATTTAATTGGTTATTATTAAACTTATTTACAGCAATTATAGCATCCGTTGTGATTGGTTTTTTTCAAGACGATATAGAAAAGGTCGTAGCTTTAGCAGTTTTGATGCCCATTGTTGCATCCATGGGTGGAAACGCTGGTATGCAAACTTTAGCAGTAACTATAAGAAGTATAGCAACAAATGAATTGACCAAGAATAATTTTACACAAAATATCTTAAAAGAATTTACAATTGGAATTTTAAACGGAATTATTTTTGCAATAATAAGTGCAATAATTGTTCAACTTTGGTTTAATAATGTAACATTGTCTTTTATTATAGCTATTTCAATGATTTTAAATATGATTGTTGCTGGTCTTTTTGGTATCTTGGTGCCTATATCGCTTAAAAAATTAAATATTGATCCAGCATTAGCATCGAGTGTTTTCGTCACAACAATTACTGATGTAATTGGCTTTTTATCATTTTTAGGTGTGGGCGCTTTACTCTTTTTATAAAAAATTAAATATTATCGATTAACCTTATATCATTAATATAGTAAGCAATAAAAATTTTAAGATTTTGTTTATTATATTTTAGTGACAAATTTTTTTTGTTACGTATTTCTAAGTACTCAACTTTTAGTTTCTGTGATTTAATTTTATTTAAAAATAACTTAACCTTATATTTCTGGTTTGGGTTTTTTTTTAAAGACAAATATAATTTTTTTAAGCTCATTGATACAACTCTAGCAGTTCTAATTTCACCGGTTGATAAGAGAAAATTTCTTGAAGAGTATGGTAAATTATAATTGTCTCTAAGTGTTTTGCAATTAATAACCTTAATTAAAAATTTTTTTTTAATAAATTTTTTTATTAAAAATAATTGCTGATAATCTTTTTCACCAAGATACATATATTTGGCTTTAATATTAAATAAAAATCTGTTAATTACCCCCAATACACCTTCAAAATGACCAGGTCTAAATTTAGCACACATTATTTTGTCTATTTTTGCTATTTTAATATACTTACTTGTTTTTGAGGGATATATATCTTTTTCTTTAGGTAGTAAAAGGTAATCAACTTTTAATTTTTTTAGTATTTTTATATCATTTGATAATTTCTTAGGATATTTAGTTAAATCCTTTAAGTTATTAAATTGTGAAGGATTTATGAAAATACTAACTAAAGTTTTTTTGCAATTAACTTTACTTTTTTTAATAAGAGAAATATGACCAGCATGTAATGCACCCATAGTGGGAACAAAACCTACGGACTCCTTAAAATTAACATATTTTACTAGTTTATTAATACTTTTAAAAATTAACATTTATGATAATTCATTAAATAACTAAACTTAAATGATAAGACAAGCAATAATACCTTTGGCAGGACTTGGCACAAGGTTACTACCGTTAACTAGCGTATTTCCAAAAGAATTATTACCAATTAATGGAAAACCTGGAATTGAGTACATACTTGATGAATGTTTAGATTCAGGAATTAAAGAGATAATTTTTATAATTTCAAAAAAAAAAGAAATGATTAGAAAATATTTTTATAATGATAAATTGTTTAAAGACGTAATAAAAAAAAAAAATGACAAACGTATTATCCACGAATATAAAAAAATACTTAGATATCGAAAATTTGTAAAATTTGTATATCAAAATGAACCAAAAGGAACAGGAGATGCAGTTCTAAAAACAAAAAACTACATTAAAGATAAATATTTTTTAATGTTACTACCAGATGATTTAATTACTAATATAAACTGTTCTAAGGAAATGATAAAAATCAGTAAAAATAAAAATAGTTCTGTTATAGCGAGTATGAAAGTAAAGAAAAAAGATGTTACTAGATGGGGTATATTATCAAAAAAAAAAAAAATTAATAAAAATAACTTTTTTATAAATAATATTATAGAAAAACCTTCAGTTAATGAAGCACCTTCAAATTACGCCGTAATTGGAAGATATATATTATCAAAAGACATATTCAAAATTTTAAAGTATCAAAAAAAAGGTAAAGGTGGCGAAATTCACATTACAGATGCGATAAAAAATTTAATTAATAAAGACAAAAAATTTATTGCACATGTCTTTAAGGGCAAATATTTAGACTGTGGTAGTATGTCTGGATTTATAAAATCAGGAATAGAAATCTTTAAATCATGAAAATATGCATGATAGGCACTGGATATGTTGGTCTCGTTAGTGGTGTATGTTTTTCAGAATTAGGGAATACTGTTTATTGTGTCGATAAAGATAAATCAAAAATAGAGCTTTTAAATAATGGTAATGTTCCAATTTATGAACCAGGACTTGAAGAAATCCTAAAGAAAAATTTTATACAAAATAGACTAATTTTTACTACAGATTTAAAATTGGCCGTTCAAAAATCAGATATTATTTTTATATGCGTAGGCACACCTACTAAAAAAAATAGTAATTCTGCTGATTTAAAATATGTATTTCATGTAGCTAAGGAAATAAAAAAATTTATAAATAAATATAAAATAGTTGTTACAAAATCTACAGTACCAGTTTCAACAGGTGATGAAATCGAAAATATTTTAAGTTCAAAAAAAATTAAAAAGCTTGTTGATGTTGTTTCAAATCCTGAATTTTTACGTGAAGGTGAAGCTATAAGAGATTTTTTATATCCTGATAGAGTTGTTATAGGAACAAATAGCTCGAAAGCTAATAAAATTTTAAAAAATCTTTATTTGCCAATTATAAAAAAATCCAGTAGATATTATAACACTTCAAGAAGAGGAGCAGAATTAATTAAGTATGCCTCAAATGCTTTTTTGGCAACTAAAATAAGTTTTATAAATGAAATTGCAAACCTTTGTGAAAAAACAGGTATTGATATAAAAGAAGTTGCTGTAGGTATGGGTTCCGATCAAAGAATTGGTGAAAGGTTTCTAAGAGCTGGACCAGCTTATGGTGGTTCATGTTTTCCTAAGGACACTAGGGCTATAATTGATACAGCTAATAAATTTAAGTCACATCTATCTATTATTCAAAGTGTTGTAAAATCAAATGAACATAGAAAGTTACTTTTAACTAAAAGAACAGAAAAAATTTTAAATGGTAAAATCAAAGGAAAAAAAATTTGTTTTTTAGGTGTAACATTTAAACCCAATACAGATGATATGCGAGAGGCATCTAGTCTTTACATGATACCTTATCTGTCTAGAAAAGGAGCATTAATAAGATATTATGATCCATCTGGAGAAAAAGAAGAATTTAAAAAAATAAAAAATGTAAAATATCATAAAAATATAAAAAAATCTTGTTACAAAACTGATTTAATAATTTTGCATACGGAATGGAATGAATTTAAACTTTTAAATTTTAAAAGCTTAACCCAAAAAAATAATTTTAAAATTTTTGATATGAGAAATGTTTATTCACCTAGAAATATGAAGAATAAAAAAATAAGTTATTTTAGTATTGGTAGGTAATTATTTTATTTCAAATATAGCATCAACTTCAACAGCGACTCCCAAAGGTAAGCTATTGACACTAACCGCAGCTCTTGTATGCATTCCACAATCCCCTAAAACTTTGACAATTGTGTCAGAAGCCCCATTTATAACTTTTGGTTGATCTGTAAAAATATCAGTTGAGTTTACAAAACCAACAAGCTTTATGCAGTTTTTTATTTTATTAAGATCATTGTCTAATGCTTTTTTAGCTTGAGAAAGAATTGATAGAGCACATCTTTCAGCAGCTTTATATCCCTCTTCTGTGTTTAAATCTTTTCCAACCTTGCCTTTAATTAAATTGCCATTTTCATCAATTGAAATCTGACCAGATATATATAAGAAATTATTTGTTAATTTTGTTGCAACGTATGAACCAACAGGATCCATAGCATTTGGTAAAACAAGATTATTCGTTTTTAAATTATTTTCGAAATCCATTTTTATTTAAGAAGATCTGAAAGTGTTTTACTTTTTTTAAACTTGTTAAATTTACTTTTTAAACCTGAGTCCTCTAAACCTTTTTTTGCTTTACTTGCTATACATTTAGCGTACATTTTAGATAGCTTATCAAACTGTGAACAATCATCTTCTAAACCATAGGCACTTGACGTATAAAAGATAATTGTAATAATTAAGCAC
The DNA here is from genome assembly GCA_964529275.1 of uncultured Candidatus Pelagibacter sp. Classification (GTDB taxonomy): domain Bacteria; phylum Pseudomonadota; class Alphaproteobacteria; order Pelagibacterales; family Pelagibacteraceae; genus Pelagibacter. Next base: position 12,700 of record CAZGVS010000002.1, read on the forward strand.
AAAGTTCTCATTTTCTTTTTTTTTTATTTTTTTTATTTCTATCGTATTCTTTTCTTTTCTCAATTAATATTAAAGCCTCATCCATAGTAATTTCTGAGGGATCTTTTTCTTCTGGTATAGTAGCATTTAGAGATTTATACTTTACATAAGGACCATATTGTCCTTTCATAATTCTTACAGGTTTTTTATCTTCCGGGTGTTCACCTAAGTCTTTGATGAGTGACGATGATATTCTTCCCGGTTTAGCCTCAGCTATTAGTGTTATAGCTCTATTTAATCCAATAGTAAAAATATCTTCAACGTTTTCCAATCTAGCAGATTTATTCTCACATTTTAAGTAAGGACCAAATCTTCCAGAATTAAGAAAAATTTCTTTTTGATTTTCTGGGTTTATGCCAAGATTTTTCGGTAGAGAACATAAATATTTAGCTTTATCAAGATCTATTGTATCTATTCCTATACCTTTAGGAATTGAAACATTTTTTAAATTTTCATTATCTTTTTTTATTTTTTTCTTTTTATTTTTTTTTACAATTATTTCTTCTGGAAAAATTTCATATTGAAGATAAGGACCAAATCTTCCATTTTTCAGATATATATCTTTACCATTTTCATTTTGGCCTATTAATTTTGGTTCAGCTAAATTAATTTGTTGAGCGGCTTTGGCTTTTGATAATGGTCTAGTAAATTTACAATCTGGATAGTTAGAGCAACCGATAAACGCTCCACCTCTAAAACTATTTTTTAAACTCAACATACCTTGAACAGATGATTGGCATGTTTTGTTATATAATTTGCAACTTCTATCAACCAGGCCATCAGAATTTGTTTCAAAAACAAGACTACCTAAACTTTCATTAAGCAAATCTAAAACTTCCCTTGTTCTTTTTTCTTTAACACTTGAAACATTTTTATTAAAATCTAACCAAAACTCCTCTAAAACCTTAATCCAATCTTCTTTCCCCGAAGTGATATCATCCAACTGTTCTTCTAATGATGCGGTAAAACTATAATCAACATATTTAGTGAATAGTTTTTCTAAAAAGGCAGATATTAATTTTCCTCTATCAGTTGGAAAGAATCTTTTATTTTCAATGTCAGCATAACCTCTATTAGATATAACAGAAATTATGCTTGCATAGGTCGATGGTCTACCAATTCCTAATTCTTCAAGTTTTTTAACCAGACTAGCTTCCGAATATCTTGGAGGTGGCTGTGTGAAATGTTGCTCATCTAAATTTTCAGAAATAAAAACTTCACCCATCTCTACGTTAGGGATAATATTTTCTTTATCATCTTCATCACTATTTTGCACCTTTAAAAATCCATCAAATTTAATAATCGAACCCGATGACCTAAATACGTCTTTTTGATCATCTGACTGAATTATAATTGTTTTACGATCAAATTTTGCTGACTCCATTTGTGAAGATAAAGCTCTTGCCCAAATTAAATTGTATAATTTTAATTGGTCTGTACTTAAGTATTTTTTTAAAAATGCTGGAGACCTATCAATATCTGTAGGTCTGATCGCTTCATGAGCTTCTTGTGCGTTTTTAGCTTTTTTCCCTGAATAATTTAATGGCACTTCAGGCAAATAATCTTTTCCAAATTCTTTATCTATATATTTTCTAAATTCCTCGATGGCATCTTTTGAAATATTGGTTCCATCAGTTCTCATATAGGTTATTAATCCAACAGTTTCTCCATCAATATCAATTCCTTGATAAAGTCTTTGAGCTATTTGCATGGTTCTTGATGCTCCAAAACCTAATTTACTTGATGCTGATTGTTGTAGTGTTGATGTTGTAAATGGACCAACAGGGTTTCTAGTAAATATTTTTGAAGTTAAATCAGTAATTTTGAATTTTTTATCTTGAAATTTATTTATAGCATTAATAATTTCACTTTTATTTTTAAATGAAAACTTCTCTATTTTCTTATTATCCAATTGAGAAGGCGTAGATTTAATTTTTGTTTTATCTTTTGTAAAAAAATCAACGTTTAAAGTCCAAAATTCCTTTGGTTTAAATATTTCAATTTCATGTTCTCTTTCAGTTAGTAGTTTTAAGGCAACAGATTGAACTCTACCCGCGGATTTTGATCCTGGTAATTTTGTCCATAGAATAGGTGATATATTAAAACCAACAAGATAATCTAGTGCTCTTCTAGCCATATATGCATCAACTAAATGTGTTTGAATATCTCTAGGATTTTCAATACCATTTGTAACAGCTTTTTTTGTTATTTCATTAAATACAACTCTTTCAACTTTTTTATCTTTGAGTATATTTTTTTCTTCAAGAAATTCTTTTACATGCCAGGCAATAGCTTCACCCTCTCTGTCAGGGTCAGTTGCTAATATAATTTTTTTAGACTCTTTTGCAACATCGGTAATTTCTTTTAAATATTTTTTTGAAAAGCTATCAACTTCCCAAATCATTTTAAATTTATCGTTAGGGTCAACCGATCCATTTTTGGAAGGTAGATCTCTTATATGACCATAACTTGCAAGCACTGTATAGTCTGTTCCCAAGTATTTATTTATAGTTTTTGCTTTTGCTGGACTTTCTACAATCACTAGATTCATTAAACCAAAACTACATAAATGATCTAGATAGTCAAATTAATAAATTTTAGTCTTTGATTCTTCTTTATTTATAAGGCGTTTAACATTTTCTCTATGAGTAAATAGAATTAAAACAAACATTATGACAAAAAAATAATTAAATTCATTCAAATTGGTTGATAAAGTTAAAATCGGAATTATTAAAGAAGCAATAATTGATCCTAGGGATGAATATTTAAAAATAAAATATATTGATAGCCAAACAATTATAAATGACAAACCTAAATAAATATTTATACAAAATAAAATTCCCAGATATGTAGCTACACCTTTTCCACCTTTAAATCTAAGCCATAATGGAAAAACATGACCCAAGAATACACATAGCGAGCATATAAATAAATAATCTGCATAAAAAAATTTTATGTAAAGAATTGGCAATATTGCCTTTAGTATATCGAAAACTAAGGTCATATATCCTACAGTTTTATTGCCTGTTCTTAAAGCATTTGTTGCACCAATATTTCCCGAACCTATTTTTCTTATATCTTCTTTAAGCACTAGTTTTGTAAAAATAAAACCAAAAGGAATGGATCCAACAAAATATGAAATTATTACAAAATAAAAAATATCCATTTAATCTAATTTTTAAAAAGCTCTTCACCTTTTACATAAGTACTTAAAACTTTACCTTGAAGTTTTCTATCTTCGATAGATGTATTTTTTGATTTTGACACTATATTATCTTTTTTTACAATCCAGGGCTTGTTTATATCCACAATGCAAAAATCTGCATCATTATCTATATCTAGGTTACCTTTATTAATTTTTAATATTTTTGCTGGGTTACAGGTTAATGCTCTAATTATTTTGTTTAATTTAATTGATCCGTTATGAAATAATTCTAGTGCCAACGGTAACAATGTCTCTATACCTGAAGCACCTGATGCAGCCTGAGCAAACGTAAGTCTTTTTTGTTCTTCATCTTCTGGTTTGTGATCTGACACAATAACATCTACTAAATCATTATTAATTCCTTTTATTAAAGCCAATCTATCTGTTTCAGTCCTTAAAGGCGGTGATAATTTTAAAAATGTTCTAAAATCGCCAATATCATTTTCATTAAGTGATAAGTTGTTTATTGAAACTCCGCATGTAAATTTAACATTATCTTTTCTTCGTTTTATTACTTCTATCGATTTTTCAGATGATATTTGTGATATATGATATCTACAATTAAAGTCCTCCAACAAACTCAAATCTCTTTCAATAATAATTTTTTCAGCTAGATCACTAATACCTTGCAACCCAAGTTTTGTTGCTATTATTCCTTCGTTAACTAATCCATCTTTTGCCAACTCACTATCCTCTACATGTTGCATTATTAAACAATCTAGATCATACGCTGATTTCATCATTCTTGACATAAGTCTAGTATTTTGAATGGTTTTATAACCATCTGTAAAACCTATTATACCTCTCGACTTCAAAAGACCAAATTCAGTCATATTATTTCCTTCAAGATTTTTGCTTAATGATCCTGTGGGGTAGATATTTATTTTTGCTTTATCTCTTCCTCGTCTTTTAAGAAAATCAACAATAGAAACATTGTCGATAACAGGTATTGTATTTGGCATTGTAACCACAGAAGTAACACCACCAGCTAATGCAGCCTCACTTAATGTTCGAAAGTTCTCTTTATATTCAAAACCAGGTTCACCAACAAAGACCCTCATATCGACTATTCCTGGAAATATATATTTTCCCTCTAAATCAATGTATTTTTCTCTCGAAGAAATATTATTTTTATTTACTTTTTTTCCAACAGCTTCTATTTTTCCTGACTCACTAATTATCAAACCTCCTTTTTCATCTAATGAATTTTTAGGATCAACTATATATGCATTCAAAAAAATTTTTTTTTTCATCATTCACAAAATATTTTTAGACATGCCATCCTTACCGCTACACCTAATTCTACTTGCTCCTTAATTACACTCTTGTTTATATCGTCTGCTAATTTGGTATCAATCTCGATTCCTCTATTCATTGGTCCTGGATGCATAATAAGCGCTTCATCTTTGGCATATTTTAATTTATCAGGTGTTAAACCATAATATTCGTAATATTCTCTGTTTGAGGAAAGAAATGAACTTGTCATTCTTTCACTCTGCAATCTTAACATCATAACTATGTCGCAATCTTTAAGACCTTCTTTCATATTCGAATAAATACTAACTCCAAATTTTTCAATATCTTTTGGCATAAGGTTTGATGGTGCTACAATATTTACTTCAGCTCCAAGCATATTAAGAAGATAAATATTTGATCTGGCAACCCTCGAATGTAAAATATCTCCACAGATAGCAATTTTAAGTCCTTCTATTTTTTTCTTTCTATCAATTATCGTTAAAGCATCTAATAAAGCTTGTGTTGGATGTTCTCTTCTACCATCACCAGCATTTAAAACTGAGCAATTTACTTTTTGAGATAATAGGTTTGTTGCACCAGAGTCCTGATGCCTTACTACTATTATATCTGGATGCATTGCATTTAGAGTCATTGCTGTATCTATTAAAGTTTCGCCCTTTTTAATTGCTGAATTACCAATATTCATAGACATAACATCAGCTCCTAACCTTTTACCTGCCAATTCAAATGAACTTTGAGTTCTTGTAGAAGGCTCAAAAAATAAATTTATCTGTGTTTTACCTCTTAAAATATCTATTTTTTTATTTTTACTTTTATTAAGGGCAATAAATTGCTTGGACTCATTCAAAATATGATTCACATCTTTTATGGAAAGATCTTGGATACCTAATAAGTGTTTTTGTGAAATTTTAATAGCTTTGTTTGAGTTTGCCATTAAAACAAACTCTATAGCTATAGAATGTTATAATTGCAAGGTTAATTATTTAGATAATCCAAAGCACCCTGTAAAATGAATGCTGCAGCGTTTTTATCTATATTTTTAACTCTTTTTGATACATTAATATCAAGCTGACTTGATATATTAAATGCGCCAGTTGTAGACAATCTCTCATCCCATAACGCAAAGGGTTTTTCAATTTTTTCTGAAATTAACTTGATTTTGTCTTTAACTGATTGTGAAGAGTAGCCCACTGATCCATCCATATTTAATGGATTTCCATAAATAATACCATCAACATTGTGTTCTAGAATTATACCAATCATGTCTTCAATCAATTTATTCATCGAAATGTAGTTTAATACCTTTAATGGAGTTGCAATTTTTCTATTTTCGTCTGAGATTGAAATTCCAACTCTTTTTGAGCCCATATCTACACCCATAAGTCTAGATTTATTATTGAGACGTTTTTTTAGATCATTAATATCCATAATATTGTATTTTCTAATTTAAGTGATAATTTGCTTTAATCTAAATACCACATGACTATAGATCATAAAACAGTAAAACACATATCTAAATTATCACGAATTTCAATAGACGATAGTAAAGCTAAAAAGTTAAGTGAGGACCTAAGTTCAATATTCTCATTTATTGAAAAATTAGATGAATTAGATACATCAAAAATTGAACCATTAACATCAATAGCGGAGACAACTTTAAAATTAAGAAAAGATGAGATTAAAACTAAAAATATTAGAGATGAAATACTAAAAAATTCTCCTGAAGATAATAAAGATTTTTTTGTTGTACCTAAGGTTGTAGAGTAATGACTAATATTATCGATCTTAATTTAAATGAATTAGTTGAAAAAATAAAAAAAAAAGAAATTTCATCGTCGGAGGCTACAAAAACATTTATTGATAGATCAGATAAATCAAAAAAACTAAATACATATATAACTGATAACTTTGAAAAAGCTCTTGAAAAAGCTAAAAATTTTGATGCTAAGCCTGATTTTAATAAAAAATTATCTGGAATACCTTTGGCTGTTAAAGACTTATTTTGCACTAAAGGCATTAGAACAACAGCAGGTAGTAAAATTTTAGAAAATTTTATACCATCGTATGAGTCAACAGTTACTAATAATATTATTAATGAAGGTGCAATAATTATTGGAAAACTTAATTGTGATGAATTTGCGATGGGTTCTTCAAATGAAACTAGTTACTTTGGAAATGTACAAAATCCTATTTCTCAAAACTTAGTACCCGGAGGTTCTTCAGGAGGATCTGCAGCAGCATTGGCTGCTAAGTTAACTCCAGCTACGATTGGGACTGACACAGGAGGCTCAATAAGACAACCTGCATCTTTTACAGGCACAGTTGGTTTAAAACCTACCTACGGAAGTTGTTCAAGATATGGAATAGTAGCTTTTGCATCATCATTAGATCAAGCGGGTCCTATGACACATAATGTAAAAGATTGTGCACTATTATTTGATGTCATTAGTTCCTACGATAACAAAGATTCTACATCGGTTGATTATACAAGAGGAAATTATCTCAAGAATCTTAATGAAAATATTAAAGGAAAAAAAATTGGAATACCAAAGGAGTATCGCATTGATAATATGCCAAAAGAAATTGAAGAATTATGGGAAAAAGGCATATCAATCGTTAAAAAAAATGGGGCTGAAATAATAGAAATTTCATTACCAAATACAAATTATGCTCTACCAGCATATTATATTGTGGCACCAGCCGAAGCGTCCTCTAATTTAGCAAGATATGATGGAGTTAAGTACGGCTTTAGATCAAAAGGTGATAATTTAATTGATATGTATGAGAAAACTAGATCCGAGGGTTTTGGCGATGAAGTTAAAAGAAGAATAATGATTGGGACATACGTTCTATCATCAGGTTATTATGATGCTTATTATCTAAAAGCTCAAAAAGTAAGAAGATTAATAAAAAATGATTTCGATGAAGCTTATAAAAAGGTCGATGCAATCTTAACGCCCTCAACACCAAGTTCAGCATTTAAAATAGGAGAAAAATCAAACGATCCAGTATCTATGTATTTAAACGATATATTTACTGTTCCTGTTAATCTTGCTGGTTTACCAGCAATTTCAATACCATCAGGAAGGGACAAAAACAATTTACCATTAGGATTACAATTAATAGGAAAAGCATTTGATGAGCAAAATATTTTAAATATTGCTTTTTCTATTGAAAAACAAATAAATTTTAAAAACCAAATTAATGACTGGTGGATATAAAAGCAATGAAAAATGAATATTTGATAAAAAGAGATAAAAACATATATGAGGTAGTAATTGGTTTAGAGGTACATGCACAAGTATTATCAAATTCAAAATTATTTTCATCGTCCCCAACAAAATTTGGCTCTGAGCCAAATACACAGGTAAGCTTAGTTGATGCTGCATTTCCTGGTATGCTTCCAGTCATAAATGAATTTTGTATAAAGCAAGCAATAAAAACAGGCATTGGTCTTAAAGCAAAAATTAATAAGAGATCGGTATTTGACAGAAAAAATTATTTCTATGCTGATTTACCTCAAGGTTATCAAATTTCACAGTATAAAGATCCAATAGTAGGCGAAGGTAATATTACACTAGACTTAAAAGACGGCGAAAAAATTATTGGTATTGAAAGATTACATCTAGAACAGGATGCTGGTAAAAGCATTCATGATATTGACCCACAGAATACACTAGTTGATTTAAATAGATCAGGAGTTGCATTAATGGAAATTGTAAGCAAACCTGATTTAAGGTCTTTAGAAGATGTTAATGCATATGTAAAAAAATTAAGATCTATCATGAGATACTTAGGTACGTGTGATGGAAATATGCAAGAAGGATCATTAAGAGCTGACGTAAATGTTTCAGTAAGATTAAAAGGTGATACAAAACTTGGTACGAGATGCGAAATTAAAAACGTAAACTCAATAAAGTTTATGCAAATGGCTATTGATTATGAAGCTAATAGACAAGCGGATATTATTGAAGATGGAGGAGTCATTGATCAAGAAACAAGGTTGTTTGATACGAAAAAAAATGAAACAAGATCAATGAGATCCAAAGAAGATGCGCATGATTATAGATATTTTCCAGATCCAGATTTATTACCATTAGTTTTAGATGAAAAGTTTATTGAAGAGATTAAAAAAGAAATTCCTGAATTACCCGACGAGAAAAAAAAGAGATTTATAGATAATTTTAAAGTATCACCATATGAAGCCAATATATTAGTCTCAGATATCGAGACATCAAAATATTTTGAAAAAGTTTCGGAAAATTCTGATGTAAAACTTGCTACAAATTGGATTACAGGAGAATTATTTGCATTACTAAATGAAAAAAATTTAGAAATAACAGATAGTCCAATTTCGTCGAACAACTTGTCAAAATTAATAAATTTGATCAAAAATGGAACTATCTCAGGAAAGATTGCAAAGACTATTTTTGAACTAATGGCAGATGGAGATAAAGACCCGTATAAAATTGTAGAAGAAAAAGGCTTAAAGCAACAAAGTGATCCAAAAGAATTAGAAAAGATAATTGATAAAATAATATCTGAAAATCCAAAAAATGTTGAAGCTTATAAATCTGGCAAAAACAAATTATTTGGATTTTTTGTAGGACAAATAATGAAAAACTCTGGTGGTAAAGCAAATCCACAATTAGTTAACGAAATATTAAAAAAAAAGTTGAACTAAAATGGGTTCAAATTTACAGTTAAACAATCAGATTGAAGACTACATAAATAACCATTCATTAACGTTGCACCCTGTTCAAAATGAAATTATTAAGTACAATGAAAATCTAGGTAAGATCAAAAAAATGCAAATTTCGGTAAGTCAATGTCATTTTTTACACCTAATCGTAAAAATTTTAAATCCAAAAAATATTTTGGAGATTGGTACATTTACTGGTCTAAGTACCTTAACTATGGCTTTAGCTATAAAAGAAGATTCATTTATAACTGCTTTAGATAAAAATGAAGAAACATCAAAGATAGCCAAAAATTTTTTTTATAAAGCAAATGTTGGTGACAAAATAAAAATATTGGTAAATAACGCAAATTCTAGTCTAGAAGAAATTATAGAGTCAAAAAAGTATTTTGATTTGATATTTATTGATGCCGATAAAGAAAATTATATAAATTATTTTCAAAAATCATTAAGTATAATAAATAAGTCTGGAGTTATTATTGTTGATAATGTTTTGTGGTATGGAGATGTTGCAGACAGTAATAAAAAAGATAGACTAACAGTAAAAATAAGAGAATTTAATTCATTTGTAAAAAACAACAAAATAGTAGAAAATTTGATCTTACCAATCGGTGATGGCCTATCAGTGTGTAGAAAATTATAATGTACAAAATATTCGGCTTTTATAAATTTAAAAAAATTAATAATTTAAAAGTATTGAGAGAAAATTTAGAAAACTTTACTTTAAAAGAAAATTTAAGAGGACTAATAATAATTTCGTCTGAGGGGGTTAACGGAACTATAAGCTTTAACCATGATAAATATCAAAAAATAAAAAAAAATATTAAAACCCTTCTAAATATTAAAAAGTTTGACAATGAAAATTTGTCATCTTTCAAATATCAAGCATTTAATAAGACAAAGATTAAAATCAAAAAAGAAGTAGTCCCGATTGGTATTAAGATTAAAACTAAAATATCAAATAACCTAATTAATCCTAAAAGTTGGAATAAAGTTATTAAAAAAAAAAATACTTTACTTATTGATGCTAGAAAAGATTTTGAATATAAAATTGGAACATTCAAGGGCTCTGTTAATCCAAAATTAAATAATTTTAGGGATTTTCCACAGTATTTTAAAACCTTAAAAAAAGATCAAAATATTGCAATGTTTTGTACAGGTGGAATTAGATGTGAAAAAGCAAGTTTTTACTTACAAAAAAAAGGATTTAAAAATGTTTATCAGTTGAAAGGTGGAATAATCAATTATCTTAATCAAATTAATAAAAAACATAGTTTATGGAAGGGTGATTGCTTCGTTTTTGATAATAGAGTTTCGGTTAAACATGGCTTAAAAGTCGGAAATTATAAAATTTGTTCTGGGTGTAGAGAGCCTATTAATTCTTTAGAGAGAAAATCAAATCTTTATGAAGAAGGAGTGAGTTGTAGTAGTTGTTTTTATAAATCAACAAATACCCAGAAAGAAAGATTCAGAATGAGACAAAAGCAAGTGCAATCAGCTAAACAAAATGGAAAAAAATACTTCTTTAAAAGAGAAACTTAATATGGATTTATTAAAAGATAATATACCTAAATTAGTGAGGAAACTAGCATTGCCTGCTATGGTTGGAATGTTATTTCAAACTCTGTATAATATTGTTGATACTTTTTATGCTGGTAAAATATCTCCGGAAGCATTATCAGCATTAAGCAAATCTTTTCCAATTTATTTTATTATAGTTGCATCTTCGATTGGTGTGACTGTTGCTGGAACTTCATTAATTGGAAATAGCATCGGTGAAAATAATAAAAAAAATATATTAAATTATTTCACGCATATAATTTATTTTGCAATAATAATGTCTGTTATTATATGCTTTGTAGGGCTTAGTTTTTCAGACAAAATTTTCTCTTTAATGGTCACAACAGATGAAGTTATAAATCTTGGAACCCAATATACAGATATAATTTTTTCAGGTTCAATTTTATTTATTTTAATTGTAGCTTTGAATTCATTATTACATGCTGAAGGTGATACCAAAACATACAGAAATGTTTTAATTTTATCTTTTTTTATCAATTTGATTTTAAATCCAGTTTTAATTTTTGGTTTATTTTTCTTTCCAGCCTTAGGTTTCAAAGGTATTGCAATATCTACAATAATTTCCCAATTAGTAGCTTTCTTTATAATTCTTTTAAAAGTTTTAAAAAATTCAAGAATAAAAGAAATTACTAAAGAAAATTTAGTACCTAAAATATTTTATTTCATTAATATTTTTTTTACAGCTATGCCAATAATTGTTTCAATATTTGCTTACTCTATTACTGCAACTATTGTTTTAAAATATGTTGGTATTTCCGGAGAGTACGCGGTTGCCGGATATGGTGCTGGCACCAGAATAGAACAGGTCGTGTTGTTGCCAATACTAGGTATCAATACAGCAATTATATCCATTATTGCACAAAACTTTGGTGCAAAAAATTTTGAAAGAGTAAAGGAAACATATTTTACATCTATAAAATATTCTTTTTTAATAATGATTATATCCGGAACAATTTTGTATATCTCGTCTGATTTAATAATGAGTTTTTTTTCTAACGATCAAATTGTAATCGAATTTGGATCTAGGTATTTAAAAATTTGTTCTTTTATTTTACCAGCATATCCAATTTTTTTCTTATCAAATGGAATGTTTATGGCAATTAAAAAGGCTGAATATGCTATGATCTCTAATTTATTTAGAAATGGTTTTAATCCACTTGTTGTATTTTTTCTCGCGAGTTACATTAATGCAAGCTTTGAGATTTTTTTTTGGATTTGGGCAGTTGTAAATTGGATTTTCTCAGGGATATATCTAAGTATTTTAATTTTTTACATAAAAGCTAAACTAGAGAAAACTAGCGCTATCGTTAATCCACAGCCATAAGTCTTCTGCAAAAGATCTTCTTACAAATAAATTTAAATCATTATCATTTTTGTTATGTAAAATTACGTCAATATGGTTAATAATTGTCTGTGTTACGGAGCCTTTTTTCTTCATAAAATCACTGAAATTAAAGGGACAACTCTTAGTTAATAAATCATAAATTTTATTACCTTTTAGATTTAATAGCACCCAATGATCAGAAACATTTGTTACTGCTCCTTGATTGAGTTTTGAAACATCACCAAATAAGTTTTTTTCTAATTTTATTTGATCTTCTAAAGTTAGATTTTTATTGTTCGAATATAACAACCATTCATCTGGCCCAAGCCAAAGTAAACTAAAATTCCCATTTCCTGACGATGTATTTGCTTCTGTTGGAGGTAAAATAGAAAGTGTTTTTCCAATTTTAGTTGAAAACTCTCTTTTTTTACTTCTCAGATTGATTTTAATTGTAGGTTCAATTTGAATAATTTTAATTTCATTATAGTTCTTATCTTCATTTATAGGTAAATCTAAATTAAGCATTTAACCTCTTATTATCTTTATCATAAAATACACTATCTGTTACTGTTACATTTATATTTTTACTTTCCATAGGTACAATAAGTTTTCTACCTTTCATTTTTTTACCACTTTTAACAATTGCAAGTGCAATAGATTTGTTAAGATTAGGACTAAAATAGCTAGATGTAACGTGACCCAACATTTCAATAGGCTTTTTATTTATGTCATCAACTAATTGAGCACCTTCCTCAAGTATTACTTTAGGATCTTCTGTTATAAGTCCAACAAGTTGTTTTCTATCTTCTCTTATGGTGTCGCTTCTATAAAGCGATCTTTTTCCAATAAAATCATATTTTTTTTTACTTATTATCCAATCCATCTGTAGGTCCGAAGGTGTCAATGTCCCGTCAGTATCTTGACCGGTAATAATGAAACCTTTTTCTGCTCTTAAGAGGTGCATAGTTTCTGTTCCATAAGGAGTAATATTAAATTCTTTCCCTGCTTCTATACATAGTTCCCATATATCTTTAGCGTAGTTAGATTGAATGTTTATCTCATAACTTTGTTCTCCAGTAAAACTTATTCTCATAATTTTACAATTTACATTTTTAATAATTGAATTTTTATATGACATATGAGGGAAGTTTTGATCAGATAAATCTAAATCTGGAATGATTTTTTGAATTATTTTTTTAGAATTTGGTCCACATACACTAATTGTTGAATAGTGATCTGTAACAGTTGTTAAATAAACATCTAGATCTGGCCACTCTGTCTGAAGATAGTCCTCAAGTTTTGATAAAACATTAGCAGCACCTCCAGTAGTTGTTGTCATCAAATAGTGATTTTCACCAAGTCTAGTAGTTACCCCATCGTCATAAACCATTCCATCTTCATTTAACATTAGCCCGTATCTACATTTTCCAATTGCTAATTTTGACCAAGCATTTGTATATATTCTGTTCAAAAACTCCGAAGCATCTGTTCCCTGTATATCAATTTTTCCTAATGTTGATGCATCTAAGATTCCAGCACTTTCTCTTGCAGCCTTACTCTCTCTTTGCACCGCTTCGTACATAGTTTCTCCGTTCTTAGGATAGTACCATGGTCTTTTCCATTGACCAACATTTTCGAATTCAGCTTTATTATTAACATGCCAATTATGAATAGCAGTTCTCCTCGTGTGATCAAAAAATTTACCAACGTTTCTTCCAACAATTGTACCGAAGGTAAGGGGGGTATAAGGAGGTCTAAATGTTGTTGTTCCCAATTCTCCCATATTGGTTCCAGTGGTATCTGCTATAATACCTAAGGCATGCATATTAGATAATTTCCCTTGATCAGTACCCATGCCAGTAGTTGTATATCTTTTGACATGTTCAATTGATTTAAAACCTTCTCTAAGAGCCAATTTGACATCTTTGGCTGTAGAGTCGTTTTGAAAATCTAGAAAGGGCTTTGTCGTAGAAAAAGGTTTATCACATGGTAGTAACCAAATGTTTTTTTTCGATATTTCTTTAGAGCAAACAATGTTAACTTTATCATAGTTTGACTTATCTAAATTTATAAATTTCTTAACATATTTTACAGTGTTATTTATAATATCATCTAATTCGAAATCACCATTACAGGATCCGACACTAATTTGTTCTGATGGACTTTTGTTTTCATCAGGTATAAAGATATTGTCGTCTGTTTTAAATTTTAATTTTCCACCTGATTGAGTAAAAAGATGAACCATTGGAGTCCATCCTCCCGATACACCGAGGCAATTAGAATTAAATTTAATTTTGCTACCTACTACTCCACCTCCATCATTGGATAACTTCATTACATCAAAAGATTTAATACGTTTATAACCGAATGTATCAACGATTGTATGACCCCAAAGTATTTTTATTCCCATTCTTTGAACTTCCTTAACTACACTTGACTCGGAATTTTCTCTAATATCTATTATTGTGTTTACATCTACTCCACTTTTGACTAATGATGCAGCCGTCTCATAAGCACTATCATTATTAGTAAATAGTGAAACATTTTTTCCTGTTTTAACACCGTAATAATCAATATATTTTTTTATTGATGAGGAAAGAATTATACCCGGTCTATCATTGTTATTAAATATCAATGGTCTTTCTATTGAACCAGAAGCCAAAATCACTTTCTTTGCTCTTATTTTCCATAATCTTTGTCTAATTTTATTTTTTTTCTCACTAATAGTTAAATGGTCAGTTAAATTTTCTCTTGCTAGTAAATAATTATATCCATGAAAAGCTGCCAGAGTTGTACGTTTTTTTAATATTAAATTTGGATAATTTTTTAAACTCTCTATTTCCTTACTCAACCAATTATTGGAATTTAAATCATTTATTTTAAAGCAATTATTATCCTGATAAATTGTTGATCCACCTAAAAAATTTTTATCATCTATTAATATAGTGTTTAAACCTTTTTCAGCAGATAATTTTGCCGCTAAAATTCCAGAAATTCCACCACCTACTACCAAAACATCACAGTGTGCAAATTGATGATCGTACAAATCTTTATCAGGTTCAGTGGGTGCTTTTCCTAAACCAGCTGAATGTCTTATAAAGTACTCATATTTTTCCCAAAAACTAGACGGCCACATAAAAGTTTTATAGTAAAATCCTGCAGGTAGAAGAGGGGATAATAAATTATTTATTCCCCCAATATCAAATTTTACACTAGGCCAACAATTTTGACTAAATGCTTCTAAGCCTTCGTATAACTCAATTTCTGTAGCTCTTACATTTGGCTCTGTAAGTGATGGGTCATTTCCCACTTGAACAATTGCGTTTGGCTCCTCTGAGCCACAAGTCATTATACCTCTTGGTCGATGATATTTAAAACTTCTTCCCACCAAATGTATGTCATTTGATAATAAAGCAGATGCTAAGGTATCACCTTTAAAGCCAAAGAGTTTTTGACCATTAAATTTAAATGATATTCTTATAGTTTGATCAACAAAGTTGTTCTTATTAATTCTAAGTGTGCTAGACATAATTATTTAATAGGTGGCTTCTCTCCCATTTTATAAGTTGCGTGAATTTTGTCGTTGGAGGTATCTCTAACCATATTAAACCATTTTCTACATCCATGACTGTGATTCCATCTTTCAAATTGAATACCTTTGATATTTTTTCTCATAAATAAGTACTCAGCCCATTGATCATCACTTAATTCAGTTGGTTGTTTAGGTCTTTCAATATGTGCCTCACCACCACAGGAAAATTCTAATTGATCTCGGTCACCACAATAAGGACAAGTAATTATAAACATTTTTAATGTGCAACAGCAGCAGCACCATGTTCGTCAACTAGATCACCACTGGCAAATCTATTTATATTAAATGCTTCATTAAGCTTATGAGGTTCATCGTTAGCAATAGTATGAGCAAATAGATCTCCAGATCCTGGTGTTGCTTTAAAACCACCTGTACCCCAACCACAATTAAAATAGAGACCTTTAATTTGTGTTTTACTTATTATTGGGCTTGCATCTGGGCATATGTCAACAATTCCACCCCATTGTCTTAACATTTTCATTCTACTAAAAATTGGATAAAGTTCTAAGATAGCTTTTAAAGTTCCCTCGGCAATATTGTGACTACCTTTTTGTGTATAAGAAACATAGTCATCTGTGCCTGCTCCTATTACAAGCTCACCTTTATCAGATTGACTAACGTAAGCATGAACTGCATTTGACATAACTACTGTGTCGATTATGGGTTTTACTGGCTCGGATACCAATGCTTGCAATGGTTTACTTTCTAATGGAAGTTTAATACCCGCCATGTTTGCTATAACACTCGAATGACCTGCAGCAACAACACCAACTTTTTTTGTTTTTATAAATCCCTTTGAGGTTTCAACTCCATCTATTTGATCTCCATTTCTTTTAATACCCTTTACCTCGCAGTTTTGAATTATATCTACACCCATTTCGTCAGCACCTCTAGCGTAACCCCAGGCCACAGCATCATGTCTTGCTGTACCAGCTCTTCTCTGAAGAGTTCCACCAAGAACTGGGTATCTAATTTTTGGCGATGTATTTATAATTGGACAAAATTTTTTTACTTTCTCTGTATCGAGCCAAACTGCATCAATTCCGTTTAGTCTGTTTGCATGGGTTCTTCTCTTTAAATCTCTTACATCTTGAAGATTATGGGCTAAATTCATAACTCCTCTTTGGCTGAACATTACATTGTAATTTAATTCTTGTGATAATTGTTCCCAGATTTTTAGCGCATGATCATAAAGAGCAGCACTTGCGTCCCATAAATAATTTGATCTTATTATGGTGGTATTTCTCCCAGTATTACCACCACCAATCCAACCTTTTTCTAAAACTGCGATATTTGTAATATTATGTTTTTTGGCCAAATAGTAAGCAGTTGCTAATCCATGACCACCGCCACCTATAATTATAGCGTCGTACTCTTTCTTTGGTTCAGGATCTCTCCAAGCTCTTTGCCAATTTTCATGACCGCTAAATGCATTTTTAATTAGTGAAAATATTGAGTATTTATTTTTCATTTTTTACCAAAATACTTTATAAATATTGAATATTCAATGGTTTCAAGTTACACACTATTAAAGGAAGGATGGGTGAGCTGGTTTAAACCAGCGGTTTGCTAAACCGCCGTACGCTTGAAAAGGTGTACCGAGGGTTCGAATCCCTCTCCTTCCGCCATTAATAAAGAGGATCGTTTTTGAAGAAATCTTTAAGTTTTACAGGGTTTTGTTCTAGAATATATCTGTATACATTATAATTTTCCAAAACTCTTTGAACATAATTTCTAGTTTCTTTAAACTTAATGAGCTCAATCCAATTTACATAATCAATCTTTCCTTGTTGAGGATTTTTATTTATTTTTTTCCAATATCTCACTCTTTTTGGACCAGCGTTATAAGCAGCTATAGCGAAAGGATATGAACCATCGTATTCTAGTATTAATCCAGCGATGTAATACGACCCTAAATTTATGTTATATTCAGGATCTTTGGTTAATCTAGACTTAGAGTAGGGAAGCTTAGCTTGTTTTGCTACAACTTTAGCAGTGTAAGGCATAAGTTGCATTAATCCTTTTGCGCCAGCATGACTATGTGCACTTAAATCAAATTCGCTTTCTTGCCTTATAATAGAAAGAATAAGTGCTGCTTCAGGAATTTTACGTTTATTAATATAATTTGGTGTGCTTATAACTGGATAATTATATTTATTATGAAATCTTTTTTCATATGAAGCTAATTTAGAAACTTGTATGGAAAAATCAAATCTTGAAATATCAGTTGCAAGTTTTGCTGCCAAAACCTCACTTCCTCCGCTAATATTTTTGTTCGCTAAATTTCTTAAAATATGTTTGGTATATTTATCTTTATCAATTGCATTTAATAAATAAACTAGTTTAACTAGATCACTTTTGTTAAAATTTTCTGCATATTTTTTGTCAACAACCATTAATTCATCTAAGCTAAATTTCTGATCAGGATAGACTTTCATATGAGATAATTGACCATAATAAGTTGTTAAGTATTTTGCACTATCTTTGTACCAAAAATTTGACTTTTCTATATCCCCCAATTTTTCATACGATCTTCCCAACCAATAAGCACCTCTAGATAAGCTAATTGGATATCCAACATTTTCATGAAAGTTTATAAAATGATCTTTTGCTCTCATTGGATCGTTTAAAAAGGTTAATGCTATCCAACCACTCATCCATTCGGCTTCAGCAAAATCAGGTCCATCCGTCATTCCATGATTGCTTGAAATTTTATATGCGTTTGTAAACTGTTTTTTATAAATCAATGATCTTGAAATAATTGATCTTTCTTTCCACCATTTATCAGGTCTTACCATATATTCTTTTGTATTTTTAATATTGAGTAAAATTTCTAAAGAACTATCTACTCTTCCTCTCTTACGACGCCATTTAAGTCTATCATAATTTAACCCAGGATCGTTTTTCATATTTTCTGGTACTTTGCTTATAGCATTGTCAACTCCATATGATTTACTCATTAAAAGTTGTCTGGCTGTATACAATAATTGATAATCTTTAGGCAGATATCTAATCATTCTTTTTAAATCCCAATATTTATTTTCCCAAGCAAGATAATCAGCTCTTTTAATATTGTCTTCTTTTGATAAATATTTTTTATATTTTTTTCTAAAAAATTTAAGCTCAGATTTTGTAAGATCTGCAGTTATCCATCCTTTTTTAATTTTATTTATTCCTTCAGCTGTGTTGCCAATTTCTATTAGGCTTTCTCCCAAAATCATTCTCCCGTACCCACTTAGAACCTCATTTGTATTAAACCATTTTATAATTTGATCAGGGCTATAATTTTTTGTAGATAATTTATGCTCTGCTAAATATTTGATTCTACCTATTCTTGGGTAATCAGGATTCCTATCAATAAATGATTTATAAATTGCAAAGCTAGCTTGATTACCTGCCGTAAGCAAATGTCTCCATTTAATAAAATCATATATAATTTTATTTTTCGATTTTCTTGCTATTTTTTCAGCTTCAGACCATTTTCTTCTCTCTACAAGTTTGATGGCTTCTAAGGCTAATTTTAGTTCTTTATTTGTGAAATCTTTAATTTTTTTTAATTTATTGTCTTGTTTTTTAACCACAAGAGGTTTTGCTTTAGGTAATAATACACCATCTACAACCTCTTTTTTTTTAACTATTTTGTTTGGAACCTCTACCTCTTTTACCTTAAATACAGGTTTCTTTTTGGGAATTATAGCATTGGATGATATTTTTTTTTCCTTAACTTCTTTAGACAATAGTGGTTTTTTAGGTGGTATTAAAAGATCTAATGCTATTGCATTGACAATGAAAGTTAAAAAAATTAAGTAGATAAATAGAATTTTTTTATAAAGAGTTTTCATAAATTTTTTAAATGAATCTATAAACTATGTTATAAATATTTATGTTTAAAGGATCAAATGTTGCTATTGTTACCCCATTTAAGAATAATAAGCTAGATGAAGAGGCTTATCTTAAATTAATTAATTTTCATTTAGAAAATGGTACTAACGGTCTGGTGCCTGCCGGTACAACTGGTGAGTCACCTACCTTGAGTCATGATGAGCATGAAAAAGTAATTGAGTTATGTATAAAAGAAGCCAAAGGAAAAGTTCCAGTTATTGCAGGTACAGGATCTAATTCAACAGAGGAAGCTGTAGCTTTAACAAAACATGCTGAAAAGATGGGAGCAGATGGAGCTTTAGTCGTTACTCCGTATTATAATAAACCTACTCAAGAAGGTTTGTATCAGCACTACAAGCAGATAAATGATAATACAACTTTACCTATTATTATTTACAATATTCCAAGTCGTTGCGTTATAGATATGACAGTTGATACTATGGCAAGATTATTTGAATTAAAAAATATTGCTGGTGTTAAAGATGCAACCGGCGACTTAAATAGACTAGATGAAACTATAAAAAAACTTGGTAATGAATTTATTCAATTGACTGGAGAGGATGGTTTAGCGTTACAATTTAATAAAAGAGGTGGCGTAGGTGTTATATCTGTTACAGCAAACATAGCTCCAAAACTATGTTCTGAAATGCAAAAATTTTCTAAATCAAAATCAGATAATGAAATTAAAGAAGCAGAAAGAATCGATAAAATTTTACAACCAGTTCACAAATCACTGTTTATAGAAAGTAATCCTGCTCCAGTAAAGTATGCTGCAAAATTATTAGGTTTATGTAGTGACGAAATTAGATTACCATTAGTAAAAATTAGTAAACAAACAGAAGAAGAGGTTGAGAAAGCTTTAAAATCTGCCGAATTATTATAATGAAGAAAAAAACCAATTCTGGTTTAAAAATTATTTCGCATAATAGAAAAGCAAGTTTTAATTATTTTTTTAAAGATCTTATAGAAGCTGGAATTGTTTTAAAAGGATCGGAAATTAAATCAGTTAGACAAGGAAAGGTAAATATTGCTGAATCTTATGCTGTTGAAAAAAAAGGTGAAATATTTTTAGTAAACTCACACATACCACAGTATAAAGAAGCTAGTTATTCTAATCATAATCCATATTCTGAGAGGAAATTGTTATTTACAAAAAAAGAAATTAATAAATTAATAGGTCAAGTGAATGAGGATGGTTTTGCCTTAGTACCAACCAAAATGTATTTTAAAAAGGGTAAAGCTAAAATTGAAATTGCAGTAGCAAAAGGAAAAAAACTACACGACAAGCGACAAACAAAAAAAACAAAAGATTGGAACCGTGAAAAAGCAAGATATTTCAGAAAAAGCAGCTAATCTTGTATATTTGTCAATAGGTTCAAATTTAGGTAATAGAATACAAAATATAGAAAATACGAAATCACTTATTTTGTCTAATAATATAAAAATACTATCTATCTCATCTTATTACGAAACTCCATCATGGCCAAACTCTAAATTTCCAAAATTCCTAAATATCGTTCTAAAAATAAATACAATATTAGAAATTTTAGATTTATTTTTACTTATCAAAAATATTGAAAAAATTATGGGTAGAAAAATAAATAAAAAAAATTATCCAAGAGTATGTGATATTGATATTATTGATTATAATAATAAAATTTACTCACAATTATTTAATAATCATGAGATTATATGTCCACATCCAAGAATGAAAGATAGAAATTTTGTTCTATTTCCATTGTATGAGCTAAATCAAGAATGGATACATCCCAAAACTAATGAAAATATTACAGAATTATTGTCAAAATTACATATAAATAGAATAAGAGGTATTAAAGTTATCTGAATAAATGTTATAATAAATTATGCTCAAATCTGATGATTTAATAAATAAAGTAAAATCTTACAATAGATTTTTGAATCCTGATACACTATCCAAAGCCTATGATTTTGCATTAAAGGCTCATGAAAAACAAAAAAGAGATGAGGGATCTCCATATATTATCCACCCTGTTGCTGTAGCCAATATACTAACAGAACTTAAATTAGATAGTGCAACTATAGCCACTGGTTTGTTACATGACACGATCGAAGATACAAATGCAACATACAAAACTATTGAAAAAGAATTTGGGAAAGAAGTTGCGGATTTAGTAGACGGTGTTACAAAAATTTCAGCTTTTGAGAGTCAGGCTGCTTCTAACTCTAAAGCAGAAAATTTTAGAAAATTAATTCTTGCTACTTCAAAGGATATAAGGGTTTTATTAGTAAAATTGGCAGACAGACTCCACAATATGAGAACCATTAAATTTGTGACAAATAAAGAAAAACAAATTAGGAAAGCAAAGGAAACTATGGAGATATATGCTCCTTTAGCTGACAGAATGGGAATGAATAGAATTAAGGATGAATTAGAAGACTTATGTTTTGAGGTTCTTAATCCAGAAGCTAGAAAACTAATTAAAGATAGACTCATCAGCATTAAAGAGGCTAATGAAATTAGTTTTAACTCAGTTTCTGACGAATTAAAAATCTTATTAAATAATAAAAGAATAAATTGTAAAATATTTGGTAGAGAAAAAACTCCTTTTTCTTTGTGGAAAAAAGTTCAAAAAAAAAGAACCTCGTTAGAACAAATGACTGACATAATTGGCTTTAGAGTGATTTTAAATAATATAGATGAATGTTATAAAGCTATGGGTGTTTTTCATACTAACTGGAATTGTATACCAGGAAGATTTAAAGATTATATTTCTTCACCTAAAATTAACAATTATCAATCATTACATACAGCAGTTATTGGACCTAATAACAGACCTATAGAGATACAATTAAGAACTATGGGAATGCACGAATACGCTCAACGTGGTATAGCATCACATTGGAGCTATAAGTCATCTGAAAAATATAGTTCATTAACTTGGAAAGAATACGATTGGTTAGCAGATTTAGTTGAAATTATAGATAAAAATGAAAACCCTGAAGATTCATACGAATTTACTAAATTACAAATGTTTCAAGAAAACGTTTTTTGTTTCACCCCCAAAGGTTCAGTTATCAAATTACCAAAAGATGCAACACCAATTGATTTTGCATATGCTGTACATACTAAAATAGGTGATAAAGCTATAGGTTGTGAAATCAATGGAAAAGAATCAGATATGCAGTCATTGCTAATTAACGGCGATGTAATAAAAATAATTACATCAAAAAAAGTTTCACCATCTTTACACTGGGTTTCTACAGCCAAAACTGGTAAAGCACGAGCGGCTATAAGAAGATATTGGCAAAACAAAGAGAATAATGGAACAGCAAGAAACAAGGAATATAACACTACATTATGGATATCACTGACAGATAAACCCGGTGTTTTAGGAGAAGTTACCTCGTTAATTGGAAACAATAAAGTTAATATTACTAGCGTCGAAATGGTCGAAAAGACTAAAAGCACCATAAATTTTCATTTTAATCTTTTAATTAACGACTTGAAAAACTTTACAAATGTAATCAGTCAGCTAAAACAAAAAGAATACAGTTTTAAAATAATTAGACACAAAAATACAAAATATGCTTTCTTTAAAAAACTCATTGGAAGTTTTAAGAAAAACTAACGCATTGTTAGAAGGTCATTTTGTTTTATCATCTGGGCTACATTCACCAATGTATATTCAATGTGCAAAATTGCTTAGTCATCCTCGTGATTCAAAAAATTTATGCAAATCTTTGAGTAAAAAAATAAAAAGAAAATTTAAAAAAATTGATTTAATTTTATCACCAGCAATGGGCGGTATAATTATAGGTTACGAGATAGGGAGATTGTTAAATAAAGAAACAATTTTTGCGGAAAGAGTAAACGGCAAATTTTCATTAAGAAGAGGCTTTACTATTAAAAAAAATTCAAAAGTTTTAATTATCGAGGATGTTATTACTACTGGTAAATCAAGTCTTGAGTGTGTTAAATTAATAAATAAATCTAAAGCAAAATTATTAGGATTTGCAGCAATTATTAATAGATCAAATCAAAAAACTTTAAAAATAAAAGGAAAAAAAATTGTCTCCCAAATTTCAATTAAGGTTCCAACTTTTAAAAAAAAAAATTTACCTGATTATTTAAAAAAAATTCCAGTAACAACACCGGGAAGTAGATTTATAAAATGATAAGACTCGGTGTTAATATAGATCATGTTGCAACTATCAGAAACGCAAGAGGTGAATTTCATCCAGATCCTTATTTTGCAGCTAAATATTCTATTCAAAGTGGAGCTCACTCTATTACAGTACATTTGAGAGAAGATAGAAGACATATTAATGAAAAAGATTTACTTAAAATTTCTAAAAACAAAAATATTCCTTTGAATCTTGAAATAGCTGCTGATTATGAAATGTGCAGAATTGCCCTAAAAACTAAACCCAATTTTGTTTGTTTAGTTCCTGAAAAGAGAAATGAGGTAACAACAGAAGGGGGTTTAAATTTAAAAAGAAACTTCAACAAATTAAAAAAAATAGTTTTTAAATTAAATAAGGCAGGTATAAGAACTAGTTTGTTCGTTGATCCAACTATTAACAATATAGAGCTATCCAAAGAAATTGGAGCTAAATGCATTGAGATTCACACAGGTTCTATCTCAAATAAAATAAAGAAAAACAAAAAATATAAAGTAGAGTTCTCAAAGATTAAGAAATGCGTTTATACCGCCCATACGATTGGTTTAGAAGTTCATGCTGGTCATGGTATGGATTTTAAAACTTCAAAAATTTTGTCTAAAATTAAATACATTGATGAATTTAACATAGGTCACTTTATTATAGGTGAATCAATTTTCTTTGGTCTTAAAAATACTATAAAAAAAATTCTTAAAATTATTAAAAAAAATGAATATCTTAGGTAACGGTGTTGATATTGTCAAAAATATCAGAATAAAAAAAGCTATTAAAAAAAAAAACTTTGTAAATAAAATTTTCACTAAAGTTGAAATTAGTAATGTTAAAAGTGTAAAATTTAAAACTAACCACTTTGCTAAAAGATTTGCTGCTAAAGAATCTTTTGTAAAAGCACTAGGCACAGGCATGAGAAAAGGTATTAAATTTAAAGATATATCTGTTGCTAATGATAAATACGGCAAGCCATATTTTGATTTAACTACTAAATTGAAAAATAAAATTAAAAAAAAGTTTAAAGTAAAAAAATTTGATGTTTTTTTATCACTTTCTGATGAAAAAGAATTTTCTGTTGCTTATACAATAATCTCTGGAAATTAATGAAAAGTATAATAATTGAGAATATAAAAACTATTTTTTACGCTCTAATAATAGCTATTATTATCAGATCATTTATAATTCAACCATTTTACATACCATCATCATCGATGGAACCAAATTTATTAGTTGGAGATAGACTTTTTGTAACTAAATTCAGTTATGGTTTCAGCAGACATTCTTTACCGTTCAGTCCAAAAATTATTAATGGGAGAATTTTATTTTCAGAACCGAAAAGAGGCGATGTTATTGTATTTAAAACTCCATCTGATAACAGAACAGACTATATTAAAAGACTTATTGGATTACCGGGAGATAAAATTCAGTTTATTGATGGAAATATTTATTTAAACAATATTGAAATTTTTAAATCATTATTAGAGAGAAGTGATAAAGTATTCTGTGGGAGTAATGAATTTGAGGTAAGGCTTTTTGAGGAAATCCTACCTAATGATAAAAAATATTTAGCATCATATGGAAAACAATATACTTTTCAAAATTCAGATAAGTTTATTATTCCAAAAGATCACTATTTTTTTTTAGGAGATAATAGAGATTGCTCTAAAGACAGTAGATTTTTATCAGATGTTGGATATGTGCATAAAGACAATCTAGTCGGTAAAGCGCAATATCTTTTTTTTTCATCCGATGCCAAAGTTTCTAGTATTTTTGCTTTTTGGAACTGGCATAAAAGTATACGCCTAAACCGTTTTTTTAAAAAAATTAAATAATGCACGACAAACTACAAAAATTACAACTAAAACTAAATATTAAGTTTAAAAATATTGAATTACTAAAAGAAGCCATCACACATAAAAGTTATAATAAAAGTTTAAATTATGAAAAATTAGAATTTTTAGGTGATAGAGTTCTTGGTTTAAGTTTATCTAAGAAATTAATTGACTTATACCCTGATGAAAGAGAAGGAGTGTTAGATAAAAAGTTAGCGTCATTAGTTAATAAAGAAACATGCTATGAAATTGGTAAGAAGATTGAATTAGATAAATTCGTATTAGTTGATGGTTCTAAGCATAAAAATCAAATTGAACAAAAAATAATATCAGACACTTGCGAGTCTATTATAGGTGCTATATTTATTGAAAAAGGATTTAACTATACGCAAAAATTTATTTTTAAACTATGGAAAGATTTTATAGATAACTCAGCAACTTTAAAAATTGATGCTAAGACCAAGCTTCAAGAGTATTCATTAAAAAAATTTAAATCTTTACCTATTTATAAAATGATATCGAATACAGGGCCTAAACATAATCCCATTTTTAAAATTGCAGTAAAAATTAAAGGAGCAAAATATATTGAAGGCTCAGGTTCCTCAAAAAAATTAGCTGAACAAAATGCAGCTGAAAATTTTTTTAAATTGGAAAATGTATGAATTGGCAAGACTCTGGATTTTTAATTTCAAAAAACAAATATAGTGAAAATTCTGCAATTGTTGAATTTTACACTAGTTTGAGAGGAAAAGTTACTGGAATTTTGTATGGTGCAACATCAAGAAAAATTAAAAATTATTTATTAATTGGTAATAAATTTCATATAAATTTCTTTTCAAAAAACGATAATCAAGTGGGTTATTTCAAAATTGAAATCGAAAAAGTCAATACTGTTAAATTTTTAGAAGATCCAATAAAGTTGTCTTGCATTTGCTATGTTGTAAGTATGATTAAAGTTTTAACTGTAGAAAATCAAAAAAATGAAGAAATTTATAATCTAATTAATGATTTTTATGAAATTATAGATCAAGATATTTGGTTAGCTAATTTTGTGCACTGGGAATTAGCTATATTTAATAAACTAGGTTATTTAATAGATTTTAAAAACTATATATCTGATCAAAAAAATGATAATGAGAAATATTATTTAAAGAATAACAAAAGTAGAATTATCCCTAATTTTTTAATAGACAAAAATGCAGCTAAATCTCCTGAGGATTTGAATTTAGGTTTGAGGATCGTTGGTGATTTCCTAGAAAAATCTATTTTAAAGCCCAATAATTTAAATCAACTTACGAAAAGGGTAGAATTTATAAATACGATTAAGTAAATTTCTTTAAATCTTTTGCGATTTGATCTGCAAAATAAGTTATAATAGCACATGCCCCAGCTCTTTTAAAACTCATCAAAGATTCATAAATTGCATTTTTGTTAATAAGTTTTTTCTTTATTCCATTCATTATCAAGCTGTATTCTCCTGAAACCTGATATGCCATCACTGGTATTTTAAAATTTGTTTTGACAAGTGAAATAATATCAAGATACGGCATCCCTGGCTTAACCATTATCATATCTGCCCCTTCTTTAATATCTAGCGAAACCTCTCTTAATGCTTCGTTTTTATTTTTAAAATCCATTTGGTATGTTTTTTTATCGCTTTTTAAATTTTTGTTTGAACCTACAGCCTCTCTAAAGGGTCCATAAAAACTTGAGGCATACTTTACAGCATAAGACAATATCTGAACTTCGTCATAACCATTTTTATCAAGTGCTTTTCTTATACGACCAATTCTCCCATCCATCATGTCTGAAGGTGCTATCACATCACATCCCATTTCAGCCTGAAGTAATGATTGCTTTATTAGTATTTCATTTGTTTTATCATTTAATATTTTTCCTTTTTTAAAAACACCATCATGACCGTGTGATGTATATGGATCTAGGGCTACATCACACATTATACCTATTTTATTCTTATATTTTTCTTTAATGAACCTTATAGCCCGACAAGTTATGTTATTTTCGTTTAGTGCCTCACTACCATTAATATTTTTCAAATTTGATCGTATATTTGGAAATATAGCAATCATTGGTATCTTTAAATTTAGAGCTTTATCAATTATTTTTGACAAATTATTAATAGAATATCTGTAAACACCCGGCATAGTTTTAATTGACTCAATTTTATTAGCACCTTCAGTAATAAAAATTGGTAACACTAAATCACTGGGTGATATTGTATTTTCTTCAACTAATTTACGCGACCACAAATGTTTGCGGCTTCTCCTAAGTCTTAATGATGGGTAATTTCCAGTGATAATCATTATCAATAATTATTATATATGCGACAAAAGTTATATGTAATATAAGTAGAAATAAAGTATTAATTTTAATTATGAACAACGTTACTCAGTTAAGTAAAATTTCAGCAAAAGAATCGTTTAATGATTTCCAAAAGCAAAATTTAAGATTCGACATAGATAAATTAAGAAACGCTTGTAATGAGGTTTTAAAGATTAAGGGTTTCGATACTAGTTTGGG
Organism: uncultured Candidatus Pelagibacter sp.; assembly: GCA_964529275.1. Classification (GTDB taxonomy): domain Bacteria; phylum Pseudomonadota; class Alphaproteobacteria; order Pelagibacterales; family Pelagibacteraceae; genus Pelagibacter. The sequence continues at coordinate 40,807 of CAZGVS010000002.1, forward strand.
CATTCCCCATTTTGCTGGTATATCCTTAAATCAAATTCCAGGTGATCCAGACTCAATCAAGGGAAATAAAGTCAGAGGTGTTTATTGGACCAAACCGGATTCAACAGGTATTGAAGTATCAAGAGATGTCAAAATTGATGAAAGTAAATATACTGAGTTTGTAAAAGATTTTGAACATACTTATTTTAAAGAAGTATTCGATGAACTATGCAAGAATTATAAACTTGGTAGGGTAAGACTTTTGCTAAAGGAACCAAGGTCAACTTTAAGCTGGCATAGAGATCCTGAACCAAGACTACATATTCCAATTTATACAAATCCTGGTGCAATAATGGTTATAGATAAAGCTGCTCAACATATGCCGGCAGATGGCTCAGTTTGGGTAACTAATAACTTAAAATATCATAACGCGTTTAATGGTGGCGAAGAAAATAGAGTGCACCTTGTTGCATGTGTTTTAGACTATAAATTTAATTAATTATAATATATAAAATTTACTTGAGAAAAATTTATATTGCATCTGATCACGCCGGATATCTACTTAAAAAAAAAATCCTTGAAAAGTTTTCTAATAATCAAAAAATTATCGATCTAGGTCCAAATAGCACTAATTCAGTCGATTATCCTGATTTTGCAAAAAAACTATCAAGAAAAGTAGCCTCTGATAGAGGTAGTTTTGGTGTTTTGGTATGTGGATCTGGAACAGGCATGGCTATAGCCGCAAATAAAACAAAGAATATTAGAGCTGCTATGTGCTTTAGTGCTAAAAATACGCAATTATCAAGATTGCATAATAATGCAAATATCATTACATTAGGATCTAGGTTAATTAATAAAAATAAAGCTTTTAAATTTATAAACATTTTTATTAAAACTAAGTTTGAGGGCGGAAGACACAAAAGAAGAGTAAAAAAAATTAATTAGGAGTTATTTATGTCAAGTGAAGGTAGCTATTCAGATTCATCATTTAAAAACTTTTTCGAAAAAAGTTTAGCAGATATTGATCCAGAGATAAATAAAGCAATTCACGATGAGCTTGTTAGACAACAAAATCATATAGAGCTTATTGCTTCTGAAAATATAGTTTCCCAGGCAGTGCTAGAAGCCCAGGGGTCAGTTCTTACAAATAAATATGCTGAAGGTTATCCAGGAAAAAGATATTATAATGGATGTGAACATGTTGATGTAGCTGAGAGTTTAGCAATAGATAGATTGAAAAAATTATTTGATTGTAAATTCGCAAATGCTCAACCACATTCTGGTGCACAAGCTAATGGTGCTGTTTTTTTAGCTTTACTTAAACCTGGTGATACAATAATGGGTTTAAGTTTAAATTCAGGTGGACACTTAACACATGGTTCAAAAGCTGCTGTATCAGGTAAGTGGTTTAATGCTGTAGCATATGAAGTTGATAAAAAGACTGAATTGTTAGACTACGAAGAAATTGAAAGATTAGCATTAGAGCATAAACCAAAATTAATTATTGCAGGTGGAAGCGCTTATTCTAGAGTTATCGATTTTAAAAAATTTAGAGAAATTTCTGATAAAGTAGGTGCTTACTTTATGGTAGATATGGCCCATTTTTCAGGTCTTGTAGCCGGCAAAGGTTATCCTAATCCTGTAGAATTTGCAGATGTAGTAACATCAACAACTCATAAAGTTTTTAGAAGCGCACGAGGAGGAATAATCTTAACTAACAGAGAAGATCTATCAAAAAAATTTAATTCAGCTGTGTTTCCAGGCTATCAAGGCGGACCCTTAATGCATATTATAGCTGCAAAAGCTGTCGGCTTCCTAGAAGCACTTAAACCAGAGTTTAGAGAGTATATTAGCACAGTTCTCTCCAATGCTAAAATTTTAGCTGAAACCTTAAAAAATAACGGATTTAAAATTTACTCTGGTGGTACAGATACACATTTAATGCTTGTAGATCTAAGACCTTTTAATGTTAAAGGCAATCTAGCCTCTGATAGCTTATCTAGAGCAAATATAACTTGTAATAAAAATGGAATCCCTTTTGATACAGAAAGCCCAATGGTTACATCTGGAATTAGGCTTGGTTCTCAAGCAGCAACTACTAGAGGATTTGGTTTAAAAGAATTTGAGAAGATTGGAAATTTAATAACTAAAACAATTAAAGGACTTTCTGAAAATCCAACCGATAACTCGCAAATAGAGAAAGAGGTCAGAGATGAAGTTGTTGATTTATGTTCAAAATTTCCTATTTATAAACACTTAAGATAATAATAAATCTAAATAATGATTTGTCCGTGCGAAAAAAAAGGTGAGACCTCTGTTGTGGACTCACGTCCTACAGAGGATGGTACCGCTATCAGAAGAAGAAGATTGTGTGAATGTGGGGAGAGATTTACTACGTTTGAAAGAATACAGTTTAGAGAATTAATGGTTGTTAAAAAAAACGGTAGAAAATCACCTTTTGATAGAGATAAATTATCCAAGTCAATTTATATTGCTTTAAAAAAAAGACCACTCGATACTGATACAGTTGAGAAATTTATTACAAAAGTTTCTCGCTCTCTAGAAGAGCTTGGTCAAAGTGAAATTTCTTCATCAACAATTGGCACATTGGTTATGGAGGGTTTAAAAGAATTAGACCCAGTGGCATATGTAAGATTTGCATCCGTTTATAGAAATTTTAGAGAAGAAAAAGATTTCATTCAATTTGTCGATAAGATTGATGTCTTCAAAAAAAGATAAATTTTCAGCAATTGATAGGTTTTATATGACCTTAGCTAAAAATTTAGCTAAGCGAAATATAGGAATAACAAATGAGAATCCATCTGTTGGATGTGTAATAGTTAAAAATAACAAAATAATATCTTATAGCACGACAAATCAATCTGGGCGACCACATGCTGAAACATTAGCAATTAAGAGAGCAAAAGAAAGTGTAAAAGGATCGACTGTTTATTTAACACTCGAACCTTGTTCACATTTTGGAAAAACACCACCATGTACAAAAGCTCTTATTAGATCGAAGGTTAAGAAAGTAATTTATTCTATTAATGATCCTGATGATAGAACCACTAACAAAGCTAAATTTAAATTTAAACAACACAAAATCAAAACATATTCTGGACTAATGAGCTCTGATATTAATAGAATTTATTCAAAATATATTTACTGCAAAACTAATAAAATGCCATATGTAACTGGAAAAATTGCTTGTACAAAAAATTATAGGTTTTTTTACAATAATATAAAATTAACAAACTCCCATTCTCAATCAGTATCTCATCTATTGAGATATTATAATCAAGCTATAATAACATCTTACAAAACAATTAATTCAGACAATCCAAGACTAACATGTAGATTAAATGGCCTTAAAAAATTCTCACCAATTGTAATTATTATCGATAGAAACTTAAAATCAAATCTAAAAATGAATATATTTAATAAAAATCACCCAAATAAGTTAATTATATTTCATAAATCAAAAAATAAACAAAAAATAAATAAATTTAAACACACAGGTTGTCGTTTGTATGAGATAGTTGAAAACTTTAATTATAATGATTTTTTAATAAGTGTTTTAAAAAAAATTTATTTGTTAAAAATTAATACTGTTTTAGTTGAGTGTGGCAAATTACTGACTGCAGAATTTATAAATAAAGGATTAATTAATGAATTTTATTTATTTAAAGGAAGTAAAAAATCTGAGTTATCAAGAGAAAGTATTTTAAATATAACAAAAAAATTGGATAAAAGTTATAAAAAAAAAGTGGTGGATACATTTGTGTCTAATGATCGAATTATAAAATATTACTAATATGTTTAATGGAATTATTTACAATCAAGGAGTGTTAAAAAAAATATCAAAAACTAAAAAAGGTTTTAATATTTTTATTCATTCAAACTTGAAATTAACCAAAAAAAAACTTGGAATGTCAGTATGCTGCGATGGAGTATGTCTCACAGTTATTTCATTTAAAAGCAAGATTGCAGAATTTTATTTATCTAATGAAACATTGAAAAGATCAAATTTTAATAGAAGAAAATTAGGCGACACAATTAATCTTGAATTACCACTACGTCATGGACAAGATATATCAGGTCATGTGTGCCAAGGTCATGTTGATACTGTTGGAAAGGTAATTAAAGTTAAAAAAAATAATAAGTCAATTATTATTGATTTTGTTTTAACTAAATCTTTTAAAAATCAATTAATTGAAAAAGCTTCAATACTAATTAATGGTGTTTCTCTTACAATAGCAAAGATTACTAAGAATGGTTTTAGTGTTTGGGCAATCCCGCACACCTTAAAACTAACAAATTTATCGATGATTAAAAAAAATGATATTGTAAATATCGAGATTGATATTTTATCAAAGTATGTAAAAAAATATTTAAATGAAAAAAAATAACTTTTCAAAAATCGAAACAATAATTAATTCTGCAAAAAAAGGAAAAATGTTTATTTTAGTGGACGATGAAAATCGTGAGAATGAAGGTGATTTAGTCTTCTGTGGTTCAGATGTTACATCAGAAAAAATAAATTTTATGGCTAAATACGGGAGGGGTCTTATATGTTTAGCAATAAATTCAGTGCAAGCTAAAAAACTTGATTTGAATTATATGTCACCAAATAATCAATCAAGAAATCAAACAGCGTTTACTGTATCAATAGAGTCAAGAAAAGGTGTAACAACTGGTATATCAGCTAAAGATAGAGCTAAAACTATTAGAGTTGCAATAAAAAGAAATGTTAAAAAAAATGAGATTGTTTCACCAGGTCATGTTTTTCCAATTATAGCAAGAGATGGAGGAGTACTAGTTAGAGCAGGTCACACAGAGGCATCTGTTGATATATCACAGCTTGCAAAAAAAAATAGCTCAGCTGTTATTTGTGAAATTATGAACGAAGATGGAACTATGGCTAAAGGGGAACAATTAAATGTTTTTGCTAAATATCATGACTTAAAAATTGGAAAAATTGAAGATTTAATTTCCTACAGACTTAAAAGAGAGAAATTAATCAAATTAAAAAAAAGATCTCATATTGCAGTAAAAAATAAAATATACAAAATTCATGTCTTTGAAAATTTAATAGATGGTTCTGAACACTTTGCTTTAATAAAAGGGAATTTAAAAAAGAATTTAATACCACGTGTTCGAGTAATTTCTTCAAATGTTGTTGAAAATTATTTAATAAATCAAAAGTTACCAAATTCATTTAATAATACACTAAAATATTTTGAAAAATTTAATAACTGTGTTTTAATTTTTATAAGAGATACAAATTTAAAATCCGTAACTCAAACATTGAGGGATTATAAAAGTAAAATCTATTATAAAAAAGGAAAAGATAAATTAATAAGAAATTATGGAATAGGAGCTCAAATAATAAAAGCTTTACATATAAAAAATATGATATTAGTTACTAGATCAAGAAAAAAGGTTGTTGGTCTAGAAGGTTATGGAATTAAAATAGCAAAACAAGAAATTATTAAATGAAAAAAAAAAAGATATTAATAGTTTTGTCAAACTACTATACAAAAATATCATCTAATCTATTATTAAACACTGTGGAGTATCTAAAAAATTATAAAAAAAAAACTGTTGAAAGATCATTAATTACAGTTCCTGGTGTATTTGAAATACCCGTCGTTATTTCAAGGAATATAAAAAAATACGATGGGTTTATTGCTCTTGGATGTGTAATTAAAGGTGAAACACCTCATTTTGATTTTATCTCACAATCGACAACAGATGCTATAATGAAATTATCAATTGAAAATAAAAAACCCATTGGCAATGGAATCATAACATGTTTAAATAAAAAGCAGGCTTTAATTAGATCTTTAAAAAAGGGAAGAGAATCTGTTAATGCAGTAATATCTGTTCTTTCTCAATAATATGAGTTTACAATTTAGTCCAAAAAATAACCCAAGGGTTATTGTAATACAAAAACTTTATGGAAAGTATTTTAATAAAGAAGAAAAGATTTCATTTCCAAAGCACAGATTTAAAAAATTCATAAAAGATGTTGTAATGGGAACAATCGAGAGAGAAGAAATAATAAATACTGAAATAACAAATCATTTAAATGAAGATATTAATCTAAAAAATATCGACAAAGTTTTTTATACAATAGTTAAAAGTGCTATATTTGAATTTTTATACAAACCTAAACTTTCATCACGCATCATAATAAATGAATATTTAAAAGCTTCAAATTTTTTTATAAATGAATCACAGACTAAATACTTAAATGCTTTATTGGATAAAGCTGCCAAAAAAATTAGAAATTATAATGAATGAGTATCAGTTAATAAATAAATTTTTTAGAAAATTATCCTTAAATAATATACCCGCCAAAAAACTAAATGATGACGTTTTTTTTGATAAAAGTAACAAGCTTGTTATTTCTGTTGATGCTTATAATGAAGGTGTTCATTTTCCAAATTTTAATCATCCGGACCTGGTAGCAAAGAAAGTAATAAGATCTTCTATCTCAGATTTAATCTCCAAAGGAGTAAAACCTAAATATTATTTTATTTCTGGTAGTGGTAATAAAAAAAAATTTACAAAAAAAAATTTAAAAAAACTCTCAAGTTCACTTATGCAAGAACAAAATAGATTTAATATAAAATTATCTGGTGGTGACACAACATTTTCAAATAAAGTAAATTTTACAGTTACAGTTGTGGGTTTTTCAAATAAAATAATTGAAAGAAATAAAGCTAGACTCAATGATGATATTTATATAACTGGAAATATTGGTGATAGTTATTTAGGTTTAAGGTTAATTAAAGGTAAAATCAGATTATCACCAAAAAAAAAAAAATATTTTGTAAGTAAATATTATATTCCTGAAATACCATTTAAAATCTTCAAAAATATCAATAAATTCGCCAATACTTCTATGGATGTTTCAGATGGTTTGTTTTCAGATATGACAAAACTTATTAATAAACAGAATTTGAATTATGAAATATATTTAAATCAAGTACCTATTTCTAGCCAATTAAATCTATATTTAAAAAAAAACAAATTGAACAAATTAAATTATATTCATTTTGGAGATGATTATCAGATTTTGTTTACTGCTTCTCCAAAAAACCGTAAACTAATAAAATCTATCGCTTCAAAAATTAATCAAAAAATCACGATAATTGGGAAAATATTAAGTGGTAAAAAAAGAAATGTTATTAAAATTGATAATAAATCATTAAATATAAGTGATTTTAAAGGTTATAATCACAGTTTTTAATAAGTTTCATATTGCCTTTTATTAATTTTTTTGTAATGTCCGGTCTTTACATTTAATAACAACTACAATTAAAGGATTTATGGAATCATCTGTTTCAAATATACTTCAACTCATTATTTTATCAGGTTTACTATCAATAGTTTATGGTTTTTTTACAGGTAAAAATATCTTAAGTAACAGTGCAGGTAATTCAAAAATGCAAGAAATTGCATCTGCAATCCAAGTTGGTGCAAAAGCTTATTTAAATAGACAATACAAAACTATAGCAATAGTGGGAGTTGTTGTGTTGATTATAATAAGTTACGCATTTAGTATTTTAGTAGGTTTAGGTTATTTAATTGGAGCTACATTATCTGGTATTGCAGGTTATGTCGGTATGCTTGTTTCAGTCCAAGCGAATGTAAGGACAGCTGAGGCTTCAAGAAAAGGATTATCTCAAGGACTATCTATCGCTTTTAAATCTGGAGCAGTAACTGGCATGTTGGTTGCTGGATTGGCCTTGTTATCTATAGCTGTTTATTATTATCTATTATTATCATTTGGAATTGATGAGAGAGAAATTGTTAATGCCTTAGTAGCTTTAGGTTTTGGTGCTTCACTAATATCAATCTTTGCTAGGTTGGGTGGAGGAATATTTACAAAAGGTGCCGATGTTGGAGCTGACTTAGTTGGAAAAGTCGAAGCTGGTATTCCTGAAGATGATCCAAGAAACCCTGCAGTTATAGCAGATAATGTTGGCGATAATGTTGGTGATTGTGCCGGTATGGCAGCTGATTTATTCGAAACGTATGCTGTTACTATAGTTGCTACAATGGTTCTTTCTTCAATTTTTTTCTATCAAGATTTAAATATGATGATTTATCCACTCTCAATCGGAGGTGCGTGTATACTGACATCTATAATCGGTACTTTTTTTGTAAAGTTAGGTAAATCAAAAAATATTATGGCTGCTTTGTACAAGGGTTTTGTAGTAACAGCAGTAACCTCCTTGATTATTCTTTATCCTCTTACTGATTATGTTTTGGGATTAGATAATAAGTATAGTGTTTCAAACAAAACATTTACAGGCATGAGTTTGTATATTTGTGGTGTAATAGGTTTAGTAATAACAGGATTAATAATTTGGGTAACCGAATATTATACAGGAACAAATTATAGACCTGTAAAAAGCGTTGCTTCTTCTTCAACAACAGGACATGGTACAAATGTTATTCAAGGATTGGCTGTATCAATGGAAGCAACAGCTATACCAGCTTTAATTATTGTTGCTGGAATTTTGCTTACAAATTACGTCGCTGGTTTGTTTGGTATTGCAATAGCTGTCACTACTATGTTAGCATTAGCAGGAATGGTTGTTGCACTTGATGCATATGGTCCTGTAACTGATAATGCTGGTGGAATTGCAGAAATGTCAAATTTGCCTAAAAATGTTAGAAAAACCACCGATGCTTTAGATGCAGTTGGTAACACAACAAAAGCTGTTACAAAAGGTTACGCAATTGGATCTGCAGGATTAGGTGCTTTAGTTTTGTTTGCTGCATATACAGAGGATATTAAACATTTTTCTAAAGTTGCTGGATCAAATTTAGAAGGTATAATTGTTACTTTTGATTTATCAAATCCATTTGTAGTAGTTGGTTTGCTAGTTGGTGGTATGTTACCTTATTTATTTGGTTCTATGGGTATGCAAGCTGTAGGAAGAGCAGGAGGTGCAGTAGTTATTGAAGTAAGACGACAGTTTAAAAAAATACCTGGAATTATGAAAAGAAAGTCTAAACCTGATTATGGTAAGCTTGTAGATTTATTAACAAAAGCAGCAATAAAAGAGATGGTCATACCATCTTTATTACCGGTATTATCACCAATTGTTCTTTATTTGTTTATACTTCCAATTGGTGGACAGGTTGCTGCTTTATCATCAGTTGGTGCGATGCTATTAGGGGTTATTATAACCGGTTTGTTTGTCGCAATTTCTATGACAGCTGGTGGCGGAGCTTGGGACAATGCTAAAAAATATATTGAAGATGGTAATTTTGGTGGAAAAGGATCTGATGCTCACAAAGCTGCTGTAACTGGAGATACGGTCGGTGATCCTTATAAAGATACAGCAGGGCCAGCAGTAAATCCAATGATAAAAATTACTAATATTGTTGCATTATTATTGTTAGCTGTAATTGCTGGTTAAATATTTTAAGAGTAATTTTATCTATTTTTTCTTCTTTTAGATTCTGATTGACCTAATGGGTCCTCTATTTTACGTCTTAGCGTTCTAATAAAGTCATATATAAATGCATCTTTTTTATATACACTTGATGTTGTTTGTTTGGTGATTTTTAATTCATTCATATCATCTTTGTTAATAAATTTTTTACTAACTAGAAGACCTCTTTCGTCCGTTTCTAATAAGAGTATATTGTTTATTATAATTTTTTTTTTACCTAATGTTTTGAAAGAAGACCTAGTAGTTTTTCTTTCAATATAAATCAAAAGATTATTTTCGAATAAGCTTTCTGTAGATGGAGGTCCTAGAGTATCTCTAATATCATTTATATTTGATACTTTAACTATTAATTTTTTATGTTTTTTCTCTAAATAATTAACCCCATGATGCTCAACAACATTGTTAATTTTGCAACTTGATAAAATTACAACAAAGAGTATTAATATTTTTCTCATGGAATTAAATAAATCTAATATCTACAATAATTTAATAAATTTAACTAGAAATAAAAAACTCTATAAATACTTCACAGATTCAGATACTTTTAATGATAGATTAGTGATTTATCTTCTTCATCTGTCGTTCTTTTTTGCCCGTTTTAAATCGAAAGATGAAAAAGTGTTTCTTCAAAGTTTTTTTGACTACAGTTTTCGACAAATCGAAACATCAATAAGAGAGGTAGGTCATGGAGATGTGACAGTTAATAAAAAAATGAAAGAGTATATTAATTATTTTTATTTTATCGTTGATAAAACTAAAAATTGGAATCTTGAAAACAACGTCAATAAAATCGAAATAATTCAAAAAATAATTGATATTGAAGATAATACTAAAGAAATTGTTAATTATATTGATAATTATGTAAAATTTTTATCAAATAGTACTTTAAATTCTTTCTCAAAAAGTGTAATAGATGAAAAATTTTAATTATGGCTGTACCAAAACGTAAAACATCACCTTCTAGGGCTGGAAAAAGAAGATCTCATATAAAGTTTTCTTCAAAAAATATTATTGAAGATAAAAATTCAGGTGAATATAGATTGTCTCATCATTTAGATTTAAAAACAGGCATGTACAAAGGTAGACAAGTTTTAGATCCTAAAGAATAATATATATTAAATGTCTCAAAATATTAGAATTGCAGTTGATGCAATGGGTGGAGATGGCTCCCCTAAAAAAACAATTGATGGTATTATTGATCATTTCAAAGAAAAAAATAATGTTTTCTATCATATATTTGGAGATGAAAATAAAGTCAGAAATTTATTAAAAAATAAAGTTTCTGACAAGTTTTATAAAATTATTAATACTACAGACATAGTCAAAGACAGCGACTCACCCCTTGCAGCAGCAAAGAAAAAAGAGACCAGTATGTTTAGAGCCATAGAAAGTGTTAAAAATTTAGAATCTGATATAGTCGTATCAGCAGGCAATACTGGTGCTCTATTTGTTATTGCTAAATTAAATCTAAAAATGATTGACAGTATAAACAAACCCGCTTTATCGGGTTTATGGCCAAATAAAAAAGGGTTAAATGTTGTCTTAGATTTAGGTGCAAATATCCAGTGTGATGAAAAAGACATGCTAGATTTTAGTATTATGGGTGCATCTTTACATAAATCTCTTTTTCCAAATGAAGATACTAAAGTTGCTTTATTAAATATTGGATCAGAAGAAACGAAAGGTAATGAAGTGGTAAAAAATTCTTATCAGAAAATTAAACATTACGAGCAAAACTTATTTGACTTTTCTGGATATATAGAAGGTAACAATATAATGAATGGAGATGTAAATGTAATTGTTACAGACGGTTTTACTGGTAACATAGCTTTAAAAACTGCTGAAGGCACTGCAAATTTTATTACAGAAGAACTAAAAAAATCTTTATCATCGAATATAATTAGTAAATTTTTGGCATTATTAAACATGAGAAGCTTAAAAAAATTTAAACAAAAACTTGATCCAAGAAAATACAATGGTGCAATATTAATTGGTCTTACTAGCCCGGTTGTAAAAAGCCATGGAGCAACTGATTATTTAGGTTTTTCAAATTCATTAGATCTTTGCGAAAAAATAGTTAAAAATAGATTAATTAATAAAATAAAAGAAAATATTCATAAATGAGAACTAATTTAACTAAAAAAGACTTAGTTAATAAAATTTATTTACAGGTAGGATTTTCAAAAAATTTATCTGAACTGATAATTGAAGATTTTTTTGATTTAATTGTTAAAAATTTAATTTTACATCACAAAATTAAGATTAGTAACTTTGGAACCTTTAAATTAAAGAAAAAGAATGAGAGATTAGGTAGAAACCCTAAAACTAAAGAAATTAAAAAAATTTCTAGTAGAAATGTAATAACTTTTAAAGCGTCAAAAGACTTTAAAACATATATAAATGAAGTCGATTAAAGCATACAAATCAATAGGTGAAGTTGCAAAATTGTTAAATTTAGTTAATGAAAAATCAGGAAAACCAAGTACATATACGATAAGATTCTGGGAAAAAAATTTTCCTCAAATAAAACCAAAAAAATTTGATAGATCAAGAAGGTATTATGATGAAGATACTATTAATTTGTTAAGAAAAATCAAAACTTTACTTAAGGATAAAGGTATGACTATAAATGGTGTTAAAAAACAGTTAAAGTTTGATAAAACTTTAGATCTTGACGAAAAAAACAATAACTTTATAAATGGACGTGATGAAATTAAAAAAAAATTATCAAATATCTCAAAAAAACTTAAAAAATTAAAAAATATTTAATATGGCAAAGAAAACACATGTAAAAGTTAGGTTAGTTCCAGAAGCTAAACCAGATAGTCCTTTTTTTTACTATGTAAAAAAGCCAGCTGGTGGAGAAAAGGCAAAAGTAAAGTTAAAAGCAAAAAAATATAATCCAGCAACACGAAAGCATGAAGTATTTATTGAAAAGAAATTGCCACCACACAGTAAGTAATTATTTTTTTTTAAAATTTCTTTTTTCATAATCAATATAAGCCCATATCATATTTTTCCAAATCCTCTTTGTTATTTTTGGATCTATATTATTTTTAATTGATTTAGATTCAATTTTACCTAAAATTAGTCTAATTCTTTTTCTATCTACTATTTGATTTTTATATTTTTTTAATTTTAGAACTTTTTTAACAATTTCGGTTCTTTTTTTAATTATTCTAATTAAAGAGTTGTCTATTGTATCTAGTTTCTTCCTTAATATATTTAAATTTTTTAAATTAATTGGCGACATTAAATCAATTGGTTTTAAATAAATTTAATATATTTATCATACTATGTATATATATAACTCCCATACTAAAAAGCAAATATCATTGTGGTTGTTAACAATATTCATAATCCTATCTATAATGATTATAGTCGGAGGTCTTACACGTCTTACAGACTCTGGTCTATCAATTACTGAATGGGAACTTTTTTCTGGTTTTCTTCCACCATTAACAGATCAAAAATGGAATTTTTATTTTGATTTGTATAAAAAAATTCCAGAATTTAAATTGCAAAATTACGAAATGACTCTGAATGATTTTAAGATTATTTTTTGGTGGGAGTGGGGACATAGGTTTCTTGGTAGATTAATTGGTTTACTCTTTCTAATCCCTTTGATTTATTTTAGTTTTAAAGAAAAGTTAAAAAATTTGTCTTTTTATTATATAATTTTTCTTTTAATCTGTTTTCAAGGTTTTATCGGTTGGTACATGGTTTCAAGTGGATTAATTGATAGAGTAGATGTTAGTCATTTTCGATTATCAATTCATTTATTAGTTGCCTTCATAATTTTATCTTTGGTTTTATGGTGCTATCTTAATTTAACAAATATTGAATTATCAAATTATAAAATTCCTTATATCCCAACTTTTTTTGTAATTTGTGTTTTTACTCAAATAATTTTAGGAGCATTTGTTTCAGGAATGGATGCTGGTAAAATTTATAATACCTGGCCACTTATGGGGTCCACTTTTTTTCCTAATGATAATAATTTGATAAATTTGTTTAAATTATCTGCTTTTAGCGATCCATCTCTTGTTCAATTTATGCATAGAAATTTTGCCTATTTAATTTTAGCAGTATATTTATTAATGATATTTGTAAGCTATAAATATAATCTCACAAGATACTACAAAACTCTTACAGTTTTAGGTGGAATTTTATTGTTACAAATTATTTTAGGAATTTTCACTCTCTTATATGGTGCACAGATATTTTTAGCCTCTATGCACCAAATAAGTTCAATTTTCTTAGTCAGCTCTAGTATTTATTTGTTTTATATAAATACTAAAATTAACTAACAGCCTTTAATCCAGGCTTGCCTGACGCACTTAGAGCCTGATCTAAGTCAGCAACTATATCATCAGGATGTTCAATACCTATTGATAGTCTTACGTATCCAGGTGTTACACCGGCTGCTAACAATTCTTCCGAAGTTAATTGACTATGCGTTGTTGTTGCTGGATGTATAGCAAGACTTCTTGCATCACCAATATTTGCAACATGATAAAACATTTTCAGAGCTTCGATAAATTTTTTACCAGCTTCAACTCCACCCTTAACCTCTATACCTACTAATGCACCATTACCACCTTTAAAGTATTTTTTAGCTCTAGCTCCAACTTCACCTTCATGCAATGTTGGATAAATTACTCTATCAACATTTTTATGTTTACTTAAAAATTTAACAACTGTTTCCGCGTTTGAGCAGTGCTGTTTCATTCTTAGAGGCGCAGTTTCAAGACCTTGTATAATTCCCCATGCATTATCTGGTGCTAAAGGAGCTCCTAAGTCTCTTAATAAACATACACGAGCTCTTACAGCAAACGCTACATTCGCTCCGGTTAGTTGTGGTACAACCTCTCCCCATTTTGCTCCACCGTAACTAGCATCTGGTTCATTAAAGTTTGGATGTCTTTTTGGATCAGATGTCCAGTCAAAATTTCCACCGTCAACCAAACAACCACCTATTACAGTTCCATGTCCTCCAATAAACTTTGTTAAAGAATGTACTACTACAGCAGCACCATGATCTAATGGTTTACAAATCACTGGAGACGCTGTGTTGTCCATTATTAAAGGTATATTATGCTTTCTTCCAATATCAGAAACCTCTTTTATTGGAAATACTCTTAAATAAGGATTAGGCAAGGTTTCAGCATAAAAACATCTAGTTTTCTCATCTACAAGTTTTTCAAAATTTTTTGGATCACTTGGATCGGCATATCTCACTTCAATACCAAGTTTTTTTAGAGTATGAGTGAACAGGTTTACAGTACCACCATATAAATCAGTAGAGCTAATAAAGTTATCGCCAGATTGACAGCAATTCATTATTGCAAATGTCGATGCAGCTTGACCAGATCCGACCGTTACACAGGCTAAGCCGTTTTCCAATGCTGCAACCCTTTTTTCAAGAACATCATTTGTTGGATTCATAATCCTTGTATAAATATTTCCAAATTCTTTCAGTCCAAACAAATTTGCAGCATGCTCAGTATTGTTAAATTGATAAGAAGTTGTTCTGTAAATTGGCACCGCAACTGCTGTAGTTGCAGGATCGCTTCTATAGTCACCACCATGAAGCGCTATTGTTTCTGGGTTCTTAGATTTTGTCATTTTCCCTCCGTTATTAGACAAGTTAAATTTGTTAATTTTAATTGTATTATGGTTTTATGTTTAATAGCAAGTCGAATAAATGCATGATATTGCTTGTTTTTTTAAGAAATTTTGTAATAGCTAATAATTGACATTGTATATTTTATAAGTATTAATCCGGCATCCATGACTAAATTTGTTAAAAAAAGCGAACTGGTTAACAATTGGTATGAAATAGATGCTAAAAACGCAGTTGTTGGTAGAATTGCTACAGTTATATCTAAAATACTAAGAGGAAAGAACAAAACCACTTATACTCCGCATATGGATAACGGAGATTTCGTAATAGTTAAAAATATTGAACACATAAAATTTACAGGTAACAAATTTCAAAACAAAAAGTATTATAAACATACTGGATATCCAGGAGGCATAAAAGAGACAACACCAGAGAAATTATACGAAAAAAAACCTGAAGAAACATTAAAACTCGCTGTTAAGAGAATGTTGCCAGGAGGACCTCTTGCTAAAAAACAGTTAAGCAAATTAAAAATATATAAAGGAAATGATCATCCACATGTTTCACAAAACCCCTTAACAATAGATGTTTCAAAATTAAATTCGAAGAACGTTTTAATAAAATAATATGAATACAGAATCTCAAGTTCAATTAAATAATATGAGCTCTAAAGACAGCAAGTACGCTACAGGAAAAAGAAAAACGTCAATAGCAAAAATATGGTTAATGAAAGGTTCAGGCAAGATACTTATTAACGGTAAGGATCTTAACGAATATTTTAAAAGAGCAAATCACAAAATGCAAGTACTAAGACCATTTGAAATAATTAACCAATCAACAGATTACGATGTAAAATGCAAAGTATCTGGTGGAGGTCTTAGTGGACAGGCTGGAGCGATGGTACATGGAATTTCAAAAGCATTACTTCAGATAGATCCGAACCTAAAATCTGAATTAAAAAAAGAAAAACTTACCACAAGAGATTCTAGATCCGTTGAAAGAAAAAAATATGGACATAGAAAAGCTAGAAGAAGTTTCCAATTTTCTAAAAGATAATATTTTTTTTAAAATTTATAAATATGCAGAAAGTAAACGTACTAATTGCAGGTTCAACTGGATATATTGGTATACAATTAATTAAAATATTAATTAAACACAAATATATTAATATAAAATATTTATGTGGAAATACTTCGGTTGGGAAAAAAATTTCTTTTTTTGATAAAGAACTAAAAAATAAAAAGTTACCAAAAATAACCAAATTTAATAAAAACTTTCTTAAGAAAGTTTCGATAGTTTTTACTGCATTACCGAATGGTGAAGCGCAAAAGATCTCAAAATTAATAAATGATAAAAATATACTAATTGACTTGGCAGCTGATTTTAGACTTAGTAAAGCTAGTGATTATTATAAATGGTATAATATCAAACATAAAGCAGTAAAAAACATAAAAAAAAGTATTTATTCAATTCCTGAACTAGTTGGAAATAAAATAAAAAATTACAAAATTATATCTTGTCCAGGCTGTTATCCCACATCAATATTAATACCCTTGATACCATTAATAAAAAAAAAATTCATTAATACTAAAAATATAATTATAGATTCTAAATCAGGGTATTCCGGAGCGGGTAGAGGTGTTCATAATAAATATAAAAATAAAAATTTATATGAATCATTAAAAGCTTATGGAATTTTTAATCACCGTCATAATTCTGAGATAAAACAGGAATTAGTTAGACAGACTGGAAAAAAAGTTGATTTTATCTTTACTCCTCATTTATCACCAATGTTTAGAGGTATATTGTCGACTATTTACGTTGATTTAAAAAATAATGTTAGTGCAGAAAAAATACAGAAATGTTTAATAAATTTCTATAAAACAAAAAAATTTGTTAAAATTGCAAATATTAACGAATTAATTAGTACTAACGATGTAATAAATACAAATTATTGTAAAATATCGATTCATAAAAGAATAAACAATAATAAGTTAATAATTTTATCAGTTATTGATAATTTAATAAAAGGTGGTTCCGGACAAGCGGTACAAAATATGAATTTAAAATTCGGTTTTCCTGAAAATCTCGGATTATAATGAAATTTGCTATATATTTTTTTATTATTTTGTTTTTAACTAGTTGCTCATCAAAATATGGCAAAAAGGTTTCTAATAAAGAAAAATTTATGATCAATATGGATGAGAATATAAATTTTGATGACTTTAATAAAAAATTGGACATTTATCTGGAGTCATCTAATTATCCGGATATAAGTAACTAAATGCCTCAAAATATTAAAATTGCAATAATAGGACTCGGTCAAATTGGTGGATATTTATATAATGAATTAAAAAAAAAAAGAAAAGATATTAAATTAAAAACAGGAAAATTAATTAGTATTGTAGCAATTTCAGCTAAAAACATTAAAAAGAAAAGAAATTTTAAAATTAATAAGAAGATCTTTTTTAAAAATCCACTCAAAATTATTAATCTAAAACCAGATATTTTAATTGAAGCAATTGGTTTATCTGATGGGATTTCCAAAAAAATAGTTGAGGAGGCACTAAAAAATAAAATTAATGTAATTACACCCAACAAAGCACTAATCGCTAAACATGGAGATTATCTTTCTACAATAGCTGAAAAAAATCATGTTAATCTTGAATTCGAAGCTTCGGTTGCAGGAGGGATACCAATTTTAAGAACAATAAAAGAAAGCCTTGCAACAAATAAGATTACTAAGGTTTATGGAATACTAAATGGTACATCAAACTATATTTTATCAGAAATGGAAAGAACCAAAGAAACATTTGCAAATGTGCTTAAAAAAGCGCAAACTCTTGGTTATGCTGAACCAGGTAATCCAAAACCAGATTTAAATGGTGCAGATGCATATGCTAAGATAAAAATTCTATCATCTTTAGCATTTAATAACAAAATTTCAAAAAATAAGTCTTTAATGCAAGGAATTGAAAATATCGAGTATACAGATATTGACATTGCATCTCAGATGAATTTTCGAATAAAACTACTTGGAATAACCGAACTTATAAACAATAAATTATTTGAACGTATTCATCCATGTTTAGTAAAAAAAGATACGTATATAGGTAACGTTAATGGTGTAATGAATGCCGTTATAACCGATGGATTACCTGTGGGAAAAACTATACTACAAGGTGAGGGAGCTGGACCGGGTCCCACATCCTCTGCATTAATGTCTGATTTATTATCCATACTAAGAGGTAATATTAAATATCCATTTGGTATTTCTAATATTAAAAGGAAAATCCCAGTAAACTATAATTATAAGAATTATTTGAACTCATTATACTTGAGGCTTGAAGTTAAAGATAGACCGGGTGTTTTATCTAATATTACAGAAAACTTGGCAAAAAAAAAAATATCCATACAAAGATTAATTCAAATACCTAATAATAAAAAAAAAACAGCTACTATTGTTATTATTACGCATAAATCTAGAGAAATTGACGCTCAACAATGTTTAAATTTTTTTAAAAAAAACTCAAATATATTAAAAAATCCAACGCTTATCAGATTGTTGTAATATGGAAATATATTACAAGTTATTTGAAGTTTTGTTCCCTGTTTTTTTTGTCGTTGGTATTGGTTATTATTTAGGGAAAAATAATAAAAAAATAGACACAACTTTTATAACTAATTTTGCTGCCAATATTGGCACTCCAGCAATGGTCATTTACGCAGTTACATCTACTGGTATAAACTTTGATATTTTTAAAGATTATTTTTGGTATTATCTTCTCGCTATAATGTGTTTTTCCATTGTAGGATTAGTTAATTTATTTTTGATTAAAACTAGAGATATAGTTAGAGAGCTCCCACCTCTGATATTTCCTAACACTGGAAATATGGGATTACCTATTTGTATGTTCGCCTATGGATCACAAGGTCTTGGTGTTTCAGCTTCGATAACCTCGTTAATTATTTTAATGCACTTTACTGTAGGTGTCTTTTTGGCAGACAGAAAATTTAATATAAACGTAATATTAAAAAATCCACCTTTTTATGCCATTATTTTTTCTGCATTAGTTTTGTACTATGAGATAAAAAT
The DNA here is from genome assembly GCA_964529275.1 of uncultured Candidatus Pelagibacter sp. Taxonomy (GTDB): domain Bacteria; phylum Pseudomonadota; class Alphaproteobacteria; order Pelagibacterales; family Pelagibacteraceae; genus Pelagibacter. The sequence continues at coordinate 59,987 of CAZGVS010000002.1, forward strand.
GCCTGTTGTAGTAATTAACACAACTGAATGGTTAATGTATGTTACAATCTTTCTTATCTTAATGTCTCTAGGTATAGCGCTCACTAGACTTAAAATTTTTTCCTTAAATAAAGCTCTAATTTCATCTTTTACACGTATGTTTATAGGTCCATTAATTGGTTTTATTTTAATATGGTATTTTGATTTAGAGGGATTTGCCGCTGGTGTATTATTAATACAATGTTCAATGCCGAGCGCCGTTTTAAATTATCTTGTTGGTTCAATATATTCACCTAAAAAAGTTGTTGATAGCGTTGCAAGCACAATAGTTGTGTCCACATTAATGTCTTTTGTGACTGTACCCATTGTTGTTTTTTTTGCGTTAAAATATTTTTCCTAAATGAAGGCCATATGCTTTAATTTATTAGCATGGGTAATGTTACCAATAATGGATGGATTTGCTAAATATTTGAGCACCGATCTACCTGTATTACAAATAACTTGGGCTAGATATTTTTTTACAGTTGTTTTTACATTGCCATTAATATTTTTTTTTTTTCGTAACAATCTTATTTGGACTGATAAACCAAAGTTACAGCTTCTTAGAGGAATAATATTATTAATTGCTAATATTTGTTTTTTTTATTCAATTTCTGTAATTTCATTAGCTAAAGCCTTAACTCTTGCCTTCATAGCACCATTAATTGTTACCGCTTTTTCTCCAATTTTTTTAGGAGAGAAGGTTGGTATTAAAAGATGGTCAGCTGTAATTATTGGCTTTGTAGGATCTTTAGTTGTTATTAGACCTGGTTTTGTAGAGGTTAACTTTGCTAGTTTTTCAGCTCTTGGCACTGGTATAATGTACGGGTTCTATTTAATCATCACGCGTAAATTAAGTACTTTTGATAATCCATTATTAACTTTGTTGTTAACTGGCTTAGTAGGGGTCGTCATCATAAGTTTTGTAATGCCTTTTGTATGGATTAAACCATCAATTAATCAATGGTCAATTATGGCTGCCATTGGAATATTTGCTTCTATAGGTCATTTCTTTCTTATTTTATCGCTTAAATACGCAGATGCTTCTAAATTAGCTCCGTTTAGCTATTTTGAAATTATTACAAACATAACCATTGGCTATTATTTTTTTAATGATTTCCCTGATAGTTGGACGTTTTTGGGCTTATTAATTATTATTATGAGCGGGGTATATATTTATAAAAGAGAACAAATAGTTCCAAAATCTATTTAACCTAACCATTGGCAGTTTTGTTACAACAGTTAAAAAATCATTTTCTTTTATAAGTAAAAATTTGTTTACTAATTTATTAAGTATTACTTTAAGTTATTGCTTTATACTACTGTAATTGTTATATTATTTATGTTCTAATATAATATAGATTATTAAAATTAAATTATTAATTCAGTGATAAAAATCACTTAAATTATAAAAATTTATAATTCATCAATAAATTCGCCAAAATAGATTATATAAAAATCAAATTAAGTAAAATAGGGAAGGGTAAAAGTATTGATAAAATTGAAAAGTAGAGAGTGATGCACTAAGCGAATATAGCTTTTAAAAGGCCATAGATAGGTCAATTTTTAGTTTAAGCGTATATATAGTACAACTAAGGGATGAAATACGCTAATTCTCTAAAATATAGCCTCAATAATCAAAAAACGTTGATTTCATTAGCTTATTTAAAATAAAAATACCTTGAAATAGATCTATATAGTTACATTTTCAGATCTAAGCAATCTAAGCTTTTGCTTAATTCCACCTTTCCCTGAGTAGCCTCCAAGCCTCCCATCTGATCTTATCACCCGATGGCATGGTATTTTAGGAGCATATGGGTTTTTTGCACAAGCATTTGCTACAGCTCTGGCTGATTTTGGTCTCTTAATACCGATTGCTACCTGTTTATAGGTTTTAACACTACCTTTGGGAATTTTTTTTAAATAATTCCAAACTTTTTTTTGAAAAAATGTACCCTTCATCTAGAAAAACCCTGTTCCCTTGCACTTTTTAAGGTGCAAAGAACAGTAGTTTTGGCACGTCGTTGTATGCGCTACCGCCATGCCCACGCTTCGCGATTTTAGCGCTACTCCGCGAAACTTTCTGCCCCCTAGGCTTGAACCTCTCGGTTTTTCCCTAATCGGCCAGTTAAGGGTTGCCCCTTAATTAATAATAATTTATCAAACTTGTATTTTATTTACATCACTTTATCGTTGAAATTCTATATTTTTAACAGGTGTTAATAGTGGGGATAATTTAATTCATCAGAAGAAATAACAACACAAATATACTAATAAAGAATATTCCAAATATTATCATTAGAACTCTATTTTTCGATATTATCGAGAGTTTTGACCAGAAATACATTACAAAGAATATTATTAATGGAATCCCTAAACCTAAAAGAATATATTTTGGCATAGATGTATTTAACTTATTTGCTTGACAATATAAATGTGATATATTATTAGTAATGATAATTAATTGTTATCAATAGTAATATATGAATGAACTGACAACAGACCTAAAATCGCTCCATGAGGCAACTTTAAATAACCTCAAAAACTCTAAAGCTAACAATACTTTGAGAGCATATAAATCAGATTTTAAAGATTTTGCAGCTTTTTGTAATAAGCATAGCTTAAATTCATTACCAACAGAACCAAAAATAATTTCTATTTATCTAACCCATTTATCTAAAAATTCAAAAATAAGCACATTAAGAAGAAGATTAGTATCAATAAGTATGATCCACAAGATTAAAGGCATTTATTTAGATACAAAACATCCAATCATTGTTGAAAATTTAATGGGGATAAAAAGGGTAAAAGGAAGTATTCAAAAGGGTAAAAAACCATTATTAATCAATCATTTAAAATCAATAATTAACCTAATAGATGAACTAAAAGTTGAAGAGATCAAAAAATTAAGAGACAAATCAATAATTTTACTGGGTTTTGGAGGAGGATTTAGACGAAATGAGCTTATTTCAATAGATCATGAAGATCTAGAATTCGTTCCTGAAGGTCTAAAAATAGTCATTAGAAGATCAAAAACAGATCAATTTGGTGAAGGTATGGTTAAAGGTCTGCCCTACTTCACAAATGAAGTTTATTGTCCTGTTTTTAATTTAAAAAAATGGTTAGAAATTTCGAAAATTAAATCTGGACCTATATTTAGAAGATTTAATAAAGGATCCTCATTAACAAGTAAAAGACTAACAGACCAAACTGTGGTTATATTAATGAAAAAATATCTAAAATTAGCAGGTATTGAAAATAAAGATTTTGCTGGTCATAGTTTAAGATCTGGATTTGCAACAGTTGCAGCAGAATCTGGTGCGGATGAAAGAAGTATAATGGCAATGACAGGACACAAAACAACTCAAATGGTGAGAAGATATATAAAAGAAGCAAATATATTTAAAAATAATGCATTAAATAAAATAAAAATTTAAATTAATTTTTTAGCATCAATTTTTCTAACATTATCAAGCTTTATCCAATTTTCAAAATCTTTATCTCCATTTCTCTTACTTTCATTTTCTATATAAAGACTATCAAGTTGGTTCTTTTGAAATTTATTAAAATGGGTAAAATAAATTTCTTTTGTAATTAAGAATTTTCCAGATTTTTTTCCAAGATCACATATCCAATTATCAGACCACCAATGTTGAAAATATTTTGAAGGGCTGTGATAACCAAGAACATTATACCAGGATTTATTAATTACAGGAAAATTAGAGTGAAAATAATTATATTTTACATCATCAGTACTCAACCATAATGAAAATGGCTTATTCATATCAATTTTAGAAAATTCTTTACAAATTTTTTGGTTCCATTCGGCTAAACAGAAATTTAAATCATCATTTATCAAAAGTAAAATTTCAAATTTAGATTTTGAAGCTAAATAGTTTATTCTTTCACTATTTGTTTTAAAATTTTTATCATAAAAAAATATGTTAATATTTTCTTTATATTTATCAATAGTTTTAATATACGAAGTTTTCTCCTCTTCATTTTCATCGAGTAATACTAAAACTTCTATTTTGTATTCACTATTTTTATTTTTAATTAAAGTTTCGATCATTCTGTTAAACTTTAATGAACGATTTTTAGTTGGTATTAAAACAGAAATACCATGATCAATTACGTTTTTTTTTTTGTAATTAAATTTAAAAGTAAAATATCGATATTTTATCTGAGTATAGATAAACCAATATAATCTTAAAAAACCTTTATTTAAATCCTTAGCTAGACTTTGAGCAAAGCTTCTATTATGTTTTTTAATTTTTTTCATTAATATTCAATATTTTCAAGAAATCATTCACAACTTCTTTATAAGTTCTTGTTTTTCTTTTCTCATAGAGATTTGACTTTAATGTTAAATAAAGTTTATCGTCTTTTAAAATACTCACAGATTTTGATATTAATTGATCTAAGTCACTACAAATATATCCAGTTACATTATCAATAACTCTCTCATTTAAAGATCCAATACCCATTGTGACTATTGGCAAACACATAGTTCTAGCCTCCTCAGCCACTAGACAAAAAACCTCACCTTTGTGACCAGGATTAAGCATTAGTTTTGAATTTTTTAGATCTTCTATTAAGTCAAATTTCGAACCTTTATGTCTGATTCTTATATCAAGATTGATTTCCTCCTTAGTAAGCTCATATGGTGGATTGATATAAAGAATTGCATTATTAACTTTTTTTTTGATTGTTTTCCATGCTTCTAAAACTACCTTTAAGTTTCTATCTGGCCTAGTATTGAAAATTACATTATTTTTTGGAATATTGTGAACATCAATTGTTGTATTTATAAAGTCATCATCTGCGCTAATTTTTAAAATATCTTTACCAAAACATGATGTCATCCAACTTCGATTTTTATAATGATAATCACCTTCAAGTATAATTTTTGGCTTATGTTTTAAAAAAGGAATTAATTGACCTTTTCGAATAAATTTTTCTATTGTTTGTACACTATGTGACCATAAATATTTTTTACATTTATAATTTGGAAATAAGTTAATATCCGACATAGAGATTAAAAAATCTGGTTTCTTAAAGTTCAAAATATTTTTAATATTACACCATTCAACATCATTAATATTAATTTGGTCTTTAGCATTATTAAAAACCTTTACTTTTATATTTTTATTTTTGGCAATCTCGTTTGATATATTAATTAATGTTTTTTCACTTCCAGCAATTTTTTCACTATTTAAATCGTTGCCATTGAAATTTTTACTATATTCTAAAAAAAAAATTGTAATCATTTAACAAGTCTTTTATAAATTTTATTAATACTTTTTTGATAATCTTTTTTTAAAACTGTAAATTTAAAATTTTTTGGTGGAAACCATTCTTTACACGATACTAATTGATCAAAATAATCATCTTTATTTTTAAATGTATAATGTGTTAATGCGAGCTGTTCCTTTTTTAAAAAAAAGGCCATATGTGAAGCCATACCCTCAGGTGCAATAACTTTTTCTGAATACTTAATTGCAGAATAAAGATCCTTACCGTCAATATCTTTTAAAAAAATAATTTTTTTATTATTAGTATTGTTGTTAAAAATAGTTATGTTATTATAATCATATGTAATATATTTTTTTTTAAATATAGTGTTTATCTTTTCGTTGTTTATTTCAGAAGAAAACACTAAATTATTTGAAAATTTGCTAATATATTCTATAAACTTAATTGACAAATCAAAACTCCATCCTAAATCATTTCTAAATAATTTATCTTTATAATGAAAATAAATATATTTATTAGGTAGCTCAAAAGAAGGATTATAATCAATATTATAATTCAAAGAAACTAGGTCATTATTAATATTTTCAATAAGGTCCTCCTGTATTTTGTAAGTTGATCTTCTCTTACCAATTTTAGTTCTATCAATTGTCGCTTTTTTAAATAAAAATTTTTGTAAAAAAAGACTTGGTCTATTTTTATTTTTTTGTTTTATTGTTACACCGTAAAACTTAATGTTTCTAAAAAAAAATGGTAAAATAAAATAAAAGTTTCTAGGTTTTAATATGTATACGTTTTCTATTCTATTTGTTAAAAAATATAAAAAAATTTTAATTTTTTCTAAGAGAGTAAGTTTCATTGAAATTATCAATTTTTCTATATTGGGAAACAAAAATGAAAATTTGATATTTTGATGTGAAAAATATATAATAATTTTATCTGAGTAATGCTTGTTGATTATTCTTTTTAGAGCTTTAGTTGATGTAAATAAATCGCCAATTCTATCATTTTTAAAAATTAAAACTTTTTTCATTATTAATTAGAAGAAATTTACATTTTTTCCTAATGTTTTGTTTATTAGGTATTCAGATGTCTTCTTTTCATTAAATAGTTTAAAATATTTTTTTTGTCCATTCCTTGCAATATTTGATCTTTCTTTATCTTTTTTTTTGTAGAATTTAATCTTGCTAGATAAATCTTCAATAGACTCATAAAAGATAATTTCTTTGTTATTAAAAATTTTATTAATTTGTGTTTTTTTATCTATAAAAGTTAGTAGACCGTTTCCAATTAATGATGCAATTCTATTACTCGAATAAAACTTTGTAGGTTCTCCCCTACTTAAATTTAATCCCATTTTACAGTTAATTAATGCGTTATAAAATTTATCTGCCCAAATAGGTTGAATTTTGTTATATCCATAAAAATCATAATTTATGTCATTAAGTTTGTTGGTTAATTTTTTTAAAAAATTAATTCGTTCATCAATTTTTCCTTCTTTAAGCAGACCCCTATTTACACCATGACTCATTGCATAAAATAAATCTTTTTTTGGATTAAGATTATAAACATCATAGCATTCAATATTTCTATCAACTGGTATGAAAAAAAAATTTAGATTTTTAATGGAAGTTGTTTTATTCACAATTTCTGGAGCAGTGGTGATAAAAGTTGCATCAACTAAATTTTCAAAACTCTTAATTTTATTTATATTATTTTTACTATCTAGCAATCCCCTCATCATTGGGTCTTCGTTCCAATGTGATATCAATACATTTCTCTTTATATCTCTAAAATTTTCTAAAGTTTTATTTGTTATATTGTCTGAATGGCCAAAAAAGACCAAATCAGGATTGTAATTTCTAAAAGTTTCAACAAGGTAATCTTGAAACTTTTCTAGGTTTTTAAAACCAAAATTTCTATTTTGTTTTACAAAATCACGATCACTTATTTCAATAACATCGTGATTATTTCTGATGAAGCCATTGGTAAATTTTTTTCCTATAGATATATTGTAAATACGATGATTAATTTTCTGTCCAATATTATATATATTTAAGATTCTATATTTCTTTTTATTAAAATTTATTTTTATTATTTCAATTAATTCTTCTCGTAATTTGTCAATCAGTTTCGAATTATCTTGAACCAAATGTTTGACATTTTTAAAAGCTAAATTTTGTATTTTTCTTCTTTCTTTAATATTTTTAATGAAATGCGAAATTTTATTAAAGAGGGTATTTACATTTAATTTCTTAAGAATAACACCATGGTCTGTGGTTTCAGGTAAGCCACCATTATTTGAAATTATTGTAAGACATCCCCTCGAGGCAGATTCTAATGCAGTTCTTCCAAAAGGCTCTTCCCATTTCGAAGGTACTATTGCTATTTCACATTTGGATATATGTTTTAAAACTTTTGAATGTTCCATATAACCCAAATTAAAATGTCTTTCATGGTCAACATTAATTTGCTCTCTTCTTTCATCACCAATTGAATACGCTTTCCACTCTTTATGCAAATTTAAAATTTTATTTACGGATTTCACATATAAATCGTAACCTTTTGATTTATTTAATTTACCAACAAAAATAATTTTTTTTTCTTTTTTTTTATTTTTGGTTGGTTTAATGATGCTAGGGTAAACAACATCAGTTTTATTAACATTGAAGTCATCTAAACCATCAAAAAATCTTTTTTGTACCCATTTACTTACAAAAATAATTTTATCTACATTGTTATAAAGATCTATTCTCTCAGATATGGATTTAGATCCATTCATTTCTTGAGGGTCATTATGAAAATAAAGAATGTATTTTGCGCTAATTTGAGTTTTCAAATATTTAAATACAGTTGGCCTATTATGAATTTCAATTATTTTAAAATTTTTATCAGCAAAATTGTTAATTATTTTATCACAGTATATTTTTGTTTTACTAGAAAGTTTTGATACATTTTTTAAGTTTATATTATAATAATTCTTTGATAGGAATTTTTTGTGATTTGTACTTCCTACAATAAGATTATTTTTTTTATGTCTGGAGTATTTAAGAAAATCGTAAACCCATAATGATGCAGCAGCGGCATATCCAACTGCATAATTTTCTTTATAAGGTAGAATTGTTAAAATTTTAAGCATTCTGTTTTAATATTTTACTTATTATATATAATCTTTTTTTTCTATTTTTTTTTATTTCATATTCATATTTAAGTGCATCAGATTTTTTTAAAAACTTTTTTTTATAAATTACTTTCCATTTATGTCCTTTTGTGGATTTAGCTCCTTTATTTAAATTGTGAGTTTTAAGTCTTTTTTCAACATCATTAGTATAACCAACGTAGGTTTTGTTTGATTTGCCTTTAATAGTTTTGATTATATAAACAAAATATGGCATCTATGGCGGTCCCTAGGGGAATCGAACCCCTCTTTCATGGATGAAAACCATGTGTCCTAACCGATAGACGAAGGGACCAAAGAAAAATCTTTTATTGCAAATATTGAATATAATCAAGTGATAGTGATCTCTTTTTTCACAATATTAATACCCGAATATTTGTGTGTAACTAAGGTTTCAGTAATAAACTTTCTATTTTCAAGTTTTATTCCACTAACAATATCGCAGCTTGTTATTCCTGTTGCGCAAAAAATAGAGTCTCCTTTTACAATTTCATTTATTTCATATTTTTTATTTAAATTAGTTATGCCCATAATATTTGCTCTTGCTTTTTCATTTTCAGTTTTAAATAAGAAACGACCTTGGAACTTACAATTAAATGCGTCAAGAGCTGCTGCGGCTATAACGCCTTCTGGCCCCCCACCTATTCCTAAAAACAAATCTACTTTATACTTTTTATCGGTTACTAATAGAGCACCAGATACATCTCCGTCTGAAATTAAGTTTAAATTAACTTTTGCTTTTTTTAGTTTATCAATAATAGATCTATGCCTTGGTCTATCTAAAATACATACAGTTAAATCATTTAGATTACATTTTTTAAAATCAGCAATATTATTGATATTTTTTTCTATGGAGAAATCAAGATCTGTTACATCAACCGGTATGTCTTTACCTACTGCCAATTTATCCATGTATGTTTCTGGGGCACGAAATAAATTATTCTTTTCAGAAATTGCAATTACAGAAAGCGCACCAGGTAAATTATTTGCGACAAAATTAGTACCTTCTAATGGATCAACAGCTATATCAATAGAAGGTCCTTTGCCAGATCCAAGTTTTTCACCAATATAAAGCATTGGTGCTTGATCTATTTCACCCTCACCTATCACAACTTCACCGTCAATATCCAGTTTATTAATCTCATTTCTCATTGAGTCTGTAGCAGCTTTATCTGCTAAAATTTTATTTTTTTTACCAATATGCCCGTAACACGAGACTGCAGCTTTAGATGTAATATTAATAAAATTGTCAATCAAGCTTTTGTTAAGTGGCATTAAGATTTTTCAAATTCTTTATTTTCAGTATTAATTTTTAATTTATTTTCAAACTCGTTTAATCTTTTCCACACGGATATTAGCTCTACTATAATAGGCCAACTTCTGACAAGATATTGAAGAGATGTTTCAACTCTTCCAAATGCTCTAATAATCTGTTGGACAAATCCTAATGTTATAGCTCCAGTTACAATTGTAGGTGCTAATGCCAAATATGGAACTATCACCATTCCTTGTAAATAACTCCATTTGACTGCATTAAAATATAAGTAATGAAAATACATTTTATAATGTATTTTTCTTACACCTCCGTATAAATCTGTAATAATTTTAGGTTGTGCATTTTCTTTGTAATCTTCACCTAAAACTAATTCTTTTCTGTAAGCCGCTTCCTCTTTTTGTATATCGTATTCGATCCCTGGAAGTTTAATTCCAACAGTAGCTAATATGAAAGTTCCACCCAAAGCAGATAATATAGCCACCCATACTAAAGCATGATCAACCTCACCTATCCAAGGTAATACAGTTATACTTTTTGAAAGACCCCATAGTATTGGTGTAAATGCAATTAAAGTCATTACACTTCTTAAAAGTTCAGCTCCCAATCCCTCCATTATTCTTGCAAATTTTAGTGTATCTTCTTGTACTCTTTGTGATGCACCTTCAATTGATGAGGCAAAAGTCCATTTATCGTGGTAATAATCAGCCATTGCCGTTCTCCACCTGAATGTCCAATGACTTGTGAAATAATCACTAAAGATAACAACCAAAATATAAACTGCAGCAATTTTTGCAAAGGTAAATAAGTAAGAAATAAATTCTTCCTCTGTAACGGAGCCAGGTTCAGTAAGCGCCTTTTGCAAAGTATCATAAAACTCGCCAAACCATTCGTTGATTTTCACATCGAGTTGTACTTGATACCAAGTTGCACATAGAATTAATAAAGTTCCTCCTATGCTCCATAAAAACCATTTTTTATTAGTAAAAAATTTAAACATTACTTTGTAAAATTATCTGAATAAGATTTTTTAACAATTTTTCTAATTTTTGGCTCAACAACCTCAAAATTAATTGAGTTTTTTTTAGCATAATTAATCGCATCATCTTTAGAATTAAACTCCAAATTGATTTCGGAAAGTGTGTCACTTGAACTTTCCCACCCCATTAGTGGATTAATATCGTTGTCCTTAGTTATAAATTCTAAAATCCATTTATCATATTTTTTTGTTCCAGATTGCATTGCACTTTTAGTAGGTTTATAAATTTTAGCTTCTCTCATAATAAATGGTCGGGGCGGCAGGATTTGAACCTGCGACCCTCTGGTCCCAAACCAGATGCGCTACCAGGCTGCGCTACGCCCCGAATTTGAATACTAATACAGCAGATAATGGTATTTTCAAAGGATAAAGAGATCAAAAATAAAAGAATTTTAACAAAAATCTGG
>CAZGVS010000003.1:0-62704 GCA_964529275.1 uncultured Candidatus Pelagibacter sp.
ATTTTACTTATTTAATTTAAATAAATTATAATTTAACTATATATACCAGAAATACTTAAAATTATGAAATTAGCTAAATTTAAAAAACTAAAATTTCAATCTTATAAACCAGGAAAATATGAAATTCCAAATTTAAAGGAAACTAAAAAAATAATCAAATTATCTGCAAATGAATCTGCGTTAGGCTCAAGTTCAAAAGTCAAAGCAATATTAAGAAACAACATTAGTACTTCAAAATATCCAGATTACACTTCCAAATTACTGAGAAAACAAATTTCAATAAAATTTAAATGTGATGCAAATAAAGTAATTTGTGGATCTGGATCCGATGAGATTATTCAAATGCTGTGTCAATTATTTTTGACTAAAGGTGATCAAGTAATTGTCCCAGAATTTAGTTTTTTAATGTATAGGATTTATGCCTCCATATCAGGTGCTAAAGTAATTTTTTCAAAAGAGAAAAATTTTAAGATTTCGGTAGATAACATAATTAATAAAGTAAATAAAAAAACTAAAATAGTTTTTTTAGCAAATCCTAATAATCCAACAGGCACATATCTTTACAGAAATGAATTAATCAATTTAAGAAAAAGATTAAGAAAAGATATTTTGTTAGTAATTGACGATGCATATTATGAATATATGAAAGATAATAAATATGCATCGGGATTAAAAATTTTTAAGAATTCTAAAAATGTATTTATATTAAGAACATTTTCTAAAATTTATGGATTAGCAGCTTTAAGAATTGGATGGGGTTATGGAGACAAAAAAATTATTCAAGCTTTAAATTTCATTAAACCACCATTTAATGTGAATGAAATTGCACAATTATGCGCAATAGAAGCTTTAAAGGATAATAAATTTATTAATAAATCAATTAAACATAATTTCTATTGGAGTAAAAAAATTAAAAAAAGACTTGAGGAATTTAATATTTACTCAAATAAGACTAGTGCAAATTTTCTTTTATTAAATTTTAATTTTTGCAAATTGTCAGCAATTTTGGTTGAAAAAAAATTAGAAAATAGAGGAATTATTCTCAGAGAAATGAATACTTATGGAATTAAAAATCACTTAAGATTAACCATTGGTAATACTGAAGAAAATAAATTATTTCTAAAAGAAGTAAAAAGAATATTTAAAAATGTTTAAAAAAATTTTAATTGTAGGATGTGGATTAATTGGCTCGTCGATTTTAAGAGTAATAATAAAAAAAAAAATATCCAAAAAAATTTATATTTTAGAAAAATCAAAAAAAAATATATCTAAAATAAAAAAAATTAATTCGAATTTAATATTTTTAAACAAAATTAATAAAAACATTTCAAAAATAGATTTTGTAATTTTATGTACTCCAATGAGCGAATATGAGAAAATTATTCTCAAATTAAATAATTTTTTACCCTCTAATGGATTAATAACAGATGTTGGATCTACAAAAAAAACCTTATTAGAGACAAAAAATAAAAAATTAAATAAAAGATTAAATTGGATAATGAGTCATCCAATATCTGGATCTGAAGTAAGTGGTCCAGAATACGGTAGTAAAAATTTATTTAAGAAAAAATGGTGCATTATTATTAGAGATAAAAACAAAAAAGCAGAGATTCAAGTTGTAAAATTTTGGAAAAAAATCGGTGCAAAGATAGTTTTTATGCAAAGCGAAGAGCATGATAAAATATTTTCAATTACAAGTCATTTACCACATTTAATAGCTTATAATTTAATAAAAACTGCACAAGATTTTCAAAAGAAAAATAAAAAAAATATTGTTAAATTCAGTGCTGGAGGATTAAGAGATTTTTCTCGAACAGCTGCATCAAATGAAATAATGTGGAGGGATATTTTTTTTAGCAATAAAATTAATATGATAAAAGTAATTGATATGTTTATTAAAAACCTTAACGGATTAAAAAAAAACATAAAACTTTCAGAAGATAAAAAATTACAAAGAATTTTAAAAAATTCAAAAAAAGTAAGGAAACAAATAATAGATTTAAAACAGGATGTTTCAAAACCTGATTTTGGAAGAACTAGTATTTAAATTTTTATTATCTTTTTAATTTTTAATTTGGCAGTTCTTTCAATTTCTTTAATTGTTTTATAGATGGGCATTATTATAACTTTTTTTCTTGGTCCATAAGCATGTATCAATTCTCTTTTACTTAAACAGGCAGCCACATGACCTTTCCAAAAAATAATATCACCTTTATTGAAGTATTTTTTAACCTTGTTGCCTTTTTTTAAATTAATTTGATCCGCTGTATCTCGTGGAAAAAACTTGTTATTATAAAAATAGTATATTTGTATTAAAGCAGAACAGTCAATACCATCGTAACTTTTACCACCCCATTTATATTTACAATTTAAAAATATTTTAAAAATATCATCGAATTTTTTTTTAGAGAATAGATTATTGACATTTGATTTTGATACCCAATTTTTATTATCAAATCTTAAATATTTATTTTTTTTTTCATAAACTTTAATTCTGCTAGCAAATGGTAAATACATATTTTTTTTTAAAATAAATTTACCTTTAGAAATATTATAAATAGGTGCTTTAAGCTTACATACTTTTTTTGATATTTTAAATCTTGGAATAATCTTTGTGTTTATAATATAACCAATATAACCATCGTATTCAGTTTTTATTTTGAGCCAATTTTCTTTTCTTTTTATAATTTTTATTTTTTCTCCATAAAGTATCTGTGAAACCACTTCAGATTTTTTATTTGGAGTCTTGTAAATATTTTTAAATGGTAAAATATTAATCATTTAGTCTTTTATTGGGGCTATTTTTGATATCCATATTATTAATATAAGAACAGGAATACCCAAAACTGCAGTTAATACAAAAAAGTTTTGATATCCAATTATATCAACCCAACTTCCAGAATATCCCGCAATTAATTTTGGAATAAATAACATTATCGAGGTAAATAAAGCGTATTGAGTTGCAGTGAATTTCACTGAGGTTAAGCCAGATAAATAAATAACAAAAGCAGCACCTGCGAAACCACTTGATATATTATCAGCAGTGATGACAGTAATTAAAAATTTAATATTTGTAGGACTAACTGATAACCAAGCAAAAAGTAGATTGCTAGAAGCTGCTATCAAAGCTCCAACAAATAAGCTTTTCATAGTACCAAATTTAAGAGAAAAATATCCTCCTAAAAAACCTCCAAGAATAGTTGCAAATACCCCAAAAAATTTTGAGTAAGTCGCAATATCTTTCACACTGTAACCTTTTTCTAAATAAAAAACATTTGCAACCACACCCATTACTACATCAGCAATTCTGTATAATGATATCAATAAAAGTATTAAAAAAGCAAACTTTCCATATTTTGATATAAAATTAATAATTGGGTTTATATAAGTCGACTTAAAATTACTTTTTGATATAAAATTTATTTTAATAAAAAAATTTATAATTAAAAAAGCAATACCAAAACAACCTGCAAGTCTTAATGTAGAAAATAAGAAACTTAAAAAAATACTGTTCCTGTTAAATGGGTTTTGGATATTCGAATAAATTAAAATCAAAGAAATAATAGATAAAATAATAACTAATAAAAACTTAAAATGTTTTTTATTATTAAGAATTTTTGGTCTTTTAATTTTAGGCTCATTCGAAAGTAAAGTTGTTAAAACTCCAATTAACATTAGAAAAGCCATAATAAGATAAACTTTTTTCCATGTAATTTGACTATATATTTCAGCCCCAAAATACGATGCTAGCCATAAACTTCCTGCCCCACTTGTTAACATAGCAACTCTATATCCAGCGATGTACATTGAGGAAAGAGGTCCCTGCATCAGCTGACTTGCTGACTCTATTCTGAATGCATCTATAATAATGTCCTGTGTTGCGCTAGATATAGCAAGCATTGTGACAGCGAAAGCAATTAAATATAAGTTTTTCTGAGGATCAGTAAAAGATATAAATATTAAAAATAGACAAATCGACATTTGAGTGAGAATAAGCCAGCTTCTTCGATGTCCCATTTTTTTGAGAAAAGGAATTTGAAAATTATCTACAAGGGGCGACCATAAATATTTGAATGCATAGGCAAAACCTGCCCAACTGAATAGTGTGACTGTTCCTCTACTTACACCAGCCTTAACAAGCCAAACCGAAAGAGTTGAAAAAACCAAAAGGATTGGTAAACCAGATGAAAAGCCTAAAAAAAATAAAATAATAGATTTTTTATCAAAAAATAATAAAATATTTCGCTTCATGGTTAAGTTTTAATATCTTCTCCAAAATGCAGGTATGAATAAAACTAAAATTGCAAAAAGTTCTAATCGTCCTAAAATCATACCAAAACTTAATATCCATTTTGATGCATTTGATAAAGATGAAAAATTTCCATTAGGCCCAATTATATCGCCAAGACCTGGTCCAACATTAGAAATAGACGTTGCTGCCGCAGAAATTGATGTAATAAAATCTAGTCCATTCAAAGACAGTAAGCTGGTAATTATAAAAAAGAGTAAAACATATAAGTATATAAATGAAATTATTGAAGACATAAATTTATCGTCAACATTACTATTATCATATTTAATTCTGAATACGCCACTTGGATATATTATTTTTTTTAATTGATTCATCAAAAATTTATATAGTAATTGCACTCTGAAAATTTTAATTCCACATGAAGTTGATCCTGCACATCCTCCGATAAACATTAAAAGTAAAAAAAACATTAGTGGAAAACTCCCCCAGGAATCAAAGTCTTTTGTAACATAACCGGTACCTGTTAATATTGAAATAACATTAAATGATACTGATCTTAATTCAATTTCTACTGAATTCTTATTTAAAATTGACAGATAAAAATAAAGTATAACAATTGAAAAAAATATTATTTTAATAAATGTTTTAATTTGTGTATCCTGTAGAAATATTTTTTTATCACCATTTATGAATTTAATGTAAGCAATAAAAGGAACACTACCCAAAATTATAAATAACATAGAAGTCATTTCTATTGTACCACTTTCAAAATAACCAATAGATTCATTGTAATTTGAAAAACCACCTGTAGCTATTGTAGTCATCGAGTGTGTAATGCTATCAAAATAACTCATACCAAAAAATTTATAAAATAGAGAGCATAATAAAGTTAATACAGAATAAATTAAAATTAGACGTATAGTAATTGCTTTCGATTGAGGTAAGATTTTTTCTGGAGCCTGATGTGATGTTACCGTAAACAATCTCATACCCCCTACATTCATCAAAGGCATTAATGTTATTGCCATCACTATGATACCAATACCTCCAAGCCACTGTAAAAGTGCCCTCCAAAGCAAAATACCTTTTGGAGCTGAGTTAAGATCATCCAGTATTGTTGATCCAGTTGTTGTGATTCCCGACATGCTTTCAAACACGGCATCTGTAAAGCTTAAATTTAAATTAGAAAACACGAAGGGTAAAGAGCCAAGTATCGCTACACTAAACCAAGATAAAGCTGTTAATAAAAATGCACTTTGTAAACTTATTTTTTTATCATGATCAAGATTTGATAAAAAAAAAAGTACACCGAAAATTATTGATATTATTGCAGCACTTATAAATGCAGAGTTAAGCTCACCGTAAACAATTTGTACTAAAATAGGTATGCTCATTGATAAGCCTAAAATTATTTGGAGTATACCAAGAGTAAAAAAAACTGTTTTATAATTGGACATTTTGAAAGAACACTATTTTATGGTAAATAAAATTCAACTCTATAAGAATTATTAAAAAACACTATTTTTATGAAAAAAAAGAGATTTTATTGTGATAGATAAATTAAATATAGAAAAAACTAATGCTTGGCCGTTTGTTGAGGCAAAAAAAATATTAAAACAAAGAAAAAAAAATATAGAAAAAAAAGGAAAGATAATTTTGCAAACAGGTTATGGACCAAGTGGACTTCCCCATATTGGTACATTCGGAGAAGTTGCTAGAACTACGATGGTTGTAAATGCATTAAATCATATAACCGATATTCCAAAGGAAATCATTACTTTTTCTGACGATATGGATGGTCTAAGGAAGATCCCAGAAAACATACCAAACAAAAATATCTTAGAAAAACATCTTCACAAACCTTTAACTGTAATTCCAGATCCATTCAAAAAATTTAATAGTTTTGGAGAACATAATAATGAAATGTTAAAAAAATTTTTAAATGAATTTAATTTTAAATATAACTTTAAAAGTTCTTCTAACTTGTATAAGTCAGGCGCATTTAATGAGCCACTTAAAATTATACTTAAAAATTATCAAGGAATTATGAATATTATTTTACCCACTTTAGGAAAAGAAAGACAAAAAACATATTCACCTTTTCTTCCTATTTGTCCAGATACTGGGGTTGTACTCGAGATACCAATAAAAGAAATCGATGAGAAGAATTCAAAAATTATTTTTGATAATAATGGAAAAGAGCTAGAAAAAAGTATTCTTGATGGTAATTGTAAATTACAGTGGAAAGTTGATTGGGCTATGAGATGGTATTCGTTAGACGTAGACTTTGAGATGTATGGAAAAGATTTGATTGAGAGCGCAATATTATCTACAAAAATAATAAAACTTTTAGGTAAAACCAATCCTGAAGGATTTGCATACGAATTGTTCTTAGATGAAAAAGGTGAAAAGATTTCTAAGTCGAAGGGAAATGGAATAACAATAGATGAATGGCTAAATTTTGCATCCCCTGAGAGCCTCTCGTTATTTATGTATCAAAACCCTAAAAGAGCAAAAAAACTTTATAATGATGTAGTTCCAAAAGCAGTAGACGAATATCTCGAATGTATAGAAAAAGAAAAAAATCAAAATGAAATCCAAAAACTTCTAAATCCTGCCTGGCATGTACATAATGGAAATGTTCCAAAAGAAAAAATAATAATGTCTTTTTCAATGTTGTTAAATTTAGTTCAAACCAGCAATGCTAATTCAAAGGAATTATTATGGAAATTTGTTAAAAAGTATAAATCTGAAATTAACGAAAAAGAATATCCAATATTTGATAATTTATTGGAATATGCAATAAAGTATTTTAATCAAATAGTTAAACAAAATAAAAAATTTAAAAATCCATCAGATCAAGAAAGAAGGGCATTAAATTCTCTAATTGAAGTTCTAGAAAATTGTAATGATAAAATGGAGCCTGAAGAAATCCAAACTAAAATTTATTCTGTAGGTAAAGAAAATGGTTACGAAAAAAATTTAAGAGATTGGTTTAAATTAATTTATGAAGTTATATTTGGAGATGAAAACGGCCCTAGAATGGGATATTTTATAAGTTTTTTCGGAGTGCAGGAAACAAAAAAATTAATAATTGAAAAATTGAAATGATATTTTCCAAATTAAGATCTTTAATATTCAAGCTTGACCCTGAAGTTGCTCACGATTTAGCTATTAAATCATTAAAGTTAAAAATTTTACCTGAAAAAAAAATAAATTCACAAAGTTCAATTTCAACAGTAATTTTTGGAAAAACAATTGATAATCCTATTGGAATAGCTGCGGGCTTTGATAAAGATGCAGAGGTTTATAATTCTTTATTCAAGCTTGGTTTTGGGTTTGTTGAGGTTGGAACTGTTACCCCAATTAAGCAGTATGGTAATCCGAAACCAAGAGTTTTTAGACTTGAAGAAGATCAAGCTCTAATTAATAGATTGGGTTTTAATAGTTCAGGTGCTGAAAAGGTTTATACAAATATTTCTTCCAATCTGCCAAATGGATTATTTGGAATAAACATAGGACCGAATAAAGAATCAAAGAATCGTTTTGAAGATTATCTTGTAGGTTTAAGAAGATTTCATAAAATTGCTGATTATTTAACTATAAATATATCTTCTCCTAATACGGAGGATCTTAGAAAATTTCATAATGAAGAGGAATTATATAAGCTACTAAATTTAATTATTAATGAAAAAAATAAACTTAAAACTAAAATTCCAATTGCGGTGAAAGTCTCTCCTGACTTAAACGATGAGAATATTGATAAAATTTCAGAATTACTTCTTAAATTCAAAATAGATGCAGCAATAATTTCAAATACAACAGAAAAAAATCGTGAAAGTCTTAACAATATAAATAAAGTTGAAAAAGGAGGCTTGTCTGGAAAGCCTATAGAAAAAATGTCCAATAATATAATTAATAAATTTTTTAATAAACTTGACAATAAAGTAAAAATAATAGGAGTAGGTGGTGTAGATTCAGGACTAAGCGCATATGAAAAATTTTTGCATGGTGCAAGTGCAGTACAGCTTTACACTGGCATGGTCTATCAAGGTCCCGATATAGCTTACAAAATTGGAAAAGATTTAATACAAATTTTGAAAAATAAAAATATTAAAAGTATTTCTTCTATAATAGGAAAAAAGAATAATCTTGACTGATTACATCTTAGAACCTATACAGTTGATAAACTATGTCTAAAAAATGTGAATTAACAGGAAAAAATCCTTTAAAGGGTCATAAAGTTAGTCATGCTAACAATAAGACAAAGAGGAGATTTTTGCCAAACTTAAAAAAAATAAAATTTAAAAGTGAAATATTAAATAAGAGCTTTAGATTAACAGTATCTAATGCTGGAGTTAGATCAGTAGATAAAAAAGGAAGCTTTGATGACTTTATAAAGTCAACAAGAGCAAAAAATCTATCTATGAGACTCAAAAAAGTAAAAAAATTTATAATAAATAAATCAGCTTAATGAACAAAATTTTTGTTACTCTCTCATTTTTAATGGGATTGGTTGTTTTGGCTTCTAATTACTTAGTTCAATTTCCAATAAAGCATTACGGTCTAGACGAAATTCTTACCTATGGAGCTTTCAGTTATCCAATTGCATTTCTAATAACAGATTTAGGTAATAGATCTTTTGGTAAATTAGTTGCTAAAAAAATTGTATACATTGGGTTTACAATAGGTATTTTGTTTACACTTATATTCTCTACTAATTTTACTGACCTTATTTCAATTAGAATAGCTATTGGTTCTGGTTCTGCATTTCTAATCGCACAGTTATTAGATGTTCAAATATTCGATCAATTAAGACAAAAAAAATGGTTTATTGCTCCGTTAACTTCATCTTTAATTGGTTCAACAGTTGATACTTTCTTATTTTTCTCAATATCTTTTTATGGCACTGGAATACCATGGTTTACACTATCTTTGGGAGATCTTGCTGTTAAAGTTTTTGTGGCCTTAGCAATGCTTATACCTTTTAGATTATTGCTTGGTACTTTAAAGGCAGCTTAATTAATTTTGGGTTCTTGTTGTGTCATGCAATGTATTGCACCAAAACCCCATATTAAATTACTACAGTCAATTTGTTCAATTTTTTTATTTTTAAAGTAATTTTTAAATATTCTTATTACCTTTTTATCTTCTTTAACTTTAAAAATTGGAACTAAAACCTTATTATTACAAATATAAAAATTCATATAACTCGCAGGTACTCTTATTTTATTTATAAATAAAGCAGAGGGCATAGGTACTTTTATAATCTTAAACTTTTTTCCATTTTCATTTTTACTTTTTTTTAAAATTTTTAAATTTTGAAGCAAGATTTTGTAGTTTTTATCATTTCTATTATTTTCTACAGCAGTCATTATAGTGTCATTTGAAACAAATCTTGTAATATCGTCTACATGTCCATGAGTATCGTCACCTATAATTCCTTTTTTCAACCAGATAAAATTTGTGATATTTAAATATTTATTAAATAAATTTTCATAATCTTTTTTTTTAAAATTTTTATTTCTTTCCTGTTTTTTGCCTAACAAACATTCTTCTGTGATCAAAATAGAACCAGAGCCATTAACATCAAATGCACCACCTTCCATTATTATTTTTCTTAAAGCATTTTTAATTTTAATTGAGGGTTTTATATTTTTAATATTTGTAAATTTGCTAATTTTATCATTAATTTTATTATCATTTTTGTAATTTCTATATTTAGCCCATCCATTAAAGCCAAAATTTAGAATTAGCTTTTTTTTAAGTTTTTGGTTAACAATAAATATTGGTCCAGAGTCTCTCAACCAAATTCTGTCTGTTTTAATTTTATAAAAATTAATATTACTTAATTTACATTTACCTTTTTTTAACAGTTTTTTTATGATTTTAATTTTCTTGTTAATTATTAAATTAACTTTCTGTTTTTCAGAAATTTTAGATACGATTTTCGTTATAACTTTGGGTATTAAATGATAAAGATCTGGCCAGTCATTTTTGTTATATGGCCAGGCAATCCAAACCGATTTTTGAGGCTCCCACTCTGCAGGCATTCTAAATGCTTTAAGTTTTTCATTCATCTTCGGGATTTTTTAAAATACCTTTGTAAAAATCTATTCTTCTATCTCTTAAGAAAGGCCAATGTTCTCTTGCTAAATCAATTTTTTTAAAGTCAATTTCTCTAATTAATATATCCTCTTTTTTATTTCCAAGCTTACCAATAATTTGACCACTTGGATTGATAATCATAGAGTTACCCCAAAATTCAATTTTCTTTCTTCCTTTTTTCTCTATGCCAACTCGGTTTATTGCAACTACGAAAGTTCCATTTGCAATAGCATGTGATTTCTGCATTGTTATCCATGAGTCTAATTGCGATCTTCCATATTTATTTTTTTCTTTTGGGTGCCATCCAATTGCTGTGGGATAAAAAATAATTTGCGCTCCTTTAAGTGCAGTTAATCTTGCTGCTTCAGGAAACCATTGATCCCAACATATAAGCGGCCCAATTTTTCCAAACTTTGTTTTAACTGATTTAAAACCTAAATCTCCAGGAGTAAAATAAAATTTTTCATAATAACCAGGATCATCTGGTATATGCATTTTTCTGTATTTCGATAATATTTTACCTTTCTCATTAATTATAACACAAGTATTATGATAGAAACCATGAGTTCTCTTTTCAAACATTGAAATTATTAATATAATTTCTAGTTCATTTGCGAGTTTACAAAATAGATTAGTGGTTTTCCCAGGTATTTTTTCCGCAAGTTTAAAATTTGCATGACTTTCTGTCTGACAAAAATAACTTGATAAAAAAAGTTCTGGTAAGCAAATTATCTTAGCATTTTTTGAGGCAGCTTTTTTAATATTTTTTACAGCTAACTTTATATTTATATCAATTTTATCTGAAATTTTACTTTGAATAATTCCAATTTTTATTTTTTTGAACATTAATCAAAATATTTTAGAAAAATTTTTTCTTTCTCTATTTTTCCATTCACCAGTGTGATACGCATTACTTACTATTAATGGTAAAACACTTGTTGCTTCAGCAAATACCATTTGTTCCTTAGTTATATCCACTTTTCCCCATGAGCTTGCTTCTTTTAAAGTAGAACTACTACATGCTCCATCTCTAGAGTCTGCAACTGTGATTTGCACAGCATATTTATGCATATCTACATCTTTCCCTAAAAGTTCGGCACAAATAACTGTATCTTGTATAAAGTTTTTAGGAACTCCTCCACCTATCATAAATAATCCAGATCCTTTTGACTTTATCTTAATCTCAGTTAATTCTCTAAATTCTCTAATAGAGTCAATTGTTATATGCTTTTCAGGGTTTCTCTCTTGATGCATTACCAATCCAAATCCAGCGCTTGAATCTGTAAAAGCAGGACAAAAAATTGGAACATTATTTTCATATGCAGTTTCAATTAAAGAATTTTTTTTTTTTGAATTCTTTTTCAAATATTTGCCCATTTCAAATATAAATTCTCTGGATGTGTAGCTTTTTGGGCTTAAGTTGTCAGCAATTTCACCTATTTTTTTATCACATTCTTGTAATTGTTCTTCATCAATATAGGTGTCATATATTCTATCAATGTAATTTTTTCTTAATTCAGCATCATCTTGAAATTGAGAGCCTTGATAATGTTTGAAACCCAAGGCTTCAAAGAAGTCCATATCTACAATAGATGCACCGGTTGCAACAATGGCATCTACCATATTATACTTTACAAGGTCTTTGTATATATTCATACATCCTGCAGCTGAAGTTGAGCCTGCTAATGTTAAAAAAATAGTGCAATCTTTATCTTTTATCATTTCATTAAATATATTTGCTGCATTTGCTGTTTCTCTAGAAACAAAAGACATTTTTTCCATTGATGAAATTATTTTCCTCGCATCAAATGATGTAATATCAATATGTTCGACTTCATTCTTTAGAAAGTCTTTTTTACTGTTATGCCCTAGATTGTTTTTATTTGACATTATGCAACAAGAAAATCTTTTCTAGCATCTTTGTCATACATTGTCATGATTGGTTCGTCTTCAACTTCGTAAATTTTATCTGAATAGTATCCGTTAAATTGTGTCCTAAATGTCAATCCATAAGCTCCAAGTTGACCTAATTCTATATAATCATTCTCTTTAATATTATTTGGTAAAATAAAAGGACCTTTCATATAATCCATGCTATCGCAAGTTGGACCATAAAAGTCAAAAGAAGTAAGTTTTTTTGAAACAAGTCTCCCATTAGTTATTAATTTTGCAGGGAAAACAATATTTGGTGTACCTCCATCAAAAAGTGTTCCATAAGTTCCATCATTTATAAAAAGTTTTTGTTTTTTTCTTAAGTTTACTCTTACAATTGTGGACCCACTTTCTGCCACCAAAGCTCTTCCTGGTTCACAAATAATTTCTGGAAGTTTTTCCAATCTTAAATTTTCTAAACTTTTTTTAATTTCATTAAAATAACTATCAATTGATTGTGGTATTAAGTCCGGATATATTGTAGGAAATCCTCCACCTAAGTTTAACACATCTGGAACGATTTTGGTTTTCTTAATTATATTACCTATTTCGCTAATACCTTTGGTGTATGAGATTGGATGCATGCATTGCGATCCAACGTGGAAACTTAAACCTATTTTTTTTGAATATTGTTTAGTCAGTCTTAATAGACCTGTTGCTTCAGTAGTTGATGAGCCAAATTTTTTTGATAAATCTATTTCAGCATGCTCATTAGATACAGCAACCCTTACAAATAATTCTAGATCATTTGCATTATTAGTACTTTCAATGATTTTAATTAATTCATCTTTAGTGTCTAATGAAAACGATTTAACTCCATATTTAAAATACGCTTCTTTTATACTCTCTCTACTTTTTACCGTATGCATATATGAGCATTTTGCATCTGGTTTAAGTTTTTTAATCGTCTCAATTTCTTTGATTGAGGCAACATCAAAATTTTCAATACCAGAGCTTATTAACGATTTTAAAACCAAAACGTGAGGGTTCGTTTTTACTGCATAGAGAATTTTTCCTGGAAATTTTCTCTGAAAATACTTTGAGGCTAATTGTATAGAGTTTTTTCTTATACAATAAACTGGTTCTGTCGGTTTCAGTCGATTTACTAGTTCTTCAACTGATTTAAATTTTTCCATTTTAGCTCCAAAAAAAACTTAATAAAAAAAACTTACATATCAGATATGCAAATTTATATAAATTCAGCATTTAGGGGAAATATTGATCAATGTAAAGGGAAAATTAACTATTGAAATTAATATTTTAACAACCATATGGATGCTATGACTAATGCACAAAATGTAAACAAAATGGCCGAGTTTGATGATAAATCTCTACTCCTAGTTGATGATGACAATCCGTTTAGAGAGAGGCTTGCACGTGCTATGGAGAAAAAAGGTTTCGAGGTTACTCAAGCAGAGAGCGTTCAAAAAGGTATTAATGCTGTAAAATCAAAAAAACCGGCTTTTGCAGTTGTCGACTTAAGACTAAACGATGGAAACGGTTTAGAGGTTGTAAAGGAAATTCAGAATAATAACTCAAAAAGTAGAATAGTAATGCTAACAGGATATGGAAATATTCCAACAGCAGTTGCAGCAATTAAAGAAGGCGCAATAGATTATTTGTCGAAACCAGCGGATGCAGACGATGTAGAAAAAGCATTACTTGCTGATCCAAACAAAAAGGCAGCTCCTCCAGAAAATCCAATGTCCGCCGATAGAGTTAAGTGGGAGCATATCCATAGGGTATTTGAGCTTTGTAATAGAAATGTATCTGAGACTGCTAGACGACTTAAAATGCACAGAAGAACTCTACAAAGAATTCTTTCTAAAAAATCTCCTAGATAAATTTTCTTAAAACCGATAATTTTTTTGCTAAGAAAGTTAAAATTAAAACTTTAAATAGCTCAGCTAATAAAAATGGCTTTGCACCTAGTTCAAATACCGGTTTCTCCCATCCAATTAAATTACCTAACCATAAAATTCCAAAAAGATAAATAAAAGAGACAGATAGAAGCAATTTAAAAAAGTTTAAAAGATAATTTTTATTATAATTAAAGTAACCTGCCAAATAAGAAGCAAATAAAAAACCAATTAAATATCCCATTGTTGGCCCAGTAAAATAAACTAAACCAATACCTTTCTCAGGGGAATTAGAAAAAACAGGTAAACCTAAAATACCTTCTATTAAATATAGACCAACTATCGACACAGCAATTTTATAACTAAAAGAAATTCCTATTAATAATACAACAAATGTTTGCATAGTCATAGGAACAGGATAAAAAGGGATTTTTATTTTTGCTGACAAAGTTAAAAGTAATGTTCCTAAAATTACAATAATTAGATTTTTTAATAACTTCTGATTTTGTAAATTTTTTACTAACTCCATAATTAATAATACAATTATAATTAAATTAAATCTAGTGATTAGTAAGCTTTAGGAATACGTCTTCTAGGTTTCCATCATCTGTTGATATATCAATGATATCAACATTTTTACTTTTAATGAAAGAAATTATTTGATCAAAATTTAGTTTACTTTTTTCATAGGATAATGAGAGTAAATTTTCTTTATTGGAAATAATTCTGGTTGAATTAAGAAAATTATCCTCAATCTCAATATGTTTAGTAAGTTGGAAATTAATTATTTTTGTTTGAATTTTACTTATTAGATTTTTAGTTGTATCTAAAGCAACCATCTTTCCTTTATCAAGTATTCCAATTCTATCACATACTTCTTCAGCTTCATTGAGGTAGTGTGTAGTTAAAATAGTTGTTACCCCATTTTTTTTTAAATTTTTAACATTATCCCAAAGATTCTTTCTGAGCTCTACATCAACTCCTGCTGTCGGTTCATCCAAAATTACTATTGGAGGTTGATGAACTAGAGCTTTTGCGACCATCAATCTTCTTTTCATGCCTCCAGACAATCTTCGTGTATAAGTATTAGCTTGACCCTCTAACGAAACCATTTTTAGAATTGTATCTGTAATTCTATCCTTTTTTTTCACGCCATAAAGACCTGCCTGAAGATCTAAAAGATCTCTTGGATTAAAAAAAGGATCAACATTTACTTCTTGTGGAACAATTCCTATAGAAGCTTTTGCTTGTCTAGGATTTCTATCCAAATTAAATCCCCAGATTTCAACTTTACCCGAAGTTTTAATTACAGTACCTGCTAAAATGTTTATAAAAGTACTTTTTCCAGCACCGTTCGGCCCGAGTAATCCAAAAATTTCTCCTTCTTTTACCTGTAAGTTGAAATTATTTAAAGCATCAACTTTTGATGAATTTTTGCTACTATAAGTTTTATTTAAATTTTCTATGATTAAGACATTTTTTTTTGTCATATAAAATTATACACTTACAACATTCAAAAAAATTAAGATAACATTATTTATGGAAAAAATTAAAAAAACAGACCATTTTTATTTAATTGATGGCTCTGGATATATTTTCAGGGCTTATTATGCACTACCACCTTTATCAAGAAAAAGTGATGGATTACCAACCGGAGCAGTAAGTGGATTTTGTAATATGTTATTTAAATTATTAGAGGACTCTAAATCTAACGACAACAAAGACAAACCAACGCACTTTGCAGTAATTTTTGATTCTGCGAGAAAGAATTTTCGAAATGAAATATATTCAGATTATAAAGGTAATAGATCAGAGGCACCAGAGGATCTCATCCCACAATTTGAGTATATTAGAAAATCTGTAATGGCCTTTAATCTTCCATCAGTAGAGTTAATAAACTACGAAGCAGATGATTTGATTGCTACATATTCAGAGCAAATTTTAAAAGCAGGAGCAAAAGCCACAATAGTTTCATCCGACAAAGACTTAATGCAACTTTATAAAAAAAATATCAGAATCTATGATCCTATGAAAAACAAATTTATTAATCATGATGACATTCATAAAAAATTTGGAGTTAAGCCCGATAAAATAGTTGATGTTCAAGCTTTAGCTGGAGATGCGAGTGATAATGTTCCAGGAGTACCAGGAATAGGAGTTAAGACTGCAGCTGAATTGATAAATCAATATAATGATATAGAGAATCTATTAACAAATCTTGATAAAATTAAACAAAATAAACGAAGAGAGACTTTAAAGGACAATAGAGATAAAGCTATTATAAGTAAAAAACTTGTAACACTAAAAAAAAATGTTCCAGTCAAAGAAAAATTATCAGACTTTTTATTAAAAGAAATAGATAAAAAAAAATTATATAATTTTTTAAACGATATGGAATTTAATAGATTATTAAGTTCAGTTATATCGACCTATGGTGATATAGAGTATGAAATTAACAAAAAACCTAAAAATGATAATATTAAAATTTCAAATAAAAATTATTTCTTAGTTAAAAATGAGGATGAACTCAGAGATTTGATCAAATCTAGTGAAGAAAAAGGAGAAATTTGCATAGATACAGAGACTTCCTCTTTAGACCCTCACCAGGCAGATTTGGTAGGAATGTCTATTAGTTTTGAAATTGGTAAGGCTTACTATATACCATTGAATCACAAAAATTCACAAAACTTAGATGAAAAGAGAGTACTCAATTTGTTAAAACCAATTTTAGAGGACGAAAGTATAAAAAAAATTGGTCAAAATATTAAATTTGATTATATCATATTTTATCACAGGGGAATAAAATTGAAATCCGTAGAAGATACAATGCTGATTTCATATGTTTTAGATGCAGGAAAAAATAGACATAACATGGATACCCTCTCTGAAATCCACTTAGGACATAAAACAATTTCTTTTAAAGATTTGGTAGGAAGTGGAAAAAAACAAATAAATTTTTCTGAAGTAAAGCTCGAAGATGCAAAAAATTATGCAGCTGAAGATGCTGATATTACTTATCGACTTTACAAATTATTAAAAAGTAACTTAAAAAATGAAAATTTAACTAATATCTATGAAAACTTCGAGAAACCATTGATTAAAATCTTGGCTAATATGGAAGTTAATGGTGTTAAACTTAACAAAGATTTTTTAAAAAAATTGTCAAATAAATTTTTAAAGAAAATTGAAGTTTTAGAAAAAGAAATTTTTAAATTGTCAAAAAAAACCTTTAATATAGCATCAACGAAACAACTAGGTGAGATCATGTACAATGAGCTCAAGATTGCATCTTTAAAAAAAACAAAAAAAGGAAGTTTTGCTACAAGCGCAACTGTACTTGAGGATTTAGCATATAAAGGAAATAAATTTCCAAGATTAGTACTTGATTGGAGACAGGTTACTAAGTTAAAAAATACATATTCAGATGCTTTACAGGAGCATATAAACCCAACTACTAAAAGAGTTCATACCTCATTTTTATTGGCAGCAACCACTACAGGTCGGTTAGCTTCAAGCGATCCAAATTTACAAAATATACCTATTAAATCTGAAGACGGCAAAGATATAAGAAAGGCATTTGTATCAGACAAAAATCATAAATTAATTTCTGCAGATTATAATCAGATTGAAATGAGAATATTGTCAGATCTTGCAGATGTGAAAGAACTAAAGAAAGCATTTTATAATAATGAAGACATTCATTCATTAACTGCAAGCCAAGTCTTTAATGTTGATATTAAAAAAGTAAATCAAGATATGAGAAGAAAAGCAAAGGCAATAAATTTTGGAATAATTTATGGTATATCACAATATGGACTCGCAAAACAAATTAACGTCTCAAATTCTGAGGCAGAAGAATTTTTAAACTCTTATTTTTTAAAGTTTCCAGAAATAAAAGATTATATGAATTCAACAATTAAATTTTGTAGAAAAAGTGGCTATGTTCAAAATATATTTGGACGGAGAACTTATTTAACTGGAATTAATGATAAAAATTTTAATGTAAGAAATTTTCAAGAGCGAGCAGCTATAAATGCTCCTATTCAAGGTTCAGCTTCTGAAATCATGAGAATAGCTATGATAAGATTACAAAATAAATTTGATGAGATAAAAAATAATAAAGCTAAAATGATGTTACAAATTCATGATGAGCTTATATTTGAAACTCCAGAAAATGAAATAAATAAGATTGTAAAATTAATAGAGGAAGAAATGATAAGTGTTAAAGATAGTGAATTCCACTCTTTTTCAATACCTTTGTTAGTCGATATAAATATTGGAGAAAATTGGGGAGT
This sequence comes from uncultured Candidatus Pelagibacter sp., assembly GCA_964529275.1. Classification (GTDB taxonomy): domain Bacteria; phylum Pseudomonadota; class Alphaproteobacteria; order Pelagibacterales; family Pelagibacteraceae; genus Pelagibacter. Next base: position 18,447 of record CAZGVS010000003.1, read on the forward strand.
ACTTCATTAATCTTGGTGTTGCCCAAATTAGAACATTTTAGTATTTATTATTAATATAAATGACCCAAACAATTGCGTTAGTTGATGATGACAGAAATATTCTTACCAGTATAAGTATAGCTCTTGAGAAAGAAGGATTTAAGGTACAAACCTACTTGGATGGTGAAAGTGCATTAATTGGATTAACAAGAACTCCCCCAGATTTAGCGGTTATAGATATTAAGATGCCAAAAATGGATGGAGAGGAGCTTTTAAAAAAATTAAGAAAAAAAACCTCTATGCCAGTGATATTTTTAACCTCTAAAGATGAAGAGGTTGACGAACTTTTAAGCTTAAAATTAGGAGCCGATGATTTTGTAAAAAAATCAGGAGGATTTTCAATTAAGGTATTAATTGAGAGAATTAGAGTGCAGTTAAGAAGAAAAGAACCCAGCAACATTGATGATACAAAAAATATTATTGCTCACGGAAAGTTAAAGCTTGATCCCTCACAATTAGAGTGCGAATGGGATGGAAAACAACTTCCAGACAAACTTACAACTACGGAATTCCTAATTGTAAAAGAACTTGCGAAAAGACCAGGTATTATTAAAGAAAGAGCACAGTTGATGGATATTGCTTATAGAGAAGATACAGACATTGAGGATAGAACAATTGACAGTCATGTTAAAAGAATAAGAAAAAAATTTAAAAAAGTTGACAGTAGTTTTTCAGCAATAGAAACTAGGTATGGAAGTGGATATCGTTGGAATGTTAATTAATGTTTAGTTATTTTTTAAAAAATTTATCAATCTTAAAAAAATTTTTATTTATAAATTTATTAGTTTTTATATTGATAATGGCTTTTGCAGTCTTTTATTTAAGATCAATTCAGCCTTCATTAGTTATTGCAAAAACAAAAAATCATATTCAAATTATTGAAAACACTATTGATCATATCAGAAGATTAAATATTAACTTTGAAGAAAAGGATATAAAAAACTTTTTAGTTTCAACAAGATTTTTATTTCAAGATTTAAGTCGTGTTATAATCTTTGATAATAATTTTAAATTAATTGGAGATACAAATACACTTGACTTAGATCCTAGATCTTTTTCTAAAAGAATTGAAATTGTTGAAATGAGTATCGAGTCTGAAGAAAGTTTAGCAGGAGAAGAACCAACTTCTGATAAAGAAAATATATTATTAAGAAATAAAATATTAAATTATTCAAGTTCATCTGAATTTGGAAAACCATTTACTTATACTGATGAAAATTATAATCAATTTTCAATGGTAACATTAAAAAATGTTATGAAAGGGAAAAATAATATTGGATATTTGGCAATTGTTGAAGAAGCGAATGATATAAGGTCAGCAATAAATGAAAGAAAAATTTTTGTAATTAGAACTGCGTTAGTAGTTGCTCTTGTGATTTTTATTTTTTCTTTTGTTTTAAATAGATATTTTTTAAAACCAATTAAAAATTTAGTGAATTTTACAATAAATATCAAAGACAAAAATAATAATAAAGTTAGTTTAGAATTTCTTAAATTAAGAAATGATGAACTGGGAATTTTATCTAAATCTTTAGATGAGATGACTAAAAATCTAAATAATAGAATAACTACTGCGAAAAATTTTTCCTCAGATCTTGTTCATGAAATAAGAAATCCCTTAGCATCATTGAAAAGCGCATCAGAAATAATAGGTGATTCAGATTCAAAACAAGATAGAGATAAATTAATCAATATTGTATCTCATGATGTAGAGAGAATAGAAAGACTAATAACAGACTATTCCCAAATGCTTAAAGATGAAGCCGCTATATCATCAGAGAAGATGAATATAATTGATTTGAAAGATATTGCAAAATCAGTTGTTGATGATTTTAACAGTATTTATAATTCCAAAAAGAACATATCTGTTAAATTAATTACCAATGGAAAAAAAAGTTATAAAATTTATGGGATTGAAAATCGATTAGAACAAATAATAGCCAATCTATTAGATAATTCAATATCGTTTAGTCAAAATGATAAAAGCATATTTGTAGAATTAAAAGAATTACCAAAAAACAAAATAAATCTTGCAGTCATAGATGAAGGAGAGGGTTTTAAAGAAAGAGATACTTCTAAAATTTTTAAGCGTTTTTATAGTAATAGACCACAAAAATTTGGAGAGCATTCTGGCTTAGGACTAAATATCGTTAAAAATTTGGTAGAACTACACAATGGAGTAATTTCTGCGACAAATAACGAAGAAAAAAGTGGTGCAAAAGTAGAAATAATTTTTCCAAAAGCCTAATCATTTGTTGATATATTTTTAGAAAATTGCTAAAACGCCTGCTTCATGAGTGATTTCAAAGTAAAAGATATTAATCAAGCCGCTTTTGGCAGAAAAGAAATTTCGTTAGCTGAAACAGAAATGCCAGGTTTAATGGCGTTAAGAACAGAATACAAAGGAAAATCTCCGTTAAAAGGAGCTCGTATTTTAGGATGCCTTCACATGACTATTCAAACTGCTGTTTTAATAGAAACTCTTGTTGATCTTGGAGCAGAGGTCAGGTGGTCATCATGTAATATTTTTTCTACCCAAGATCATGCAGCTGCTGCAATAGCTAAAGCTGGCATACCTGTATTTGCATGGAAAGGTGAGACTGAGGAAGAGTATTGGTGGTGTGTTAAGCAGACAATTGAAGGTAAAAAAGACTGGAAACCAAATATGATTTTAGATGATGGTGGAGACTTAACTGCTCTTATGCATAAAGATTATAAAGAAATGTTAAAAGATATAAAAGGTTTAAGCGAAGAAACTACAACTGGAGTTCTTGCTTTAAAAAAAATGGAAGAACAGGGTACTCTTTTAGTGCCAGCAATAAACGTAAACGACTCTGTCACAAAGTCAAAATTTGATAACTTGTATGGCTGTAGAGAAAGTTTAGTTGATGGGATTAAAAGAGCAACAGATGTGATGATGTCAGGCAAAGTCGCAATAGTTGCTGGTTTCGGAGATGTTGGAAAAGGAAGTGCTGCTTCATTAAGACAAAGTGGAGCGAGAGTAATGGTTACAGAGACAGATCCTATTTGTGCGCTACAAGCAGCTATGGAAGGCTATGAAGTAGTTTTAATGGATGAGGTGATTGGGCAAGCAGATATAGTTGTAACGGCGACTGGAAATAAGGACATTGTAACCGCAGATCATATGAGGGCAATGAAAGATAGATCAATATTATGCAACATTGGTCACTTTGATAATGAAATTCAAGTTGAGGCTTTAAAAAATTATAAATGGGATGAGATAAAACCACAAGTTCATGAAATCACTTTTCCTGATAATAAAAGACTTATACTATTAGCTGAGGGAAGACTTGTTAATTTAGGATGTGCAACTGGGCACCCAAGTTTTGTTATGAGTGCATCATTTACAAATCAAGTTACAGCTCAAATTGAGTTATGGAACAACTCTGACAAATACGAGAAAAAAGTTTATGTTCTTCCAAAACACTTAGACGAAAAAGTTGCAAGATTACACCTAGAAAAGGTAGGCGCAAAACTTACTCCACTTTCAAAAGACCAAGCTGATTATATAAGTGTAAAAACTGAAGGACCTTATAAGCCAGACACTTATAGATATTAAATAGCCTAAAGGATGAAGATTTCATCTGTTTGTGAATTACAGAAGATAGCCAAAAAGATTAAACAAAAAATAAATATTGGGGATTCTATACTTTTATACGGCGAGATAGGAGTTGGAAAAACAACATTTACTAGATTACTAATAAATCACATATCCCAAACAAATAGAAAAATAGAAGTATTAAGCCCCACATTTAATATTGTTATAGAATACTTTGTTAATAAAATTAATATAAGACATTTTGATTTATATAGACTTAAAAAGGTTCAAGATATTAATAACATTGGATTGTTTGAAAATATAAATCAAAGTTTGACAATTATAGAATGGCCAGAAAAATTAAAAAAGAAACCAAAAAATAGAGTTGAATTACATTTTAAATACAACAACGATATGAAAGCTAGAAATCTAAAAATACTAAAGTTTGGAAATCCAAAAAAATATGAATTTAGATTATAAATTGCTTACCCCAATTAAAGGTGATGCATCAAATAGAAAATTTTATAGAAAAAAAAAAGGAAATAAAAGTTCAATAATTATATTCTGCAAAAAAGAAAAATACAAAAATTTAATAATTTACGAAAGTATAAATAGAGTTCTAATTAAAAATAAAATATCAGCCCCTAAATATATTTCTCAGAATCTAAAAAAAAATTTTATAGAAATAGAAGATTTGGGAAACAATACTATTTACGAAAAATTGATTAAAAAAAAAATTAATAAAATTTATACATATAAAAAAATAATTGAATTACTTATAAAAATCCAAAAAATTAAAACAAAAAAAGTTAAAGATATATTTTCAAAAAATTATTTTATACCAAATTATTCCAAGAAAGTTTTATTTGATGAGGTTTCTATTTTTTTTAAGTGGTATACTCCCCTTTTTTATAAAGGAGCAAAAAAAAAAAAAATTAATAATTTGTTAAAAAATAATATAAAAAAAATACTAGAAAATTTAAAATTGCCAGATAATACATTTGTTCACAGAGATTTTCATGTTTCAAACTTAATATATAATAAAAATAGAATATCCGTTATAGATTCCCAAGACGTTTTATATGGCAACCCATCTTACGATCTAGCTTCATTAGTAGATGATGTGAGAATTGAAACTGACATTAAAATTAAAAACTTGATTTATAATTTTTATATTTCGAAAAAGAAAGTTAATATAAAAAATTTTAAAAATGACTTTGAAATCTTGTCAGTGCTTAGAAATCTTAAAATAATTGGAATTTTTATAAGACTAGCTCAAAGAGATCAGAAAAAAAAATATTTAAAACTCATACCTCATGCTTGGCATTTGATAAAATTAAGAATAGAAAAAAATAAAAGTTTAATTGAATTAAAAAAAAATTTAAAATTCTATTTTCCAAATAAAATATGATCAAAGATATTAAAGTAAATACAGCTATTATTTTGTGTGCCGGGTATGGAAAAAGATTAAATCCATTAACACATAGTTGCCCCAAACCTCTTTTAAAAATTAATCAAAATACATTGTTAAAAAACAACATAAATTTAATAAAAAAAATTGGTGTAAAAAAAATATTTATAAATTCTTTTTTTTTAAAAAAAAAAATAAAAGAATATATAAATAAACATAATTTTAATATTCCAATAAAAATAATAAACGATGGAAAAACCATCTTAGGTACAGGTGGAGGTATAAATAATATTTTGTCAAAATGTAACACTGAAAATTTTATAGTTTTCAATCCTGATACAATTTGGAATGAAAACTACATTAGCAGTATAAAAAAAATGAAAGATATATTTATTAAAAAAAAATTGAAAAATATACTACTGGTAGTTAATAAAAAATTAAGCTTTGATAGGAATTTAAAAGGGGACTTTCAATTATCAAAAGGCAAATTAAAAAAAGGGAATAGTAATAATTATATTTATACAGGATGCCAAATACTAAATAGAGAAATATTTAATGGTATTAAAATGAAAAATTTTTCTATGCAGTTTATTTGGAATAAACAGATTTTAAAAAATAATCTTTTCGCTGTTGAAAGTAAAAGTAAATTCTTGCACGTAACTGATTTAAAAATGTATCAAAACCTTTCAAAAAATAATTAAGTCTTTCGCCCTTTCTTTATCTAAATATCTACAAAAATCAATTTTATTTTTAGAAGAAAAAAATATTTGGAGTGGATTACCTGTTGGTATTTCCAAATTTGCTATTTTTATTTCATCGAGTTGAAAAAGAAATTTACAAATTGCTCTTATTGAATTTCCGTGAGCAGAAACTAAAATATTTTTGTTTTTTTTTAGTTTAGTCATTATCTCTTCTAAAAAATATGGATATACCCTATTAAAAGTATCTTCCAATGACTCAGTATCTGGAATATTTTTTTTCGGCACGTTGTTGTAGGTGTCTATATTTAATGGATGATATGGATTGTTTTTGCTTAAAGGCTCAGGTGAAATATTCCAGGATCTTCTAAATTCATGAACTTTTTTTTCTCCAATTTTTTTTTTCATCTCATCTTTATTCAAACCTGTTAAAGCACCATAGTGTCTCTCATTTAATTGCCAAGCCTTAGTTGTCTCAACATCTTTTACTCTTAAGGTTGTTGTGATCAATTTTAGCGTTTCTATCGCTCTTTTTTGGTATGAAGTATAAAAATAATCAAACTTTAACTTTTGCTCTTTAATCAATTCTCCAGCTTTACAAGCTTCTAACTTTCCTTGAGCTGATAGTTCAACATCTACCCATCCAGTAAATCTATTCTTTAAATTCCATTCACTTTGTCCGTGTCTAATTAAAATTAAATGACTCATTATTTAAAGTAATATAATAGTACAATAATGAATAACTTTAAAATAATTTTTCATATTTTAAATGTATTGTTTTTAATTTTTTACTTTTATCCAGGGAGTATTATTGGAATTGTTTTTTATGGAAATATCAACTATCAACCTCAATTGATAAATGATTTCGTAATTTCTTCAAATCATTTTTTCATCTTTATAATCATTTCTTACTTTGGGCTATTAGCATATTACGAAATAAAGAAAAAAATTATTTTATTTTATTTAATTTTTATTTCTATATTTACTGAAATTTTACATTTAATAATTCCTTTAAGAGCATTTCAATTCAGTGATCTCTTCGGTAATATTCTTGGCGTTATATTAACGATTTTTTTATTTTTATTTTTCAAAAATTTAGTAAAAAAAAACAATGATTAGAAAAATATATTTTAAGTTTTCAGGTATATATATTTTATTATTTTTATTTACAATCTCATGTTCATCGATACCTAAAAATACTGCTGACGGTTGCTCAATATTTTCAGAAAGATATTTATGGTATAAACACTCCAAAAAAGTTGAAAAAAAGTGGGGTACACCTGTATATATTCAATTAGCTTTTATAAAAATGGAATCAGATTTTGATTGGCTTGCAAAGCCAAAGCGTCAAAAAATTTTTAAAGTCATACCTTATAAAAGACCTTCAAGCTCGTTTGGTTACTCTCAAGCAGTCAAGGGTACTTGGAAGCAGTATAAAGACGAAACAAACAAGCCACTCGCTACAAGGACAAGATATAAAGATAGTGTTGATTTTATTGGTTGGTACACTAATAAAACTTACAAAATTCTTAAAATTTCAAAGAAAGATGCATTTAAACAGTACATTGCTTATCATGAAGGATGGGGTAATTATAAAAACTATAAAAAAAATCAAAAAGTAATTCAGTTAGCAAAAAAGGTAAAAAGATTTTCTGATCGTTATGAAAGACAACTAAAAAATTGTAAAAATAAATTAAATAAGAAAAAATATATTATTTTTTAATTTTGGTTTAATATTTCTCCTGCAAGATATAAGGATCCAGTAATTATAATTATATCATTTTTTTTTAGATCTAAAGATTTTAAAGCTTTTTCTATTGTACCTGCATAACTTACTTTATCGATAATTTTGATTTTTTGCTTGAGATCTATTCCTTTTATAGAATTTTTTTGATTTGGAATATCGATTGTAGTTATTGATTTAACTTTATTTTTAAAATAAGAAATATATTCTTCATGATTTTTATTTAGCATCATTCCAATTATTAAATGTTTGTTTGAAATTTCTTTTTCAAAAAAATCTACTAAAACTTCTGCACCCAAAGGATTGTGGGATCCATCTAAGTATAATTTGTTTTTTTTAACAAGATTTTTAAGATTACCATTTTTAATTTCTTGCAATCTCGCAATTATATTTATTTTCTTTATACCTTTTATAATATTATTATTTGTTACCTCTAATTCATTTATATGCCTCAAGGTAGCTATTGCCGTAGCTACATTTGATAACTGAAATTCTCCTTTCAAACTAGGTATTGGCAGTTTTAATCCACCAAAACTGTCTTCATAATAAAAAAAATTATTTTCAGATAAATTATAAGAAAAAGATTCATTAAAAACAATTTTTTTTGATCTATTTTGCTCAATATTTTTTTTTATTTTATTCATTACATTTTCGTCTGGTTGTTTTGAAATGATGATTTTAGAATTAAGCAATTTACTAGTTTTTTCAAAAATAATTTTATCTATTGTTCTTTCATCTCGTGGAAGCCAATCTAAATGATCCATACCAATGGGAGTAATAATAGAAGCTAAATTATTTTTTAATATGTTTGTAGCATCAAATCTATGAAATAATCCAGATTCAATAAGATTAATATTATTTTTAAATTTACTTGCTTTATAAAAATATGCTGCAGTTAATATTTCAAAATATGTTATTTCCTCTCCGTTATTTATACTCTCAACTTCTTCTAAAAGATCTATTAAATCTTTGTCGTCGATTTTATTGTTATTATATACAAATCTCTCATTAATTTTTTGAATATGAGGACTCGTATAAATATTTGAATTAATTTTGGATTCTTTTAAAATTGAAAACAAAGCTTGAATTGTTGAAAATTTACCATTAGTTCCAACAACTGAGATACACTTTAGGTTATTTTGTGGATTACCTAGTTTTTTACAAAGGTTTTTAATTCTATTTAAACTTAAATCTATTTCTTTAGGATGCAGATTTTGTAACTTTGAAATTATTTTCTGAAGTTTCATTTCCTTCATTTAAGATAGATACAGGGTTAGTTTGAAGTAAAATTTTTAAAATTTTAATAATTTGATTTTTAATTTCGTGGCGGTTAATAACTTTATCAACAAAACCGTGTTTCTCAACAAACTCAGCTGTTTGAAATTCCAGACTTAACTCTTCTTTAACAGTTGCTTGTATAACTCTTTTTCCTGCAAAAGCTATCAAACATCCTGGTTCAGCAAAATGTATGTCTCCCAACATTGCAAAAGAGGCTGTAATTCCTCCTGCGGTAGGATCTGTAAAACAAACTATATATGGCAAATTATTTTTTTTTAACTCATTTATAGCTATTGTTGTTCTTGTCATGTTTGCTAATGCAATCGGGCTTTCAAACATTCTCTGTCCACCTCCACATGGAAAAAAAATGAATGGTGTCTTATTTTCAATTGCGTGTTGGGCACCAAAAAGTATAGCTTCACCCTCTGCTGCTCCGACAGATCCTCCTATAAAATCAAAATTAATCGCACCCATAGTTACCTCTATTTCATCTAAATTACCTTTGGCAATCAAAACTGCAGTATCTTGACCAGTTTTATTTTTTGCGATTTCTAATCTCTCTTTATAAGATTTTGTGTCATTCCATTCTAAAGGGTCCTCAGATGGTAAAGGTGTCTTAAGAATTTCATAATTATTTTTTCCAAACATAATATCAAATCGTTTTCTACAACTTATTCTATGGTGTTTATTACATGAGTTACAAACCCATAAATTTTCTTCTAATTCTTTTTTTAAAATAGGACCTTTACAACAATTGGTCCAATCAGAGTTTTCTATTTCTAATTTACTTGGTCTTTTTTTGAAAACTTTTTTAATTTTTTCACCAAATTTAATAGCCTTTGTTAACCAATTCATATTATTTTACTTCTCAATTTTTTTACCATATTGCTTACATTTGTAACAGGATTTTCTTTATTTTTTAAACTTTTACTGATTTCTTTACATATAGCACTGCCAACAACCAAACCATCTGCAAATTTTAGTTTTGAAATATTTTTATCAGTTATTCCAAAACCTATAACGCAATTTTTATTTTTATTTATTTTCTTAATTATCTTGTAGTTTGACATAATTTGATTTGGTGAAACTTTAAGTTTTCCTCCTGTTGTAGACAGCATACTGATATAATAAATCATTTCGTGGGCATCTTTAATTATTTTTTTTGCTCTACTTTTAGATGTAGTGGGTGATAATAATTGAACAAACATAATCGAGTTCAATCTACACTTTTTTGAAAAATTTTTATTTTCAGGATAAGGAAGATCAACTACAATTAAACCATTCACCCCTGATTGATTACACTCTTTTAAAAATTTTTTTTCACCATATTGATAAATCATATTATAATACCCCATCAATATTACTGGCTTTGAATTTTTAATTTTTTTATAACTTTTAACAATTTCAAATATATCTCTGATTTTAATTCCATTTTTAATTGCTCTATATGCACTCGTTTGTATCATTCCTCCATCGGCTATAGGTGTATTATGTGGAAAGCCTATTTCGCAAATATCAATATATTTAGAAATTGATTTCAAAATTTCTAGAGATTTTTTTTTTGTATTATCGCCAGCAACTGTATAGGTTAGCAATGCTGGTCTATTTTGTTTACTTGCATTATTAAAAGCTAATGATATCGGATTATGCATAATTTTTACCTAGTCTTTTTTTAATAATGTCTCTATCCTTATTTGCATCTCCACATGAATTTACTATTATAATTGTTTCTTTACTAAGTTTAGGTGCCATTTTAATCGCCTCCGAAAAAGCATGACTTGGCTCCAAACTTGGATTTATTTTTTCAAATTTTTTAATTAATTTATATGCTTTCAACGCATCTTCATCAGTTGCATAGGTGTATTTTGCTCTTTTACTGTCTTTTAAAAAGCAATGAATGGGACTTACACCAGGATAATCTAAACCAGCACTGATGGATTTTGTTTCATTGATTTGCCCTTCATTATTTTGACATACATAAGACGCCGCACCGTGTAACACACCTAGCTTAGCACCACGGCTTAAAGGGGCTGCATGTAATTTTGAATTTTTTGGACCACCAGCCTCAACTCCTATTAATTCTATTTGTGATTTTGGATAATCTATAAATTCACTCCAAAAACCATAAGCAGAGCTTCCTCCTCCAACACAATTTATCAATTTAATTTTTTTTGGAATTTTTTTAAATTTTTCTTTAATTTGTGTTATCAACTCTCTAGAAATTTGAGCAGTACTCCAGCCACATATTTTCACAAAAATATTAGGTCCTACAGTTGATCCAACACACATATGTGTGGTATCGCAATTTGAAACCCAAAATCTCATACATTCACTAACAGCATCAACCAAAGTTTGGCTTCCAGTATATACTGGAATAATTTCAGCACCATTCTTTCTCATTGCATCACAATTTGGTTTTTGTCTTTTTATATCCTTCGCTCCCATAAAAATTTTACATTTAAGACCAAATTTTTTTGCTGCCATACTTAACATTTTTCCAGCATAACCCGCTCCTGTATCGCCAACTATATATTTTTTACCCATACTTTTACAAATTAAAGCATGAACTGTTGCATTGTAAATTTTATGAGCTCCACCATTTGCATCAGATACAACTTTTGCCCATATTTGAGCACCATTGAGGTGATCTGATAAATTTTTCAAATGAATAAATCTGGTTGGAGATCCAATATAATTTTTAATATAAAAATCTCTTTTTTTTAAAAATTTTTTATCTTTTCTTAATTTGTTAAAATTTTTTGTCAAATCCTCCACAGGCTTCTTTAAAGTTTCAGGTATAAAGCTACCTCCAAATTTTCCACCCCAAAAACCAAATTTATCGTGTTGATCAATTAATGGGACTTTCTTTTTAAGTTTCATCATTTATTTTTTTTATATTATTTAAAAAAATATTAATTTTTATAATATCTTTTTTACCAAATGTTTCTAAGCTTCCAGAAATGTCAATAATATCTGTTATTTTGTTAAATTTTTCAAGTTTATCATTATATTGAATATTACCCGCTAACATTTTTTTTAAAGACCTTGGCACACTATCTAGTAATTTATGATCAAAACCAAGAGATTTTTCATATCCCTTACTGTCAAACAAAATTATTTCTGAAATTTTTTCGTAATTTTTATATGTCAAAACATCATTTATATTCTTTATAGTAAGGGCGGTTATTATTTTAATATTAAATTTTTTTTTAATCATTTTTGTTTTTTCAGGGCTAACGTTGTAAAGTTGATAATAATCAAAATTTAATGTTTTTATTTTTTTCAATATTTCATCAGTAGGATCAACTAGTACACAGACATAATTTATATTATTATTTCTTGTTTTTACTAATTTTTTTAATTCTTCAAATTTTAAATATCTTTTTGACTTTGTATAATTGGCAATAAAACCAATAAATTTTGGTGGATAGTTATGATTAATAATATAATCTAAGATTTTAAGATCTCTAACTCCACAAATCTTAGCTTCCATTTTAATTAAGATTTTTTATTAAAGATTGAATATTTTTTTTAATATCGCCATTAGTTATCGGCCTTCCTATAACCAACCAATCACTACCATTTTTATATGCTTGCTTAGGGCTAGATACTCTTTTCTGGTCATTTAATTTTGAGTCGAGTCTGATACCTGGAGTGATTATTTCTTTATTAAAAACTTTTTTAACAGTTTTTACTTCTTGAGCACTACATACAATTGCGTCTAGTTTTGCTTTTTTGGCTAATTTTGCTTGGAGTAATACTAATTTTTTGACATCTTTACTAAATCCTATTTCATTCAAGGCTTTATTATCTAATGATGTAAGAATTGATACACCAACTAATTTAGTTTTTCCCGATACTTTTTTAGCAGCTTTTAAAGCTTTTAAACCTGAACTTATATGGATGGTTAAATAATTAATATTTAAATCATTAACAGCTTTAATTGTGGATACACAAGTGTTTGGTATATCATTAAGTTTAAGGTCAGCAAAAATTATCTTATTCTTTAATTTTGATATAAATTTTCTTCCATTTTTTGAGTTAAGAAATTCTAATCCAAATTTATATCCAATATTTAATTTTGAATTATTTGTTTTATCTATTATTTTTTTTACTTTTGAAACTTTAGTAGTATCACAAGCAATAAAAATTTTATTTTTCTTCATTTATTCTTTTAAAAGTTTCTTTAGCGATTTTAAAGTTAATACTTTTTTTTTCAGGGACAAACACTTTCTCACCAGTTTTTGGATTTCTAGCCATTTTTTTTTTATTTAACTTTGTTGAAAATCTACCAAATCCTCTTAATTCAACAGACTCTCCATTTTTTAAAGCATCTTTTATTTCTTGGAGTATAATTTCGGTAGTTTTTGAAAGATCTTTTTTAAGATAGTTTTTATATTGTTGAGAAAGTTTTTTTAGTAAGTTTGATTTTACTATAGACAATTTTAGATATTATTCCTTCTTTTTCTCAATTTTATCTGAAAGTGAGGAGAAAGGTAAATTCTTTCCTGAAAGTGGGTCACTATATTTGTCTAATGCTTCCTTATTCTTTAGTTCTTCAAGTAATCTAATACTTAGTGCTACTTTCCTTTTTTCAGTATTAATCTCAGAAATTGCTGCATCTATTCTTTCACCTCCTACAAATCTTGAAGGCCTTGCGTCTGCTGAATTTATTGCGATTTGAGATTTTTTAATAGTTATTTTTAATTCTGATCCCTCAGGTTTTACAAGCAAACCTTTTGGATCTGATGAAATTACTTGTACAGTTAAAGTATCATTTACTTTTTTGTCTTTAAAAAATTCAAAAGGATCATTGTCTAATAATTTTTTTGAAACTCTTATTTTTTGTTTTGATTTTTCAATCTCAACTACTTGTACATCTAACTTATCACCTTTTTTGTATTTACTTAATTCACTTTCTCCGTTTTCAGTGTAAGATAAATCATTACAGTGCAAAAAAGCATCAATGTCCAATTCATTCATCTTTACATAAATTGCATATTCGTTTTTACTGCTTATTGTTACAGAAACTTTAGAACCAACAGGATATTTATTTTCGAGTTCATCATATGGATTTGGTAGGGTTAATTTATGAGATAAAGAGATCCTTCTTTTTTCTTTATCGATATCCGTTATTACACATTTAATTACGTCTCCGATTTTAAACATTTTTTTTGCAGATGGATTTTTCTTTGTCCAGCTCAATTCACTGGAATGAAGCAAGCTAGATAAGCCTGGCTCTAGTTCACAAAATGCACCAAAATCCATTATCTTAACAACTTTAACATCATAGGTTTTGTTTAGATCGTAATTTGAAATATGCTCAAAAGGATCAGGAGAAAGTTGCTTAATAGAACAACCCACTTGTAATTTTTCATTGTCCACGGAAATAACTAATAGTTCGTGTTTATCGCCAATATTAAATATTTCATCTGGATGATTCACTCTAGAATAACTGATCTCTTGTAAATGAACTAAAACATCAAGCTCAGAGTTAACATCAAAAAATACTCCAAAAGAGCTATAACTTTTTACAATTGCATTTTTAATTTTGTCGCCAACTTTATATTTGGCTATTATTTTTTCTTTGTCTTCTTTTTTGTGTGAATTGATAATTTGTTTTCTGGAAACACACGCATTACCCCTAATTTTATCCAACTTTATTAGAGCAAATTTTTGCGGTTCTCTCATAAGATGCGATATATCTTTAAGTGGCTTATCGCTTATTTGTGATCCAGGGCAGAACATGAGCGAACCTGTATCTGTATGCTCCACTATAACTCCTCCTTTTACTTTTGATACTATTTTACCCATTATGGGTTCATTATTGTCATATGCTTTCACAATTTTTTCCCAACCTTTAATCTTTAAGGCTTTGTTTGCAGAAACTTGAACTTCTCCGTTTTTGTCCTCTATATTTTCAACAAACACTTCTATTTCTTCATCAACTTTTATTTTATTTTCTAAGCCGATTTGCTTTAGCTCATTTACATCGAGCACTGGTTCAGATTTTAGTCCTGGTATAAATAAAAATAAATATTTAGATGTTATTTTGGTTACTTTCCCTACTACTATTTTTCCCTCAGATAAATTCTTAGAAGATGATAGCTGTTGATTTAAAAGTTTCTGAAATTCTTTAGAGGCATCAGAATCCAAAGTTTTATATATTTCCATCAATTTTTAATTTTTTATCAATAATTTTTTTTATTTTTAAAAAGCATGATCTTTTAGATAAATTTGTAGTATTAATCAAGATTGAATCTTTTGTTTTTTTAAGTGGAGAAATACTGCGATTATAGTCACTTTTGTCTCGTTTTTTTATGCTTTTGAGTACTTCGTTAAATGAAACATCTTTTTTAAGACTTCTTAATTCTTTATATCTCCTGTTTGCTCTAATTTTTAAACTAGCGGTTATAAATATTTTAATATCTGCATCTGGTACTATTTTATAAGTAATATCTCTTCCATCTAGACATGAACCATTAAACTTATTTGGTGGATTGTATGCACATTTAATCTGAAAGTTGTGAACTATTTTCCTTATTCTTTTGTCTTTTGAAATTATAGATGCTTCGTTGCCTACTTTATCTGAGATTAATTTTTTATTATTTAATTTTTTGAGGTTAATATTCTTAATTATTTTAGATAGTTTCTTATAATTAAAATTTTTAGGATTTATTAATTTTGAATACGCAATAAGTCGATAGATTTTTCCAGTATCCAAGTAAAGTAAATTATAGTTTTTTGCTATCTTCTTTGCTACTGTTCCTGCTCCTGCTGCTGCAGGGCTATCTATTGCAATTTTTATTTTTTTCATTTTTTTAAAATTTTAATTTTATTCAAAAAATCTGGAAAAGATGAGTTTATTGAATCTTTGTCATTTATCCTCCACTTACCTCCAAAAACTAATGCTGCAATTACACACATCATAAATACTCTATGATCTTTATAAAAATTTTTAATTTTAAAAGATTTATCTAAATTTAAATTTGGATTTCCAATTATTTTTATTGAGTCTTTTTTTAAAATAGTCTTAATTCCCATTTGATTAAGTATCTTTGATCCAATATTTAATCTGGGGCTCTCTTTTTGATTTAACTCTCCTAGCTTTCTAAAAGTTGAAGTGCCGCTAGCTTTAGCGGACACTAAAAAAATTATTAAAAATTCGTCTATAGCGCTTGAATTTAAAACTGGTGAGCAATTTATGCTTTTAAATTTATTACAACTTTTAACATGAATGTCTGCAATTTTTTCTCCCATATAAATTTTTAAATTTTTAAATTTAATCTTTGCACCCATTTTATTTAGTATTTTAATAACCCCAACTCTTGTAGGATTTATATTTACATTTTTGATAATCAATTTTGAGTTTTTAGATAGTAAAGTAAGAACTATAAAAAATGCACTTGAGCTAATATCTCCAGGTATTTTATAATTTAAGCAATCTATATTTGAGGAGGATACCTCTATAAAATCATAATTTTTTAAAGATTTTATTTTTATTGGAATATTGAGTTTTTTGAATAGTATTTCTGTGTGATTTCTAGACTTCTTGGCTTTTATTTTTGTAGTACCAGGTGATAATAAAGATGCGAGCATTACTAAACTTTTACATTGCGCAGATCCTTTTTTTTCTTCATAATTTATAGGTCTAATATATTCAGTTCCTTTTATATATAATGGTAAACAATATCTGTTTTTAGGATAAAAAGTTGCTCCAAATTTCTTTAAAGGCTCGATTACTCTTTTAAAGTCTCTCCTTGAAAGACTTTTGTCACCAATTAATTTTATTTTATATGGAGATCTAATTAATAAACCTGCAATTAATCGTGCTAAAGTTCCTGAGTTACCTGCATTAAGTTGTAAGTTTTTTTTAAATTTAAACCCATCAATTCCTCTACCATTAATTTCACAATAATTCTTATTTTTAAAAATATTAACACCTAATTGACGCAATATTTTTATTGTGCTCTTAACATCATCTGAGTTCAAAAGATTAAATGCTCTCGATTTACCTATCGCTATGGAAGCCATCAATGCCCATCTTATTGACAAACTTTTATCTCCACTTATATAAATAGTTTTGTTAAAACTATTAATTTTAGAGTTAATAAATATTGTGTTATTCATTTATTAATTAATTTTAAAAAACTCTCCAAAGTATGCTGCTCTTGCTTTATTGTTTCTAACTATTTCTGATGGAGTACCACTAGTTACAATTTTAGTATTTGATATTACGTGAGCTATGTCAACTACACGTAAGAGCTCGGATGCTTGATGATCAGATATAAAACTCGAAATACCAAACTCAGTTTGAAGATTAGCAATAATCTCTTGCATCATATGAATTGTAATTGGATCAAGTGCTGAAAAAGGCTCGTCCAGTAGTAAAATTTTCGGAGAACCCAACAAAGCCATTGCCAAAGTCAATCTTTTCTTTTGGCCTCCAGACAAAAAATTAGCTTTTGTATGTTTCACTGCATCAAGCTCAAATTTTGCTATTAAATAATCTATTCTTGAGTCTCTTAACTTTTTATCTTTGATTAATATTTCAGAAACAGCTTTTAAATTATCCAACAAACTTAAGTCTGACCAATATCCGTAAGCTTGAGGACAATAGCCAATATTGAATTTTCTACATCTTAAATAAATAGGTATAGATGATGCAGGTGTATTGTTAATATAAATTTCCCCGAAATCTGGTTTTAGTAAACCAGTGATAAGATTAAAGATTGTACTTTTACCAGATCCATTTGGACCTAAAAGGCCACAAATCTCTCCAAAATTTACTTTAAAACTTACATTGTCTAATATTTGTGTATTTCCAAATGATAAAGAAACATTTTTAAACTCTAGAAGAGGTTTGCTGTTTTTAAAACTTTTAAGTCTAAATTTTTTTATTATTGCCATTTAAATCTTATTAACTTTAATTTTTATATTCTCTTTATCATCGTCCATCATTATTTTCATATCTTTAGTTAACAAATTAATTTCTACTCTATCAGCATTAATTTTTCCTTGTTCACTAAAATAGATTAGATCTTCATACATTGTCAAAAAATTATTTTCAATATTAAGGTAAATATTTTCGCAATTTATTAGGTGCTTAATATATGAAAGTTTAATATTTTTAGAAAAGTTTGTCTCATAATTTAAATTATTATATTTTGCAAAATCAGATACTATTAAAATTTCTTGATTATTTTGAAGTATAATTTTTGCTTTTACATTTTTCATAAATATTAGATTAGGATTATCTAAATCTACTTCTCCTGTTTTGGAATAAATCTCATACTTATTTCCCTTAATATCTACTGTTGAGTAAGTAACATCATTTATACTATTTGATTTTTCCTCTATAGATAAACTTTCCTTAGAATTTTCTATTTTTCTTTCTAATTCTTGAGATTTATTGTTTTTTAAGTATTTATTCATAAATAAAATTACAGTTAAAAAAATTAAAAATATGATTATAGTTTGAACGATTGTTTTGTAGGCCATTTTATTGGATATTTGCCTGAAGTATTTGGTGGATATGAATAATTCCAATAGTATTTTTTTTTCTATTATTCTTATGAACACACAAGCTGGTGATTTTTCTTTCATTCATAATTGCAAGTGCTTTAGATGCTAACATTTCAATATCAATCGATAAGGGCTTTTTTGTCATTATATTTTCTACTTTTATCTCAGTAAAATTTTTATATTTTTGAGCAGTTCTTCTTAGCTGACCATCTGTAATAATACCTGTTGTAATTTTTTTTGAGTCCCTGACAATTAAAACACCTAATTTTTTTTGTGACATAATTTTCAAAGCCTTACTTAAATTTTGATTGTCTTTTATAAAAGGAATTTTATTTCCACTTGACATCAAATCACTTACAGTTTTTAATTTTGCACCCAGGCTTCCTGATGGGTGAAGCTTCTTAAATTGATTTTCAGACACCTTTTTTGATATCATAGTACAAACAGCTATCGCATCTCCTATGCTTAACTGTGTTATTGTTGATGATGTAGGTACATACTTTCCTGGACCTGCTTCTCTTACTTGAGGAATTATTAAACCAATATCTGAATTTTTGTAAAGTGTTGAATTTTTTTTTGATGTAATTCCTATCAATGTAATTTTCTTATTCCTATTTGCATATTGTATTATATTCTGCAACTCTGTACTTTCACCACTTAAACTGATTAATATCAATATATCCCCTGAACTAATTTGACCCATATCTCCATGAGAGCAAGAGTTTGCATCGACAAAGAAAGAGGGAGTTCCAACTGACGACAATGTAGAAGAAATTTTTTTCGCTATAATTCCTGATTTTCCAACACCTGAGATTATTACTTTTCCATTTTTGCAATTTAATATTGTTTCAACCACTTTAACAAAGTTTTTGTCAATTTTATTTTTTAAAGCTTGTAGTGATTCAATCTCTGTCTGTATAACTTTTTTCGCAACAATGAGATATCTATTTTTTTTCATGTGACTAGTGAGCCCAAATATCCTCTTTAAATGAGGCTAAATCAAGTTCGACACGTGTATGAATAAAATTTATTGTGTTTTGATAAAGTTTAATTCTATCTTCTCTTTTAAGAATTTTTTTTAATTCAATTAAAATTTTATGTAAATGAACCACATCATTCGCGCAATAATTAAGTTGTTTTTCGGTTAATTCTCCACCAAAATCAGAGCTCTGAAATTGTTTACTTATTTCTTTACCAGTAAATTCTTTTACTAAATCTTTTAATCCATGCTTATCACTGTAACTCCTGGCAATTTTTGAAGCTATTTTGGTATCCTCAATATTTTTTACATCTATTTTAAGATAATGCTTAATAAAAGCTATATCTGCTCTTCCGAAATGAAATATTTTGGTAATTTGATCATTAGACAAAATAGCTTTTAAATTTGGAGCATTATATTTTTCTTTATTTAATTGAATTATATGAGCATCATTTTTACCAGTAGAAATTTGTACAAGGCACAATCTGTCTCTGTTAAAATTAAGACCCATGAATTCACAATCTACTGCTATATTGTCACCTAATATAATTTCGGCTGGTAAATCTTCTTTGTGTAATTTAATATCTAAATTCATGTTAAACATATATATATGAAACCAAAAGAAATTCTACTTTTAGGTGCATCAGGTCAAATTGGGCGAAATTTGATTAGAAAATTCACTATAAATAATTTTAAGATTACCGCTGTAACAAGAAATCTTCATAGCAAGGGTTATTTATTGAAGACCCAAGGCAATCCCGGCTACCTAGAAATTGAAGAAGCAAATATATTTAATGAAAAAGAACTTAGCAAACTACTTCTTAACTCTAATATCTGCATAAACTTGATTGGTATACTTCATGAAAAAAAAAACAATACATTTACCAATATTCACAAAAACTTTCCTGATGTTTTATCACGACTGTGTTATAAAAATAAAATTGAACAGCTTATACATGTTTCGGCTCTTGGGGTTGATAAGGCTTCTGATAGTATATACGCTAAAAGCAAGCTGGAGGGAGAAAATATTATAAAAAAAAATTTTCCATCATCGGTTATTCTAAGGCCATCCTTAGTATATTCAATTGATGATAACTTTACGACGAGCTTTATGAGATTGTTAAGTTTCTCTCCAGTATTTCCTTTATATTATTCAGGTGAGACTAAATTTACCCCAATACATGTATCTGATATGACAGAAATTATATTTCAAATAATTAAAAATAATTTAAATTCAAAAACTATTGAATGTATTGGACCTGAAATAATAACATTTAAAGAAATAATGAAAAAACTTTTATTTGCTATTAAAAAAAAAAGACTTTTGATACCTACACCATTAATTATAGGTAATATTACTGCAAATTTAATGGAAGTTTTTATGTCAAATCCTTTAATCACAAAAGATCAGCTAAGATTACTAAAGTATGACAATATAGCTTCAGGCAATTATAAAACGAATTTTGATTATAAAATTCCTGCAAATTTAAAATTTGAGGATGAGATTAATAAATATTCTTATATGTGGAGGGAGTCCGGACAATTTGCTAAAAATTGATAGTTAGATGACTACTTATTTTCTTTATATTTCTGTTTTATGTATTTTTATTTTTGTTTTATTCATTGCCTTCAGAGCTATTAAACAAGGAATGGATGCAAAATCAGAAAATTCACAAGAAGATAATGAATATCCATTAAATAAATCTATGAGCGAAGAACTTGAAAAAATAAGTAAATTATACGAAAATGGTTCACTCAGCGAAGATGAATACAAAAAAGCAAAGGAGAAAATTTTAAATGAGTAAATTAAGCTGATTTAATTTTTTTTACAATAAATTTTGGTACATCATCTTCTTTAGTAACCAAATCCTCTTTCCTACCTTTTAATGGTTTTTCTTGATAAATAATCATTAAATGCAAAGGGCAATAGCTAAATTTTTCAACTGTTTTTCTACCACAAAAAGATGAGCCCGACTCATCTGGATGACCTTCCATATATTTACAAGTATCTTCAGTTAATTCTTCCAGAGATAAATTTTTTGCTGGTTCAAATTTCGAATCTAACAATAAAGACTTAAATTTACTTCTTCTACCTTTCTTAGGAGATTGAAATTCAGAATTTGAATTATTTTTTGAAATTTGTGGATTAGATCTTGTTTTAATTTTTGATGATAAATTCAACCTGTGCGCTTTTCCTATTACTGCATTCCTTGAAACTCCACCAAGTATTTGAGCAATTTCAGACGCAGTATTATCTTTGCCCCACAATTCTCTTAATTTTTGTACTTTTTCTTCAGTCCAGCTCATAACAACATGTAGTATATTAAAATTGATTTATACCATATACAGTTACTCACAAAGATTTAAAAATAACAAGTATTTTTTTTAATTTATTAACATAGCAAAATTATTATTAAGTAACTTATGGTTGAAATACAAAATAAATATAAAATTGGAGTTCGAAGGTTCGGAAGATTCAATTGGATTGGGGCTTGGACACTTTATAAGAAAGAAGTATTAAGATTTTTGATAGTCTCAGGCCAAACTTTATTGGGTCCTATATTAACATCAATATTATTTTTAACAGTTATTTCTTTAGCCATAGGAGATAGCAGGTCAGATGTTCTAGGTGTATCTTATATTGAATTTTTGGCAAGTGGATTAATTATGATGCAAGTAATCCAACAAAGTTTTTCACATTCAAGCTCATCACTGATGATAAATAAAATGCAGGGAACAATTGTTGATGTAGTAAGCTCTCCTTTGTCAGCTTTTGAAGTTACAATCTCTATTGTTTTAGCGTCGGTTACAAGAGGTACGTGTATTGCTATTATATCATCTATTATATTTATAATCTTTTTAGATATACAAATTCAAAATATTTTATTTTGGATCTTGTATGTAATTTTAAGTTCTTTTTTACTTGGATCAGCAGGTTTTATTGCAGGGATTTATGCAGATAAATTTGACCAAATGGCAACAATTACAAATTTTTTGATTGTACCTTTATCATTTTTATCAGGTACCTTTTACAGTATAAATAAGTTACCAAATTTCTTAAAAGAAATTAGTTTTTTTAATCCTTTTTTTCATATGATTGATGGATTTAGATTTTCCTTCATTGGAAATTTAGATGGTTCGATCAAATTTGGTTCTTTATATTTGTTAGCATTTTCTATTTTAACGTGGTTTTTTGCGTTTTATCTATATAATAAAGGCTATAAGATAAAAACATAAAATGAGTTCACTTGCTAAAAACTACAATAGAAGAAAAATATACTTTACTAAAGGAAAAGGATCTTTTCTATTTTCAAAAAACAAAAAAAAATACTTAGATTTTATTCAAGGTATTGCTGTTAATTCTCTTGGTCATTCAAATAAAAATTTAAATTTGTCTTTATTAAAACAATCGAAAAAAGTTTGGCATGTATCAAATGCCTTTACTATTCCTGAAGGTGAAAAGTTGGCTAAAAGATTAACTAGCTCTACATTTGCTGACAGTGTAATATTCCAAAATAGTGGAACCGAGGCAACAGAAGTAGCAATTAAAGTTGCAAGAAGATATTTTTATTCAATTGGAAAGCCGAATAAAAATAGGATCTTATGTGTAAAAAACTCTTTCCATGGAAGAACTTTGGCAGCAATTTTTGCTAGTGGATCAAAAAAAATGACAGAAGGATTTGGACCAAGAGTTAGCGGTTTTGACCATTTTACATTTGGAGACCATAAATCTCTTAAAAAATCAATAACAAAGAAAACAGCTGCAATTATGGTTGAGCCAATAATGGGAGAGGGTGGTATAAAGGTTATTCCTAGCTGGTGTTTGAAGGAATTGAGAAAAATTTGTGATCAAAAAAAAATATTATTAATACTCGATGAAGTCCAGTGTGGAATTGGAAGAACTGGGAAGTTTTTTGCTTTTGAACATTCAAAAGTAAAACCAGATATTGTCCCAATTGCCAAAGGTATTGGTGGAGGATTTCCAATTGGAGCTGTTTTAATGACCAAAAAAGTTTCCGCGTGCATGACTCCTGGCTCACATGGTTCAACTTTTGGAGGAAATCCATTAGCTATGAGTGTAGCTAATGCTGTACTAGATCAATTATTGAAAAAAAGTTTTTTAGCTAACATCAGAAAATTGTCTGAATATTTTATAGAAGAGTTAAAAAAAATTCAAAAAAAATATCCCAATGTTATTAAAGATGTAAGAGGAATAGGTTTTTTAATTGGTTTACAAATTAATAAAGATCAAACAAATTTTATAAATCAATTATTTAAATATAAACTTCTCACAATAAAAGCTGCTGATAATGTGGTGAGAATATTACCACCACTTAACGTAAAGAAAAATGAAATTAATTTAGCACTTAAAATAATCGAGACTGTTTGTAAGGAATATAAGTAAATGAAACATTTTATAAATTTAAAGGATATTTCCACAACAGATCTTAGAAATATTGTTATAGATGCAAAAAGAAGAAAAAAGAAAAGAAAAAAATTAAATACTCTTGAGGTTGATAAAGACGCTCCTTTAAAGGGAAAAATTTTGATCCAAATGTTTGAAAAATCTAGTTTGAGAACAAGAATAAGTTTCTATTTAGCTATTAAGCAATTAGGAGGAGGGACATTAACTTTAAGATCAAACGAGCTACACTTTGGCCAAGGAGGTGAAAGTATTCATGATACCGCAAAAATACTTTCTACTTATGGAGATGGTTTTATGTTAAGAACTGATAGTGATAAAAAAATTGAAAATTTCTTAAAACATATATCAATTCCAATTATTAATGGACTAAGTCCATCATCTCATCCTACGCAGGTATTATCTGATATTTTTACTGTAGAGGAGATTAAGAAAAGACCAATCTCAAAATTAAATATCTGCTGGATTGGAGACTCAAATAACGTTTTAAATAGTCTAATTGCTGCATCTGTAAAATTTTCATTTAAATTAAGCATAGGATGTCCAAAAAAATATGAACCAGAAAAAGAAATTAAAAATTGGCTAAAAAAAAATAATAATAAAGTTTATATTTTTAATGATCCCAAAAAAGCTGTTCTAGAGGCAGATGTAATTTTTTCAGACAAAGCAATATCTTTAAACGATAAAGTAAATAAAAAAAAAAAAATTAATGATTTTAAGAAATTTAAAATAAGTAAAAATTTAATTAATCTTGCTAAAAAAGACTGTATATTTCTTCATTGTTTACCTAGAGGCCCTGAAGTTGATGATGAAGTTTTTTTAGGAAAAAAATCTCATGTGTGGCAACAGGCCTTGAATAGAGTTTTCGTCCAAAAAAGTATTTTGTTATATTGTTTTGGGAAACTAAGGTAGTGTTAAAGGACTTTTTCCATTTTCATTTAAATATAAAATCACCGAGGCTCTGTCTTCCTCTTTCTTTAGACCAGCAAAACCCATCTTGTTACCTTTTATCCATGTTGCTGGTTTAAGTAAAAAACCGTTTAATTCCTCAAAGGACCATTTTTTTCCATAATCTATTAATGATTTTGAATACTTGTATTCAGAAACACCACCAACCGCTCTTCCAACGACCGAATATAATGCTGGTCCAATTTTATTTCCACCACCTTCTTTTATACTATGACAAGCAGCACATTTTTTGAATACTTTCTTACCATGTTCTACTGATCCCATGGCTAGTAAAGCTGATATATCGACTTCACTTTTGGCGCTACTAACAGCTTCAGAAACTTCCGTATTAATTTCCACTTTATAACCTTTTATGTCTGGCTGTTTAACATGAAACAGATAATCTGAAATTTTACCAATCCCAAAAATAATTAAAAACGTAACTACTATAGCTGCAAAAATTTTATTAATTTCAAAAGAATTCATTTAATATAAAGACTTCGTATAACAACATTCTTGAAAAAAAAACTAAAAATTATCTTTATTTTTGCGTCTCAAAGACGCATAAACATTATATTTATGAGTAAAACTTTAATTTTAATCCCCTCAAGATTAGCCGCAAAAAGACTTCCTAGAAAACCTCTTTTAAAAATAGGAGGTAAATCTCTAATTTATCATGTTTATAAAAAAGCTAAAGAAAGTAAAATTGGAGATGTTTTCGTCGCGACCGGTGATAAAGAAATATACAATGATATAATAGATAATGGCGGGAAATGTATATTGACCAAAACTCTTCATAAATCAGGCACAGATAGAATTTATGAGGCGTTTAAGAAATTAAAAAACAAAAAAGTTAAATATGTTCTTAATATTCAAGGTGATGAACCTCTTATAAATAAAAATGATATAGTAAATTTAAATAAAATTGCTGTAAAAAATAAACTTGAATTTTGCACATTGGGTTCTTTAATTGATAAAAAAAAAATACATAGTAATAAAAACATAGTAAAAGTAGAAACTATAAATAAATTAAAAAAAAATAATTATTTATTAGCAAAAAATTTCTTTAGAAAAAAGAAACTAAATAAATATGTCAATATATATCATCATATTGGCATCTATCATTATAGCGTTTCAGCACTTAAAAAATTCCAATCTTTTAAACAAACAAAAAATGAAAAAAAATATAAACTTGAGCAATTAAGAGCTATGGATAATAAAATGTCTGTAAACGTTGTGTTAGCTAACTCTTCACCTATAGGAGTTGATACTTTAAAAGAATACAAAAAAGTAAAACTTTTAATGGAAAGAAATAGCTAATATATTATAAGTTCATTATGAAAATTACTTATCAAGGAATTCCTGGTAGCTACTCCGAAAGTTGTGCTAAAGAATATTATCCAGATAGTGAAACTATTTCGTGCAAAACTTTTGATGAGTGTTTTGAAAAAGCTTATAAAGATAGTGAAATAAAAGCAATAATTCCAGAGTCTAACAAAACAACAGGAAATATTGGAGTCGAGTATCTAATTTTTAAATATCGACTTAATATTTACGCCGAACATTTTTATCAAATTAACCATAACCTTCTAGGCATTTCGGGGTCTAAATTAAATGATGTTCAAAATGTATACTCACACGCACAAGCATTAAGTCAATCGTCAGAATTTTTAAAAAAAAATAAAATGAATAGCAATGTGAGAGCTGACACGGCTGGATCGGCTAAATACGTATTTGAGTCAAATGATAAATCCAAAGCTGCAATTGCATCAGAGTTAAGTTCTAAAATTTATAATTTAGATATTTTAAAGTCAAACATCCAAGATGATAAAGAAAATATGACCAGATTTTTAATTATGGGTAAAGATATTTTTCAACCAGAATTTACAGAAAATGGAAAGTATGTTACTTCCATGGTATTTAAGTTAAAAAGTAAACCTGCGGCACTATATTCAGCATTATCGGGCTTTGCACTTAATGGAGTAAATTTAATCAAGCTACAAAGCTTTCCAGAAAAAAATTCCTTTTTATCTTATTTTTTTTTATGTGAGCTCGATGGACATATTGAAAATAATAAAGTTAAAAGTTCCTTAGAAGAATTGGGATTACACTGTGAGGATATGCACGTCCTAGGTGTCTTCAAAGCAGATAAATTTAGAGAAAAATAAAGATTTAACTTTACTGTAGATTAGATTTTTTTACTGTTATAATACTATTGGGTCAATCAGGTGAATGTACGGTAAACCCTGTCAGATTCGAAAGAAAGCAGCAGTAACCAGTAATTTTTCAGGTTGATTGGCCCTTAAATATTATGAGCATAAATTCAAAAGTACTTGCACTTAAGTATAGACCTCAAAATTTAAAACAAATTATAGGCCAACATGTAATTACTGAAACTGTTTATAATTCTATTAAATTAAACAAAGTTCCAAATGCATATTTGTTTACTGGCATAAGAGGTGTAGGCAAAACCACAATTGCAAGAATAATTGCTAAATCATTAAACTGTAAAAATGGAATAGATAATATTGCTAATAATAATATTTGTGACAATTGTCACTGTGAGGCAATAGCAAATTCAAATCACATGGATGTCTTAGAGATGGATGCTGCTAGCAAAACTGGAGTGGATGACGTAAGAGATTTGATAGAATTTTCAAGGTATGGACCAACATCAGCAAAATATAAAATTTTTATTATAGATGAAGTTCATATGTTAAGTAAACAAGCGTTTAATGCACTTTTAAAAACTTTAGAGGAACCACCAGAATATTTGAAATTTATATTTGCGACAACTGAAATAAAAAAGATACCAATTACAGTTATATCTCGATGTCAACGATTTGATCTTCAAAGAGTAAAATCTGATGAATTATTTAATTTTTTAAAAAAAATTACTGAACTAGAAAAAGGCAATGTATCAGATGATGTTTTAAAACTAATTATTAAAATTTCTGAGGGATCTGTTCGAGATGCATTATCTTTATTGGATAGAGGTTTAATAAACCAAACAGTGACTAACGGATTAGACCTTCAAACTGCTAGAAAAATTTATGGATACTTTGATAAAGGTTCATTGATAGAACTCTTCGAAAAAATATTTCAAGGCGATGAAGAGAGTGTTTTAAAAAAATATAAATCCATATATGAAGCCGGAATAGATCCCAAAGTTTTTTTAAATGATTTTTTAGAAATACTTTATTATTTTAAAAATATAGAAACAATTAAATTAGGGACTAACAGTTTTAATTTAAATGATAAAGAATTTGAAAAAATTTATGATATTTCAAAAAATATAGACTCAAAAACTCTATTGCTTTATTGGCAATTTGCAGTCAGTACTCTTGGCGAACTTGATATAGTCTCAAATCAAAATATAGCAATAGAAATGTTTTTAATAAGATTATTATTTTTAAAAAATATAAATGTTGATGAAAATACTAAATTAAATTTAAATATAAGAGAAAATGATAAAAAAATTGAAAACACAATCTCTCAAAATACAAATGTGTCAAGTACAATTAATCAAATCAAGAATGTAGAACAAAAGGAAAAATCTTTACCGAATGAAAATTTAGGGGATAAAAGCACTAAATTAAGAATAGATACTTTCTCTCAGTTAATCAATATTTGTAAAGAAAAAAAGGAACTAAAAATAAAATTTGAATTGGAAACAAATTTAAATTTAATAAGTTTTAGTTTTGGCAGAATGGAAATTTCTTCTAATACCACTTTAGAGAGAGACTTTGTTAAAATATTATCAGAAAAATTATTTAACTGGACAGGATCAAGGTGGTTAATTTCATTTTCAAGCAAAGAAGGTAAGCCGACAGTAAAGCAAATTAATAAAGATAACAAAAATGATTTAATAAATGAGGAAAGTAAAAAACCAGATTTTATCGAATTGAAAAAAATATTACCAGATTTAGAACTTACTAACGTAGAAACAGAGGGTACAAATGACTGATTTTAGTAAAATATTAGATCAAGCTAAGGAGTTGCAAAATAAGATGAAAGAAAGTCAAGAAAAGATTAAACAAATTGAAGCAATTGGCATATCGGGTGCAAACGACGTAAAAATCACTCTTAATGGTGAAGGGGAAATATTAAAAATAAAATTTTCTGAAAAAGTGCTTAGTGAAGACCCCAGCGTTGTAGAAGATTTAATTAAAGCAGCACATAATAATGCAAGGTCCCAATTAAAATCTAAAACAACTGAAGAAATTTCAAAAGCCACAGGTGGAATTGGAATTCCAGGATTTAAGTGGCCACTTTAAAATAATGCAAAATTTAAATGAATTAGATGAGTTAATTAAAATAATCTCAAAACTTCCAGGGCTCGGACCAAAGTCGGCAAAACGTATTGTTCTTAAATTAATTAATAATAGAGAAGAACTTATCAAACCAATGGCAAAAGCATTAGCAGAGGTGTACAAAAATATTTCTAGATGTAAAATTTGTGGAATATTAAAATCTTCTTCTATCGAATGTAAATATGATAACTGTGAAATAGTAGATAAAAAATATGATAAAATTTGTGTTGTAGAAAATATATCCGATCAATGGAGCATTGAAAGCTCGAATGTATTTCAAGGATATTATCACGTATTGGGTGGAACGATAAATAATTCAAATAACCAAAATAAATCTGAATTGTTAATTGACTCTTTAATAAGTAGAGTTGAAAAAAAAAAAATTGAAGAAGTTATACTAGCAACAAGTGCGACTGTTGAAGGACAAACTACCGCATTTTATATTCAAGATAGTTTACATAGCACAGGTGTAAAAATAACAAAGCTTGCTCAAGGTTTACCTATAGGAGGTGAAATAGAAAGTTTAGATGATGGAACGCTTATTTCAGCTTTTAAAAATAGGAAAGATTTAAAATCAAAAAATAGTTAATTTTTTTTTAATAATCTATTTAAGTGTAAAATTGGTTCGGTATATCCAGAGGGTTGAGTTTTTCCGTGAAAAACAAGTTCGCAAGCTGCTTTAAAAGAAGTGGATGAGCTGAAATTATCCGACATTGGCTTATAAGGATTATAACCTTTCATTGTAGGATCTTTTAAATTTTGATTATCAACTACTTTGGCCATTTTTTTCATAATTTCTAGAACATGCTTTTTACTGCATATTCCATGATGTAACCAATTAGCAATATGTTGACTACTTATTCTGCATGTTGCTCTATCTTCCATAAGACCAATTCCATTAATATCAGGAACTTTTGAGCAACCAACAGACTGATCTACCCATCGCACAACATATCCCAATATACCTTGAGCATTATTTTTAAGCTCCTCAGTTATTTGCTTTAAATTCCAACTTGGATTTTTTTCAATTGGAATTGTTAATAAATCTGAAAGTTTTGCAGACTTTCTTTTTTTAATTATACCTTGTACATTAAAAACATTTATTTCATGATAATGAAGGGAATGTAAAGCTGCTGCAGTAGGGGAAGGAACCCATGCACAATTAGCTCCGGATTTTGGGTGAATAATTTTTTGTTTAAGCATATCTGC
This sequence comes from uncultured Candidatus Pelagibacter sp., assembly GCA_964529275.1. Taxonomy (GTDB): domain Bacteria; phylum Pseudomonadota; class Alphaproteobacteria; order Pelagibacterales; family Pelagibacteraceae; genus Pelagibacter. The sequence continues at coordinate 48,573 of CAZGVS010000003.1, forward strand.
CATCATGTCAGGAGCTGCAAACATGCCTTTTCCAATCTGGCATTTACCTGAAAATCCACAAGTTAAACCAACATCTACGTTATTATTTTCATAAGCGTTTATCCATTTAGTCTTTTTCATTTCAGCTTTTCTTACAACGGGCCCAACTTCCATTGATGTATGGATTTCATCTCCTGTCCTATCTAAAAACCCTGTATTAATAAAAAAAACTCTATCCTTCAAAGCTCTTATACATTCTTGTAAATTTATAGTTGTGCGTCTTTCCTCATCCATAATACCACAAAGTATTTGGTTTTTTTTAAGCCCGAGTACTTTTTCAACATTTTCAAAAATTTGACTTGTAAAATTACATTCTTCTGGTCCATGCATTTTTGGTTTAACAATGTAGATATTATTTACTCTCGAATTTGTTTTGTTTTTGAAATCATGAATACATGCTAAAGACGTTATGAAAGCATCAAGTATGCCTTCGGGACATTCCGATCCATCTTTTAGTAGTATCGCTGGATTAGTCATAAGATGACCCACGTTTCTATTTAGCAATAATGATCTACCATGCAATTTAATTTTACTTCCATTTGATGAAATGTAATGTCTATCTTTATTTAATTTTCTTTGAATCTTTTTTCCTTTCTTTAAAAAATCTGTCTTTAAATTACCTTTCATTAAACCAAGCCAATTTCTATAACCCAATATTTTATCTTCCGCATCTACTGCAGCAACACTATCTTCGTGATCACAAATAGTTGAAATAGCAGATTCTAAATAAATATCGTGAATTTTAATTTTATCTTGATTTCCTTCTGGATTATTTATCTCTAATGCTCCATCTTGATCAAACAATATATCGATATGAAGATTATTATTTTTAAATAATAATGATGCAGTTTTATTAAGTTTTTTTTTATAACCAATATATTGTTTTGGAAATTTTAAATCTATTAATAGTTTATTATTATTTACCTCAGGTATTTTATTGAGATTTTTCCAACTACCTTTTTTTAGAGGAATATATTTGTCTAGCAAATCTCTTGAATATTCTATTACTCGTTTACCTCTTATTGGATTATAAGTTTTCCCTTTTACCGCCCCGCCAGTTTCTGGAATAATATCGGTGCCGTATAAACTATCATAAAGACTAACCCACCTTGCATTTGCAGCATTTAATAAAAATCTTGAGTTTGAGACTGGACAAACCAATTGTGGACCACATATTTTTGAGATCTCCTCGTCAATTTTTTTCGTTTTTATTTTAAATTTCTTACCTTTCTTTTTTATGTAACCTATATTTGTGAGAAATTTGCGATATTGATTTAAATTTATGGATTTGTTTTCTATATGGTAAGCATCTATAGCTTTTTGGATTTTCTCTCTTATTTGTAGCAATTTTTTATTAGTTATAGCAAGTTTATGAACGCTTTTGTCAAATCCTTTCCAAAACTTTATTTTACTTACTTTAGTACCTGGAATAAGCTCATTATTTATAAACTTATATAGCTTTTCCGATACGGATAAATTTTCAACTTTTATATAAAATTCTTTCATATTAACTTTTAATTTTATTAATATTGATTAAAATATTCTAAAACATTTTATTGCTTTTTTTAGATATAATAAACATTAAAAAAATGAGAAATTATTTAAATTTTGAAGCAGATATAAAAAAACTAGAGAACGAACTAGATCAATTAAAAGATCCATTTGATAACGATGGGATTACAGAAGTAAATACTGACAAAATAACTAAAATACAAAAAGAAATTGATAATAAATTAGACACTGTATATTCAAATTTAAATGCCTGGGAAATAACACAGGTTGCCAGACACGAAAATAGACCTAAAGCCAACTTTTATATTGAAAATTTATTTGATGATTTTGTGTCCCTTTCTGGTGACAGATCGTTTGCAGAAGATAAATCTGTAATAGCAGGTTTTGGGAAATTTGAGGGTAAATCAGTTTTGGTAATAGGCCAAGAAAAGGGAGAAGATCTAGAGTCTAGAATTGATAGAAATTTTGGAATGATGAGACCCGAGGGTTATAGAAAAACTATAAGATTAATGAAATTGGCTGACAAATTTAGAATACCAGTAATCACATTTATAGATACTCCAGGAGCATACCCTGGGGTTGGAGCCGAAGAAAGAGGTCAGGCGGAGGCAATAGCTAGATCTATAGAGTGTTGCATGAGTTTAACTGTTCCAATAATATCAATCATTATTGGGGAAGGAGGATCGGGTGGCGCTATAGCTTTGGCATCATCAAACAAAGTAGTAATGTTAAAAAATGCAATTTACTCTGTTATATCGCCAGAGGGATGTGCCACGATTTTATGGAGAGATCCAAAAAAAACTTTAGAAGCAGCAGAGGCAATGAAATTAACCTCAAATGACTTATTGGATTTAAAGATTATTGATGAAGTTATTAATGAACCTTTAGGAGGTGCACATAGGGACAGGGATAAAGTTTTAGAAAATATAAAAAGCTCAGTCAGAACAAATCTAGAATATTTTAAAGATTTTGATAAAGAAGAAATTTTAAATCATAGAAAAAATAAATTTTTATCAATTGGTCGAAGTAAAGGCTTTATCAATCAAGATAAAAACATTAATAATTTAATGATAAATATTAAACTTAAAGACAAAATTATAGAAAAATTTTCTAATATAAATAAAACTTACTTATCAATAGTAACTATTTTAGGGGTAATTTTAACATTAATTATTTTGCTAAATTGATCCACAACAATTTTTATATTTTTTACCAGTTGCTTCACATCTATCATTCCTAGATATTTTTTGACCTTTCTTAAGAACTATTAAACATTTTGGATTATTGATAATATTTTCCTTTTCATTTTTAGAGTTTTTATCGTTAGATTGATCAATAATCTCTAGATTGATTAAGATTCTAACTAAATCCGTTTTAAGCTTGTGAAGAAGATTTTCAAAAAGACTGAATGCTTCTTTTTTATATTCAATTAAAGGATCCCTTTGACCATAAGATCGCAATCCAATTACTTGTCTAAGATGCTCTAAATATTGCAAATGTGTTTTCCAGTTTTGGTCAACTAATTGTAAAAAAATTCTTTTCTCTAAAGAAGCATTATTTTTTTCACCAAATAATTTAATTCTATCTTGTCGTTTTTGAGCAAATTTACTTTTAATTATATTTTTAAATTTTTCCCCTTCTTCATTCATCAATTCATCATACTCTGTATCACTAAAACCTTTTCCAAAATTATTTTTAAGTTTATTTAAATATTCTTTATCTAATAATTGTAATTTTGTATTTTTTTTGTAAGAATAAATATCTTCTGTTACTTCCTTTAAAAACACATCTGAATAATCGTTAGATATTTCGTTATTTATAACATTATTTCTTTGTTCAAATATAACATGTCTTTGGTCATTAAGAACATTATCAAATTTTAATAATGTTTTTCTTATATCAAAATTTCTAGCCTCAACTTTTTGTTGTGCTCTTTCAAGGGCTTTATTTATCCATGGGTGATCGATACTTTCTCCATCTTTTAATCCAAGTTTTTCTAGCATTGAGTTCATTGACTCTGATCCAAAAATTCTCATTAAATCGTCCTCTAAACTTACATAAAAAATTGACTTACCTTCATCACCTTGTCTTCCAGACCTGCCACGCGCTTGATTGTCTACCCTTCTGCTTTCCATTCTTTCTGTACCAATTACAAACAACCCTCCAAGAGATTTAATTTCATTTTTAATAGAGATGTCACTATTTTTTCCACCTAATTTAATATCAACTCCTCTTCCAGAAATACTTGTTGTTATAATTACTGAACCTTTTTTGCCTGCATCAGCGATTATATCCGCTTCCTTTTCGTGATTTTTTGCATTTAGAACAGTATGATTTATTTTTTTTTTAGAGAGTAAATTTGAATAATGCTCAGATTTGTTAATGCTGGCTGTAAAGACTAATAAAGGCTGACCAGATTTATTGCATTCAAGAATTTTATTCACTATTGCATCATCTTTTTCTTTCGTTGTTCTAAAAATTTGATCATTCCAGTCTTTTCTAATCATCGTTTTATTAGTTGGAATTGAAATTACTGGTAATTTATAAATTTCAAAAAATTCTTCAGATTCAGTCAATGCTGTTCCAGTACATCCTGATAATTTCGAATATAATTTAAAATAATTTTGATAAGTAATAGATGCTAATGTTTGATTCTCAGATTGTATTTTTACTTTTTCTTTTGCCTCAATACTTTGATGCAATCCATCACCAAATCTTCTACCAGCGAGTTGTCTCCCAGTCTGTTCATCAATTATTATTACTTGATCATCTTTTAAAATATAATCTCTTCCATTTTCAAATAGATTATTCGCTCTTAATGCTTGGTTAACCAAATGAACAATATTTAAATTTTCAGGATCATAAAAATTATTATTTTTAAGTATACCTGCATTTGAAAGAATCCTCTCAATATTATCTATACCTTTATTTGTGAGAAGAATACTTTTGTCCTTTTCTTCTATTTCAAAATCCTCTTTAGATTTTAAGCTTTTTACCAATCTATCTACAGCAACATATTGCTCGTTTTTATTTTCTGCTTCTCCTGAAATAACTAAAGGAGTTCTTGCTTCATCTATTAAGCAAGAGTCTATCTCATCAACTATAGCATAGTTATGCCCTCTTTGTACCATATTATCTTTTGCAAACTTCATGTTGTCTCTTAAATAATCGAACCCAAGCTCACTATTAGTAGCGTAAGTAATATCACAATTATAATTATCTTTTCTCTCCTGATCAGTTTGATTTGAATTAATAAAACCACAGCTTATTCCTAAAAAATTGTAAATTTTTCCCATGTTCTCACAATCTCTTTTTGCAAGATAGTCATTGACTGTTACTATATGTACGCCTTTTTGATTTAAAGCATTTAAGTAAGCGGATAATGTGATTGTTAAAGTTTTACCCTCCCCAGTTTTCATTTCAGCAATTTTATTCTCATGAAGAGCCACACCACCAATTAATTGAACATCAAAATGTCTTTCGTTATTAATTCTGTTAGATGCCTCCCGTACCATTGCAAATGCCTCGGGAAGTATTTCATTTAATGAAACTCCCTCATTCACCTTATTTTTTAATATCTCAGTATTTTCCTTCAATTCTGAACTGTTCATTTTAGAGATTTTACTCTCTAGGGAGTTGATTTTTTCAACTATTTTGAAAATTCTATCTAATTCTTTTTGATTTTGAGACTTAAAAAACTTTGAAACAAATTTTATAGGATTAATCATAAATTTTTGATGTAATTTTTATCAATTAATATAGTTACTTAATATAATATTTAAATACTATGATTTTTAATTTAAATAAATTAATTAATCCAAATGAGAAAAATACCAAAATTGGCGATTTTCAAGATCTAGAGCATCTAGATGGCTTATCTATATCTTCAACCAGTGCGGATCTTTACAGAAATAAAAGAGATGATGTAGCTTTATTTTATTTTAGAGATGGGGCAAATTATGCATGCGTATATACAAAATCAAAAATTTTATCGGAAAATATTAAATGGAATCTTAAAATTAGAGCAAAAAAAATTAAAGGATTACTAGTAAATACTAGAAACGCAAATGCATTTACTGGAAAAAAAGGATTTAAGGGCTTGAAAGTAATTGCAGATGATATTTCAGAGCTACTTACATTTAAACAAAAAGAGGATGAGAGTGACCCAAAAAAAATTAAACCAGAGGAAATATTATTCTCCTGCACAGGTACAATCGGGGAGCCGTTTCCAACAACAAAAATCAAATCTGCTCTTCCAACGCTAGTTAAAAATATCAAATATACTCAAAATAAATACATTTGGATGAAGGCTGCTATGGCTATTTTAACAACAGATACAAAACCAAAATTAGCAATGGAAGAATGTTACATTGGGAAAACACAGGTAAAAATATATGGAATTGCAAAAGGATCAGGTATGATTTTTCCAAATATGGCAACTACATTAGGGTTTTTATTTACTGATGCAGATTTGTCTTCGAGAATTTTGGATAAAATTTTAAAAAAAAATATTGAAAATACTTTCAACGCAATTTCAGTGGATGGAGACACAAGTACTAACGACATGGTTGTATTTTTTTCAACCTGCAAAGCAAAGAATCAAGAAATTAATTCTATTCATGATAAAAAACTTAGTAATTTTAATAGCTCTGTAAATAGAGTACTTCTAAATTTAGCAAAAAGAATTGCTTCAGATGGTGAGGGAGCATCAAAGTTCGTTGAGGTAAAAGTATCTGCATGTAAGTCAAAAGAACATGCCAAAAAAGTAGGATTTTCTATTGCTAATTCACCATTAGTGAAAACAGCTCTTAACGGCGAAGATCCAAATTGGGGCAGAATAATAATGGCTATTGGAAAATCTGATGTAAAAATCAACTTAAATAAACTTTTAGTAAAAATTGGAGAATATAAAATTATAGAAAAAGGAAATATTGTTAAGGATTATGAGGAAGATGTTGTTGCAGAATATATGAAAGAAAGAAATATTGAAATATCAGTAGAAATAGGAACTGGCAAAGAAAACTTTACTGTTTATACAACAGACTTAACAAATAAATATATTGAGATAAATTCAGATTATAGAACTTAATATGATAAAAAAAAAATTATTAAACCTCTATTATGATTAAATATGAATTAAAATGTAATAGCTGTCAAAATAAATTTGAAAGCTGGTTTGGATCTTCCAAAGAATATGAGAGGGTTAAAAAATTAAAATTACTTAGTTGTGTAAAGTGCAAATCTGTTAATGTCGATAAATCACTAATGTCACCAAATGTAATCTCTTCAAAAGAAAATATAATAAAAAACAGTGATAAAAATAATAAAATTAAGAAAAAAATTATCGAATATCAAAATTTCATAAAAAAAAATCTTGATTATGTTGGTGATAATTTTTCATACGAGGTAAGGTCAATACATTATAACAAAAAAAAACCAAAAAAAGGAATATATGGCAAGGCATCCAAAAAAGAAGTAAAAGAGCTTAAAGATGAGGGCATAAATACTGAGTTGATTCCTTGGATTAAAGATTTAGAAAACTAATTTTTTTTAAATACTGAAATATAATTAACTGACAAGTCTTTATTTAAAGACCAACTATTTTTTAAAGGATTGAATTTAACTCCATTTGACTTAATAAAATTTAAATTATTTTTACCACAAATTGTGATTAGTTCTTCAGGTTTTACAAACTTCTCCCAATCATGTGTTCCTATAGGAAGCCATTTTAAAATGTATTCAGCTCCAATTATCGCGAATATATATGATGAAAGAGTTTTGTTTAACGTAGCAATAAACATTAATCCTTTTTTATTTAAAAAAGCTGAACTTTTATTTAAAAAAAAATTTATATCTTTTACATGTTCAACTATCTCCATATTTAAAACAACATCAAATTTTTTTTTAGATCTAAAATTTTCTGGAGAACAACATAAATAATTTATTTTTAAATTACTTTTTTTTGCATGGAGTTTTGCTATAGCAATATTTTTACTGGACGCATCAATACCAGTTACATTTGCACCTAATTTACACATAGGCTCAGATAGTAATCCACCACCACAACCTATATCTAAAATTTCAAGGTTTTTAAGAGGTTTTTTATTTAATTTTATTGAATTAGTATTAACAATAAAATCTTTTATATATTTTATTCTAATAGGGTTAAACTTGTGTAACGGCCTAAATTTTCCAAAAGGATCCCACCATTCATCAGCTAAGCGTGTAAATTTTTCTATTTCTGTTTTATTTATTGTGCTATTATTCATTATAGTTTGACTTTACAATCAAGATGCTTTTTATCAATATATTTAAATAAAAAAATTTATTTCAATGAAAATAATAGTACTAAAATTTGGTGGAACATCTGTAGGAACAATTAAACGAATAGAAAAAGTAGCAAAAATAATAATTTCTTACGTAAAAAAAAATTATAAAGTAATTGTCGTTTCATCAGCAATGAGCGGTGTTACAAATGATTTATTAAGGAAATCCAAACTTATTTCAAATGATTTTCCAAAGTCTGAACATGATGCCCTTGTGTCATCAGGAGAGCAAGTATCTTGCTCATTGTTAGCGGGCAAACTAATTGATTTAGGATATAAATCTAGATCTTGGATGGGGTGGCAAATACCTATTATTACTGATGGAGACTACAGTAAATCAAGAATTATTTACATAAATAAATCTAGTATTATCAAATATATTAAAAAAGGAGGAATACCAGTAATTACTGGGTTTCAAGGAATAAATAAATATTTTAGAATAACAACCCTGGAAAGAGGTGGTTCTGATTTAAGCGCAATTATGTGTGCAAAATTTTTTGGAGCAGAAAAATGTATTATTTATACAGATGTAGAAGGAGTTTATACAACTGACCCAAACGCAATTAAAAGTGCAAAAAAAATTAAAGCAATATCCTATGAAGAGATACTAGAGATGACTTCGCTTGGAGCAAAAGTTATGCAACCTGCATCAATTCAAGATGCAAGGTTAAATAGAATAAATATAGATGTAAGATCCTCTTTTTCAAAAAAATCAGGGACAAGAATAACTAAAAGATCAAATATACTTTCAAATAAAATTATAACCGGAGTTTCGTTCTCTAAGAATGACTCTAAAGTTACTTTATTAGGTGTTAAGGACAAGCCAGGTGTTGCCGCATCAATATTCAAACCTTTATCAGTAAACAATATAAATGTAGATATGGTTGTTCAAAATATTTCTGCTAATGGAAAAGAAACTGATTTAACTTTTACAATCAAAAGCGATGATTTATATAAAACTGAAAAACTTATAAAAAAAAATAAAAATATAAAATTTAGAAATTTATTAATAGATAAAAATGTTGCAAAGGTTTCCATAATTGGTGTTGGCATGATAACTACGCCTGGGGTAACTTTTAGAATGTTTAATGCTTTAGCCAAAAAAAAAATCAACATAATTGTAATATCTACTTCTGAAATTAAAATATCGGTATTAGTTAGAAAAAAAGATATAAAAAAATCCATATTAGTTTTACATAAAGAATTTCAATTATATAAATAAAGAAATATGAGTATTAGACCTTTTAGAGACATTAAAAGAAAAAAAACGAGAGAAATACATGTTGGTGATATAAAAATAGGTGCAGACAATCCTATATCAGTTCAGTCTATGACAAACACTCTCACAACAAATGCAAAAGATACTTTAAAACAAATACAACAAATTGCTGATGAGGGAGCTGATTTAATAAGAGTCTCAGTACCTGATGAGAATAGCAGCATAGCATTAAAAGAAATAACAAAATACTCTCCAGTACCAATAATTGCTGATATTCATTTTCATTATAAGCGAGCATTAGAGTCTGCAGATAATGGAGCTAAATGTTTAAGAATTAATCCTGGCAATATAGGAGATTTAGAAAAAATTAAAGAAATCGTTAAAGCAGCTAAAAATAATGATTGTGCAATAAGAATAGGCGTAAATTCTGGTTCTTTGGAGAGGGATATACTGGAAAAATATAAGGAACCTTGTCCAGAGGCGTTAGTTGAAAGCGCTTTAAGAAATATTAAGATGATTGAAGATCAAGATTTTTTCAATTTAAAAGTCAGCGTTAAATCTTCTGATGTATTTTTATCAGTAAAATCTTATCGAGATTTATCGAAAAAAATTGATTATCCACTTCATCTAGGTATTACCGAATCTGGAAGCTTTGTACCTGGAAGTGTTAAATCTTCAATAGGTTTGGGGAATCTTTTATTTGATGGTATAGGCGACACTATAAGAGTTTCATTATCTGATGATCCAGTCAAAGAAGTTCAAATTGGCAATGAAATACTTAAATCTTTAAATTTAAGGAATAGAGGGGTTAAAATTATCTCGTGCCCTTCATGTGCCCGTCAAGGTTTTGAGGTTATAGATACAGTTAAAATTCTTGAAAGTAAATTATCTCACATTAAAACACCGATGACGCTATCAATAATTGGATGTGTAGTAAATGGTCCAGGAGAGGCCGCACAAACTGATATTGGAATTACAGGAGGTGGAAAAGATAGTAGTATGTTGTACTTGAAAGGAATTCAAGTTCAAAAACTTTCAAATAATGAAATCATATCAAAAGTAGTAAAACTTGTCGAAGACAAATCAAATGAGATCAAAAAAAAGTGAATGATACCCCTTAATAAAGTAAAAGAAATAGTTTCAAAGCATAGCAAATTAGAAAAAGAACTTGCTTCTGGGCAAATAGATAAAGATAATTTTGCAAATAAATCAAAAGAGTATTCAGATTTAAATGAAATAATTGAAGTTTCAAATAAATATATTTCCTATGAGGAAAGTAAGACGGAATTGATAAAAATAATTAATGATCGAAAAGGTGAAAAAGAGATAATTGAGTTGGCAGAAAGTGAATTAAAAGAGTTGGAGACTAATCACATTATAAATGAAAAAAAAATAAAACTATTCCTTTTACCAAAAGATGATGCAGACAGCAAAAATGCTATAATTGAAATTCGAGCAGGAACAGGAGGTTTGGAAGCAAGTTTATTTGCCTCGGATCTATTTAAAATGTACGAGAAAGTTAGTAATAAAAAAAAATGGATATTAGAAATTATAAGTATATCAAAAAGTGAAGCAGGAGGATTAAAAGAAGTTATTGCAGAAATAAAAGGTAAAAATATTTATTCGTCTTTAAAATATGAAAGTGGAGTTCATAGAGTCCAAAGAGTACCAGATACTGAAACGCAAGGTAGAGTACATACATCAGCAGCAACTGTAGCTGTTTTACCAGAAGCCGAAGATGTGGATGTTAAAATTGAGGATAAGGATCTAAGAATTGATGTTTTTAGAAGCAGTGGACCAGGAGGTCAAAGTGTAAACACAACTGACTCAGCTGTAAGAATTACTCACATTCCAACAGGTATAGTAGTGAGCCAGCAAGATGAAAAATCTCAAATAAGAAACAGAGAAAAGGGTTTAAAAATTTTAAGATCTAGATTATACGAGCTCGAAAGACAAAAAATAGATAATGCACGTTCAAAAGAGAGAAAAAATAAAATTGGTTCTGGAGATAGATCTGAGAGAATCAGAACATACAATTTTCCACAAGGAAGAGTAACAGATCACAGAATAAATCTAACTCTACATAAATTAGAGGAATTTCTAGAGGGAGAAATTTTTGATGAAATGATAGAAAACCTAACTCTTCATGCACAAGAAGAAAAGCTTCAAAATTTAACTTAACATGCAAATACTGACAATTATTAAAAATGGAGCTTCAATTTTAAAGTCATTTAAAATGAAAACGCCCAATTTAGATAGTGAATTAATTCTAGCAAAAACTCTTAATACGACAAGAGAAGATCTTTTAATTAATTTTGATAAAAAAATAACGAATGAGCAGTTTAATTTGTATAGATATTATTTGTCACAAAGAGCTAAAAATAAACCAATTGCATATATTTTAGGTGAAAAATATTTTTGGAAGAGTAATTTTTTTGTAAATAAAGAGGTTTTAATTCCTAGACCAGATACAGAAATAATTATCGAGGAATGTCAAAAAAAATTCCACAAAAACTCTTCTATTAGAATTTTAGACATAGGAACTGGATCTGGATGCATATTGCTTTCACTTTTGAAAGAGTTCAAATTATCTTCTGGGGTAGGTATAGATGTTAGCAATAATGCTATAAAAGTTGCTAAAATAAATGCAAAATTACAACAATTGAAAAATAGAGTTAATTTTATAAAATCTAATATTGACAATTATCAAAGCAGTAACTATGATTTGATTGTTTCTAACCCTCCTTATATTAAAAAATTAAAAATTAACGGTTTAAGCGAGGATGTTAAAGATTTTGAGCCAAAAATTGCATTAGATGGTGGAATAAGTGGCAAACAATTAATAGAGAAAGTTGTAAAAAAAAGCACGAAACTATTAAAATTGAGAGGATGTTTAATATTAGAAATAGACGATGATCAGATTTATTTTACAAAAAAAAAGTTAAAACAAAATGGATTTTGTTTATTTAGAATTGTTAAAAATTTATCAGGTAAATTCAGATGTATAACATCAATAAAAGTTAATTAATGAAAAATTATAAAAGTAATAGAAGAAATAGGTATAGAAATAATGGTTCAAGTTATTCTAGAGGTAATAATGGTCATAAGTTTGATCAAAGTTTTTCTAATAATCCAGAATTTCAGAGAAAGCATGTTGGAAAAAACAGTCATAGTATTCAGAAGTTAATTGAAAAATATAAGGATTTAGGAAAAGAGGCAATTTCTAAAGGTGACAAAATATTATCTGAGAATTATTTTCAACACGCAGACCACTTTATAAGAATAATTAATGAAAGAAATATTGAAAATAAAGATAAAGATATTAATTCAAAAGATAAAAGTATATCTACTGAATCAACTGATCCTACTATCAAAATCTCTGATTAATTATTAAACAAAATTTCAGATTTAAGAACGTCGATTTTTATTCTTTCAACCTCGAACAACTCTCTATTTTTATTTTTAAGAATCTTTCCAGATGGAAGTTTAAGCGTTTGGGAATTTATTCTTTTACCATTAAAAATTACTTCATAATGCAAATGTGGTCCTGTAGATTTTCCTGTCGAACCAACAAATCCAATTATCTGACCTTGTTTTACTCTGGCGCCTTCAAAAATACTTGAAGCAAACTTTGACATATGTGCGTAAACAGTTGAGTAACTTGAATTATGTTTTATCTTTACGCAATTTCCACCTCCACCACACCATCTTGCTCGAACAACCTTTCCATCACCAGATGCCATTATAGGTGTACCTAAAGGAGCTGCAAAGTCCGTTCCTTTATGCATTTTATTAAATCCATCTATTGGATGTTTTCTCATCCCAAATGGCGAAGATAGTCTTGCTCCATTTATTGGCGTTTTCATTAAAGCCTTTCTTACACTTTTGCCATTTTTATCAAAATAATCTTCTTTGTTATCATAATTAAATTTGTAAAAACTATTTTCTTGGCTGCTTAATGTTAAATTTGCAAATATTATTTTTCCTGTATTAAAAAAATTTCCTTTATCATCTTCAAAAATTTCATAAAGTATTTGGTATGTATCATTTTTTCTAATATCTCTCTGAAAGTCTACTTGAAAACCAAAAATATTCGCAAATTGTACTATGGTATTTGGCTGAATATTTTGTGATACAGCACTTTTATAAAGACTTTGTTTTATCTGTCCTTCTTTAAAAATGACTCTTTTGTTTAAATTTGTAATAATCTCAGAGGATATAAAATCTTGTTTATTATTACTTTTTGTCAAAACTATTTTTTTGCTTTTTGATATTGGATATATAAATTTAATTATTTCATTTTTTTTACTGTCATAAAGAAATTTTATTTGAGCATTAGTTTTCAAGTTTTTTAAATTGGTTTTTTTAGACAATGTGTCGATAAGTCTATTTACCTCATAATCTGGAATTTGGTAATTTATTAAAACATTTTTAAGTTTTTCACCTAGTTTTATTGTATAATTTACCTCGACAAAACGAGGTTTTTGACTAGACAAAGCATGATCAACTGTTTTTTTTAGATAAGAGTTATCTAAAAAATTTAGCCATTTTTCTATTTTTAAATCTTTTTGACTATTGTAAAAATTTAATGAGACTAGAGTTATAATTAAAAGAATTAGTAAAAATATAAACTCAATGTTTATTTTATAAAATCTTTGCTTAAGATTGAAGCTTTTTAGGTTTTTAATTATCATCAACATTATGTTTAGTTTATATTTGTATATCGATAATGTTAAAAAAACCCTCAATTTTCAAGGTTTTTTTGGGTAAAAAATAACAGTTAAGCTCTTGATTTAAAGTTGATTTAGATTATAAGCGTTTCACTCAATATTATAATTATTGAAATATTAGTCTACAGCTTCTTAAGCTGAAAATGACTAATTAGCTATTTAATTTGTGAATTTTAAGAAGAGAAGTGTGGACGGTTAAGGTTACCAAAATTTGTCGTACACACTTCAATCACATATAAATTTATTCTTAGATTTATATGGAAGCTAGTGTGCGCCGTTTTTAAACTTGAGAGTTTGATCATGGCT
>CAZGVS010000004.1:0-58732 GCA_964529275.1 uncultured Candidatus Pelagibacter sp.
TCCACATTTATACATTCGGCGGCTTGAAGGAAACTAACAAGTGGTTGAAGGAGAACAAATATGTCTAAAGAATTTGACTATTCTAAAATGAAGCACCCAATATCAGTCAACCAGACTGATAGACATGTGCCATATAATTTAAGACAGAGTGGACCGACAAAAGTTGAGATGTTAATTTCAACGAGAGTAAGAAAATCCCCTTATTGGCATTTATCAATGAGAGCGGGTTGTTGGAGAGCAACTGTATATAATAGAATCTATCATCCAAGAGGATATGTAAAGGGTCCAAACGGTGCAATGGTAGAATACAATTCTATAAAAAATGATGTTACTATGTGGAACGTTGCTGTTGAAAGACAAATTAGAGTAAAAGGTAAAGATGCTGAAAAATTTGTAAACTATGTAATTACAAGAGATGCAACTAAGATTTCACCAATGAGAGCAAGATATGTGATCTTATGTAATTATAAAGGTGGAGTTCTTAATGATCCAATATTATTAAGAATATCAAAAGATGAATTTTGGTTTAGCTTATCTGATAGTGATATCGGTTTGTATTTACAGGGTGTAAATGCTAACAAAAAATTCAAGTGCGAAATTGATGAGATAGACGCTTGTCCAGTACAAATACAAGGACCAAAAGCTCTTGCACTAATGAATGATTTGATAGGAAAGCAAGTTAAATTAGATGGTATGCCATATTATGGTCTTGCAAAAGCTAAAGTTGGAGGAAGACCTTGTGTAATTTCGCAAACTGGTTTCTCAGGTGAAGCTGGATATGAAATATATCTTTATAACGCAACTAAGTATGCAGACGATATGTGGAATGCTGTATTAAAAGCTGGAAAAAAACATAAGTTAAGAGTTATAGCGCCTGCACACCACAGAAGAATTCAAGCAGGAATTTTGTCTTGGGGTCAAGATTTAGATCACGAACATAATCCATTTCAATGTAATCTTGGTTATCAAGTTTCATTGTCAGGGAAAGGTGAGTGGAAAAAGAAAGCTAATTATGTTGGAAAAGCTGCATTAGAAAAAATGAAAGCGAAATTAAAGTCTGGAAAAAAACCATATAAATTGCAATTGGTAGGTTTAGAATTAGGTGGCAAACCAATTAAAGAGTATGCTCCAGATTTTTGGTTAATTTCAAAAGGTAGTGGTGGAAAACCAGTTGGATTCATTACATCGCCTTGGTACCACCCAGAAAAAGGAATAAATATAGCTATGGGCTATGTTCCATATGATGGCACAAAGAATCATAATGGATTTCCAAAAGGAAAAGTTGGAACTAAATACAAAGTTCATTTACCTAGAAAATATTCAATTAGACCTGGAAAGCCCGTAGATGCAGTTGTGGTAGATATTCCATTTACAGACTCACATCATGCAAATACAAGGGAAGTTGTTAAGGGATAAGTAAATTAAGAAAGGAGGTGGAGAT
Organism: uncultured Candidatus Pelagibacter sp.; assembly: GCA_964529275.1. Classification (GTDB taxonomy): domain Bacteria; phylum Pseudomonadota; class Alphaproteobacteria; order Pelagibacterales; family Pelagibacteraceae; genus Pelagibacter. The sequence continues at coordinate 1,442 of CAZGVS010000004.1, forward strand.
AAAATATAACTACCTCCTTTTTCTAATAAATAAAATAAAATTTTAAGATTGTATTAAAACACACTCAGTCTATTGTTCAAATTATAATAACTTTATGTTTTCAATTTTAATTAACATTATTGTTAAAAGTATAAAATTAGATAAAAATCTTTATAAAGATAATAAATTTTTTACTGACACTGCAATTTATTTTGGGGCGTCCTTAATTCTTTTAACGTCACTGATTAGCATAATTCCAAATGCTTTTTTTTTAGAATACATGAGTATAGTAATAGGCAGAGTAGAACCTCCAAGATTATTATCAGTGATACTTTCGGGTTTTGTGGCTTGGATTGCAAAATCAGGCTACCTATATGTGTTTGGAGCAATTTTATTCCCTAGCAAATTAACTCAAAAAAATTTTAAAAAAACTCTTATTATTGTAGGCTACGCCCATGCACCTTTCATACTTAATTGTCTAGTTCTTAATACTAGCCTTCTCTTTTTAGTTGTGATGTCATACATATGGTATTCTTGCACTTTGATTGTTGGAATTAACCAGTTATATCAATATAAGAATCTTTTTAAATCTACACTAGTTGTTCTAGGACCAATAATTTTTTTAATCTTAATTACTGTGTTTCAATTATCAACTATATCAACTGGGACGTTTAGTTAAATTGGAAATATAGATTTTGAAGTCTTGCAGACATTGCAAATCTTAAATCCATATAATATCAAATTTTGAGTTACACTTTGATCGTTTTTTTTACATTCTTCGCAATTATTATTTAATTCTTTTTTTATTTTTTCTTTTTTTAGTTTAGATACTCTAGTCATTATCAGTAAGTCCAGCACCCGCCGTATTTTGCTTAAGCTCTTCAGTTTCCTCTACAAAAGTATTTTTTGAAATTTCAAAAATATCATTCCATTCCTTATCATTAAAATTATTTTTATTTTTTAAAAAAGTAATCTTAACAATTTTCGAATTTTCAATAACATTTTCAGAAAAATAGTTTGAATATATAGATTGGTTGTAATTTAGTAAAAAAATCTTCTCATCTATAGTTAATTCTATTTTTTTTCCAATAATTTCAGCTGACCTACTTACGAAAGGTAGAAATAGTATTGGAAAGGATAAATTTCTAAAAACAATCTCATCATCATTTTCAAGCATTTTAACTTGATCAAGAAAATTAATACCTGAGATAATTGGACAATAGGGTATTTTAGAAGAATTATTTTTTGAAATTAGACTTATATTTTGAAATTTCTTTTCATTTATCATTTTTAAATATGAACTTAAATTTTTTAGTCCCGGCAATCCATATAGCTCTAACAATTTTATGTTTTTTCCGACCTCTTCTGAAATACCCCATGAAAAACCTGCGCCTCTGCAAGCTCTTTTTACAGTTGTATCTATTTCGCTAAAGCTTCTCATTTAGTGTTTAATTATAAATCCAATATTCGTTTAGATTACTTAGTTCATTGGGTAATGGTGCTCCCTGATACATGCAAATTCGTAACCATTTATCTGATCTTGGATCAAATTTTACAGCACCAAAAAAAGAGAGTTTAAGTCTCAACATATCTATCGGCATCAATTTAGATCCAATAGTATTATCTTGAATTTCTGAATAAGGAAATTTGTCTGCTATAAAAACTCTTCTAACAATATGTCTTAAATCATTGTTTTCAGATAAAAACTTTGCAACCGTTGAGCTATTTTTATGAATTTCAATTCTTTTATATAAACTACAAATGTCTCTAGCTATTGCTAGAGGTTGTTCTAATTCCGATCCTTTGTCAAAATATCTTTTAGCTATACGTGGCTCTTCTTTATTCATAGATATAAACCAAAAATTATCGTTATTTTTTTTATCATTAAAATTTATCTTAAGAATTGTATTGTACCTTTTCTCGATTATTTCTCTTAACTCAAGTATAGATTTATGAGAAGGAATATTAAAATATTTTTCTTCATCTGAACTCATTTGATTTATTAATGGATTAGTAATATTGTCAAATGGTTCCATCATTATTGAAACAATATACTCTATAGCTTCATCATTTAAATTTTCTTCCACCCAAATGTATAGTTTGTTAAAAGAAAATTCATTTTTATAATCAAAGTTATCTTCAAGAAATATCTTAAACTTATCAAGGTCCTTAATTAAACCGTCTATTTTTTGTTTTTGGTACTCACTTTCAGTTGACCAACTAATGACATTTTTTATTGATTTATTAAAACACTCAAAAAAAATTTTGAATTCATTTTTATCTATATTTTTTATTTCTCTAACTTTTTTTAAAGCTGTTTCTCTCGCAAGTATCCAATTATTTAATAGTGTTGGATGATTTACAATAAATGGTGCCATTCCTAAACCAGTTGAGTTGCCAATACCCAAACTTCTAGACAAATCTTCGTTCAATAAAACTGCTTTTGAAGGGTTTTTACTAAAAGCTATATGATTTACTTGATCGAAAGTAAATTGTCTTACCAAATACACAAGCATCATCTCTAATCTAAAAGGACCACATATTTCCTCTCTATTTTTTACTCTAAATCGATCTGCAAGACCAAATTTACCAGAACCATAAACTGCAGTGGTTCTGTAGAGATAGCCAACTTCATTAATTATTCTTTTATCTGGTTGTTGTCCTTTTGATAAATTTTCAACAACATGATTAAATAATCTTACAGATTTATTTGCTCTTGATAATGCCAGTTCTTTATATGACATTCTACCAACTTCTTGTCTAGGGACATTGTTACGGAGACGCTCAATATCTTTTTTTTTTGGAACTCCATCGTACAAAGTAAATGCAGCATCCCATTTTGTTGCGATGACTCTATCGGACCTTTCGTTATCATTTATTTTATTTGCAAAACATACTAATGAATAAACTTTTCTATCTCTGTTAAACGAATAAATAGCAGTTCCGAAACCATCTTCGTCTAAATTAAACAAATCCTTCTTGTATGTCCAATTTTTAAACTCCTTTAAAAAAGATCTTAAAAAAGAAAATTTTGATTGATGAAAAGATCCTAATTTTGAAAGTTTCATCACATCTTTTGGGTCTCTTAATTGAATATTCATCAATTTATATTTTTATAAAAATTAAACCAATTATTGCCAAGAATGTCCATTACTTCGTTATTGTTAAAACCGATTTTTTTTAGTCCCATTTCTAAATTTTTAAAACCTCTTGCATCCTTAAACCAATCAGGTTGTTTAGGAAAACCTGGTTTATTTTTTGAGCCTTCACCATAATTTTTTTTCAAGGTCCAGGTCCCGTTTCTCATCCATTCTACAACTGAGTCAGGTTGATTCAAACACAAGTCAGAGCCTATACCAACGTTTTTGCAACCCATAATTTCTACAGTTCTAGCCACCATTTCACAGAAACTTTCAAGCTTACAATTTGTATTATTTTTTAAGTGATGTGGGTACAAAGATAAACCTAACATACCTTTGCTATCAGCCAAAACTTTTAAAAGTTCTGCCGATTTATTTCTTTTTGCACTATGCCAAAAATTTGGATTAGCATGAGTTATTGCCACTGGTTTTTCACTTATATCTATTGCATCTAAAGTGCTTTTCTCTGCTGAGTGAGACATGTCTATAACTATACCAACTCTATTCATTTCTTTAATTGCTTCCTTTCCAAAGTTTGTCACACCACTATCATTTTCCTCATAACAGCCTGTTGCTAATAAAGATTGGTTGTTATAGGTGAGCTGCATGAATCGACATCCATATTCATGTACTTTTTCAATTAACTTTATATCATCCTCTATCGGTGAACAATTTTGAAAACCAAAAAATATTGCTGTTTTATTTTCATTTTTAGCTTTTTGAATATCTTTATAAGTTTTGCCTAAAAATATAATATCAGAGTTTTCATTAAAATATTTAGTCCAGATTTTCGTATTATCTATAAATTCATCGTAATCTTCGTGGTAAACTACTGTAACATGAACAGCATCTAGACCAGCCTCCCTATTTATTTCAAATATTTCTCGAGACCAATTACAGTATTGAAGATTATCAATTTTATAATTCATTAAAAATAAATATATATATTAGTTTATAAATATTTGGTATTAAACATATAAATGAAAATAAAGAAAAATTTAAATAAAGTTTCTATAGTAATGGGCAGTAAATCAGATTTCAAAACTATGAAATTTTGTAAAAAGGTATTAAGTATTTTAAACATTAATCATGAAGTAAGAATTGTATCTGCGCATAGAACCCCAAAAAGAATGTTTGAATTTGCAAAAAATGCTGAAAAAAATAATATTTCAATAATTATAGCTGGCGCTGGAGGCTCTGCTCATTTACCCGGAATGATAGCCTCATTAACAACAATTCCTGTAATAGGAGTTCCTGTTGAAAGTAAAAAACTTAAAGGTCTAGATAGTCTTTTATCAATTGCACAAATGCCTAAAGGAATACCTGTGGGAACTGTAGCCATTGGAGTGGATGGTGCAATTAATGCAGCTTTGTATGCTGCATCAATTCTTTCGTTGAGTAATTCAGTAATAAAAAATAAATTAATTAACTGGAGAAACAAGCAAACAAAATCTGTTAAGAAAAGACCGTAAATGAAAAATCCAATACTTGGAATAATTGGTGGTGGTCAGTTAGGTAGTATGCTGTCTGATGCAGCAAAAAAAATAAATATTAAAACAGTTGTTTATTCAGATGTTGAGGATTCACCTGCTCAAAATTTTTGTGATGAATTTATTTTAGGAAAATATGACGATGAAAAAAAAATTGAAGAATTTAAAATAAAAACTGATGTTATCACTTATGAATTCGAAAACATCCCATTTGAAACTTTAAAAAAGATTGAAAGTTCAAAAAAAGTTTATCCAAAACCAGAAATAAATAAAATTGTACAAAATAGACTATTAGAAAAGAATTTTTTAAAAGATAATAACATTTTAACAACTGACTATATCCATATAAAGTCAAAAGATGACTTAGAAAAAATAAATGAAATAATTCCAAGCATTCTTAAAACTTGTACGCTTGGGTATGACGGAAAGGGACAATATAAGATAGAAAAAAAAGAAGATATTGATAAGTTGAATTTAGACCCCTCAAAAGATTATATTTTAGAAAAGTTCATAAATTTAGAAAAAGAAATTTCAGTAATTTTAACTAGATATTCTAAAAATAAATACGAGATTTATGAACCCTTTGAAAACAAACATGAAGAACAAATTTTAAAATTCTCAAAAATTCCTGCAAAAATTAATACGGAGATTTATAATAAGTCTAAAGATTGGTCGATAAATATTGCTGAAACACTTGATTACATAGGAACAATTTGTATTGAATTTTTTATTGATAATGAAAACAAATTATATGTAAACGAGATTGCACCACGGGTACATAACTCAGGACATATGACGATAAATACACATAATATAAGTCAGTTTGAAAATCATGTAAGAGCAGTTTGTGGTTTAAACAATATTGAAACAAAAAAATATTTTAACGGTGAAATGATAAACCTAATTGGAAATGATATTACTAAATACAGAAATAAGAAAATAGAAAAAAATGAATTTTTTTTTGACTATCTAAAGAAAGAGATAAAAGCAAAAAGAAAAATGGGTCACTTTACAAAAGTAATAAAGTAAATGTCCAAAATTAATTTAAGTTTTTTTGTTATTTTTTTTTATTTATCTTGCTATATAAACCCTATATTAAGTATGGAAAAAAAACCTTTTCATCATTTATTGGATGGATCATTTCAGAATCCAGAAGGCTCACCAAAAAGAAGTGGTAGTTTTAATTGGAGTTATAAAATTTTTAACGAAGAAAAGAAAAAAATTGCAATTAATATACCGCCCGAGCACATAGTGGAAAATTCTGAAGTAATGAATAATTTAGGAAAATATTACGATGATGATTATATCGCTTGGATTGGTCATGCAACTTTTATAATCAAATTAGGAAATACAACAATAATTACAGATCCTGTTTTTGAAAAAAACATGGGTCCATTAATTTTTGGTCCAAAAAGATTTGTGGAACCTGCAATAAAGCTTAAGCAACTACCAAATATTGATTTATTTTTATTAACCCACAATCATTATGATCATTTGAGTACAAGAACGATTCAAAGATTTCCATATAAAAAAGCAAAAGTTGTAACAGCACTAAAGCTTGGAAAATATTTTACTAAAAACGGATTCTCTGATGTTAAAGAAATGGATTGGTATGAGGAAGCATTTGTGAATGATTTAAAAATTACCTTTTTACCTGCGGTGCATTGGTCTAAGAGAAGCCTTTGGGATACAAATAAAACACTTTGGGGAAGTTTTTTAATAGAATATAAAAATAAAAAATTATTTTTTGCTTGTGATACCGGATATGGAGATATTTATAAAAAATTAGGAGAAAAATATGGTCCAATAGATTTGACTTTTATTAATATCGGAGCATACAATTTTTATCCAATGTCCCCCCATAAAGATAAATCTATATACCATACAAATCCAGAAGAGGCCCTAAATATTGGTAAGGATTTAAAAAGTAAAAAAGTTTTAGGAATGCATTGGGGCACTGTTATTTTATCTCTAGAACCAATATTTGAACCTCCAAAGAGATTTAAAGATTCTGCAAATAAATATGGGTATGATAAGGATGACGCTTTAATCTTTAAAATTGGGCAAGTTGAAAAACTAAATAATTTATTAAAATAAAATAATTGAATATGAAATCAATTGAAGGAAACTTTGATAACAATGAAGTAAATGATTTATTAAATAAACATTTTATTGAGTTAAGATCAGTTTCTCCAGAAGGAAGTGCCCATGTTTTAGATATTGAAGGTTTAAAAGATTCAAGTATTAAATTTTGGAGTTTATGGGAACAAGATGAGTTAATTGGGTGTGGAGCGTTAAAATTTTTAGATGAAAGTCACGGTGAATTTAAATCTATTAGAATTGCAGAAAAATTTAAAGGAAAAAAAATGAGTAAATTGATAATTGAGCATTTGATAAATGAGTCAAAGAACTTGAGAATTAAAAAATTAAGTATTGAAACGGGATCAGGAGATTTTTTTGCACCAGCTAGAAAATTATTTTTAAATTTTGGTTTTAAATCGTGTAAACCTTTTGCACATTATAAAGATGATCCAAATTCATGTTATTTTAGCTTAGATTTATAAAAAAAATTTAATCTATTTTATACCCAAACTCTAGGCAAGCATCAGATATTGAATGAAAAAAAGACTGCCCAAAACTTCTTAGCACATATAAATCCAAACTATCTGGATTATCGTCTCTCATATCTATAGTGACTGCAATGCCATTAAAGATTGAATTAACGCAACTATTTTTTTTTAACTCATTAAAATTAAAAGGGCATCCTTTTTTTAAAACTTCTTTAGAATTTTTACCAGACAATTCAATTATTGCTCTTGAATGTGACAAGTCTGTTACAGCAAAATTATTTTTGTCAATTTCATCTAATCTACTAACTAAGTCTTTAGATTTTAAAATTAATAACCAATTTTTTGGTCCAACCCATAGTATTCGAACATTATTATTATTTTTTACTTCTAAAGTATTTTTTGGAAATTCTAAGTCATCAATCTTTAATTTATCTAAATCAAAACTTGAATTTTTGTATTGAGCAATTTGGAAAATGTGAATATTAGTTTTTTCTTTAATGGTAATTAAATTAACTTCATTATTTTCATTGTTACCATAGCTCCCTTTTATCATTTCATTTATTAAGGGTGAATTTAGTGTCATGATCTCACCCTTTCTCCTTTTGGATCGACGTAGTGCGAAGAAACCACTTCAACTTGAATTGTTTTATCCTTAAGAGGAGACATTGCATAAAGTTTTTGACCTATCATATTTTTACCATCCTTTAATATGGCTAACGAAAATGGATTATTATGTTCAACACTCCAACATGAGGCTGATACGTGTCCGAGTTTTGGAATAGGTATCTTTCCTTTCGAGTCTTTTACTAAATGAGATCCCTCAGGAATGCTTGTTTTTTTATCTATAGGAACCAAGCCGACAATTCTTTGTCGGTCGTCTGCGATAAATGCCTTTCTATTTAAGGATCTTTTTCCTATAAAATCTTTTTTCTTACTAGCTAATCCATCTAAGCCAGTATCGTATGGTATGGTTCTTCCATCTAATTCTGAACCTGCAACGTGTCCCATTTCTATCCGTAAAGTTGAAAGCGCCTCTGTACCATATGGCTGTATATTAAATTCTTTACCAATCTCAATTATTTTTTCCCACATGTAATTTCCAAAATTTGACTCAACATTTACCTCGAATGCTAATTCACCTGAAAATGAAATCCTAAATATTCTTGCCTTAATACCAAATAAATCACCTTCTAAGTAACCCATAAAAGGTAATCCTTCATTTGAGACATCACTATTTGGAAATAGTTTTTCTAATAATTTTCTAGAGTTTGGCCCAGCTATAGCTGCACCCGCCCACTGTTCTGTAGTTGAAACAACATTAACATTTAAATCTGGCCAAACAACTTGTAAATAATATTCTAAATGAGATAAAACATTAGCTGCTTGAGCTGTTGTTGTTGTCATGTGGTAATGATGTTCGGAAATTCTAGTAGTAGTACCATCGTCCATAACTATTCCATCTTCTCTTAGCATCACTCCATACCTTGCTTTTCCTATAGGAAGTTTTAACCATGCATTAGTGTAAACTCTGTTTAAAAATTCCGAAGCATCAGGTCCTTTTACATCAATTTTTCCTAGCGTAGTTACATCACATACTCCTACATTTTTTCTTACATTTTCAGCTTCTCTTTTTGAGGCATCAAATAGATTTTCATCACCTATTTTGTAATATCTTGGTCTGAGCCAAACACCCGCATCAACAAATACAGCATTATTATTCTCATGCCATTTATGCATTGGAGATTTTCTTGTTGGCTTTGAGTGTTTTCCAACTTCTCTACCAACTATCGCGCCAATTGTGATTGGAGTATAAGGAGGTCTAAAGGTTGTATGACCTACTGATGGTACAACTTTATTTTCTATTCCAGAAACAAGCTGCAGACCGTTTAGGTTGCTAGTTTTACCTTGATCAGTTGCCATTCCAAGCGTGGTATATCTTTTAACATGCTCTATAGATCTATACCCTTCTCTTATAGCTAATTCGATATCAGAAACAGCTACGTCATTTTGAAAATCTAAAAATCTTTTGTATTTTTTTCCTTCTGGTAAAGGTACGCACCAAAACTTATCATGCTTTGAATGTTTTTGTTCAGAAACTTGCGGAACTGATATTTTTTGATTTTTATTTGTAATTTTATTTGATATTTCGAAACTTTTCTCTATTGAGGTTTTAAGTGTTTCCTCTAAATTAAAAATTCCATTTGCTGATCCAAGAGTTGTTTCATTTTGTTTAGAATCAGTTGGTATAAATGCATCTATCTCCTCTTTAAATTTTGTTTTTCCACCAGATTGAGAAGCTAAATGAATAGTAGGTGTCCAAAAACCAGAAACACAAATACAGTCACACTTTATATTTTGAATATTGGAAAGATCTTTTTTATTTTTTGAAATTAACGCTATATCAGCAGATTTTACTTTTTTGTAACCTTTTGCAGCTACAACTACATGAGAGAACTTTACATCAATTTTCATATTTAGAGCTTGATTAACTAATTCTGAATTTGGATTTTCTCGCGTGTCTAGCAAAATTGGATCTATACCATTTTTTTTAAATTCAATTGCTGTTTCGTAAGCGCTATCATTGTTTGTAAATACTATTGGATTTTTTCCTACTAAAACTCCATATACTTTCATATATTCTTTGGCTGCTGAGGACAATACAACACCAGGTGTATCATTGTTTCCAAACACTATTGGTCTTTCAATAGATCCTGAGGAAATTAATACTTCTTTTGATCGTATGTACCACAGTCTTTGTTTAGGAGTAAATTTGTTTGATTTAGGTAGATGATCAGTCACTCTTTCTGACATTACAAGCATATTATGATCATAATACCCAAAAATTTGAGACCTATTTTTAACAATAACATTTGGCATTTCCTTTAATTCAGCAATGATATTTTCGGACCATTCTTTTCCAGTTTGGTTTCCAATATTGACCTCACTAGTTAAAAGAGTGCCCCCAAATCTAGGTTTATCCTCTGCTAAAATAACTTTTGCACCATTTTTGGCAGCTGCGTATGCGCTAGCTAAACCTGAAGGACCAGATCCTGCAATTAATAAATCACAATACTCATATTTGTGCTCATATCTTTCAGTATCATGTTTGATTGATGCCGAACCAAAACCTGCTGCTTTTCTTATGAATGGCTCATAAATATGATACCAAAAACTTTTTGGCCACATAAATGTTTTATAATAAAATCCAGCTGGAAAAAAAATATTTAAGAAGTTATTTATAGCTCCAATATCAAAATTCACACTAGGCCAACAATTAACACTTTTAGCTTCGAGACCTTCAAAAAGTTCTTGTTCTGTAGCTCTCACATTCGGATCAGTTGCTCCATCTCTAATCATTTGCACAATTGCATAAGGCTCATCCACTCCCGCTCCAAAGAAACCTCTAGGTCTATGGTATTTAAAACTTCTTCCAACTAAATGAATACCATTTGCAATTAGAGCAGATGAAAGTGTGTCTCCCTCATATCCATAATATTTTTTTCCATTAAAACTAAAAGAGATTTTATTATTTCTATTAATCAATCCATTTTTTTCTAATCTAAACTCTTGCGACATGTTACAAATTCTCTTTAATTTCTGCTGTTCTATAAATCTGATGGGTTACGGTATCTCTTTCTACTTTAAACCATTGTCTGCATCCTGATATGTGATGCCATAGCTCAACATGCTTTCCTCTTGGACTTTTTCTTAAATAAACAAATTTATCCCATTCTTGATCAGAAATATCTTTATTCAGCTCTGGTCTTTTAACTGTTGCATCTCCTCCGTAAGCAAATTCATTCTGTGGTCTCATCCCACAGTAAGGGCATTTTATATGTAACATCTATGAAATCCAAGTTTTGGTACCAAGTCCTTTTTCATCGAGTAAATGACCTGTGTTAAATCTATTTAAATTATACCCTGCATTTAGTCTATGAACCTTATCTTGTGCTATTGTGTGAGCAAATGTCCAACCTGATGCAGGTGTAGCTTTAAAGCCTCCATAGCACCATCCACAATTTAAATATAGACCTTGAATATGTGTTTTATCAATTATTGGAGAACCGTCCATGGACATATCCATAATGCCTCCCCATGTTCTTAGCATTTTTAATTTACTTAAAAACGGAAACATCGCAATACCTTCTGTTAGAACATGTTGTAATGTTGGAAGATTCCCTCTTTGTGAATAACTATTGTAACCATCTAAATCACCACCCATAACCATTTCACCTTTATCAGATTGGCTGCAGTAAAAATGACCTGCTCCAAAAGTTACAACATGGTCTAAAAGAGGTTTTATAGGTTCAGAAACACAAGCCTGTAGCAAATGTGTTTCTATTGGCAATGTCATATTTAACATATCCGCTAATATAGAAGTGCTTCCTGCAACACAGAGTCCAACTTTTTTTGCTTTAATATTTCCCTTCGAAGTTTTTATCCCATGAATTGCGCCGTTTGAAACATCAAAACCTGTTACCTCGCAGTGCTGAATAATATCCACACCCATAGAATCTGCCTGACGTGCATATCCCCACGCAACACCATCATGTCTTGCAGTGCCAGCGCTTGGTTGCATAAGTCCACCAAAAATCGGAAATCTTACATTTTCAGAAAAGTCTGCCATTGGAATAAGTTTTTTTACTTCCTCTCTTCCAAGAAGCACTGCATCGATGCCATTTAATCTCATCGAGTTACCTCTTCGAGAATATGCATTCATTTGTGCATCTGAGTGTGCAAGATTAATAATTCCTCTTGGAGAAAACATTACATTGAAGTTAAGCTCTTGACTCATGTTTCGCCACAAATCCATACTAAATTCACTAAACAATGCATTGTCGTCATGCATATAATTAGATCTTACTATTGTAGTATTCCTTCCTACATTTCCTCCACCTATCCAACCTTTTTCTATAATTGCAACGTTAGTAATTTTGTGCTCTTTGGCTAGATAATATGCGGTAGCTAAACCGTGACCACCACCTCCAATTATCACTACATCATATTCTTTTTTTGGAGTTGGGTCTTTCCAAGCTACTTCCCAATCCTTGTGTCCTTTGAAGGCATTTTTAATTAAGTTAAATACAGAATATTTTTGCATGAATAAATTTTATAGTAATAAATATCAATAGTTCTTTATTTTTTTTATATATATTTTTTAGAACTTTCAAAATTTATTAAAAAGAGATACTAATCCAGCATTGAATTTATATAAATAAAAAAATTACCTAAAATGAGCAAATTCAAATCTGATATTGAGATAGCTAGAGAGGCAAAAATGAAGCCTATTCAAGAAATTCTTAATGGGATCGATGTGCCTGATAAACCTGAGGCATATAGTCCAATAGGAAGATACATGGCTAAAATAAAGTCAAGTTATTTAGAAACACTTAAAGACAAAAAGAACGGTAAATTGGTTTTAGTTACAGCTATAACTCCCACTCCTGCTGGTGAAGGAAAAACAACTACTTCCGTAGGTTTATGTGATGGATTAAACAAAATTGGAAAAAAAACTATCGTTTGTTTAAGAGAACCAAGCTTAGGACCCTCTTTTGGAATGAAAGGTGGCGCTGCAGGTGGAGGTTATGCACAAGTAGTTCCTATGGAACAAATTAATTTACATTTCACTGGAGACTTTCACGCAATCACTTCTGCACACAATTTATTATCAGCATTAATAGATAATCATATCTATTGGGGTAACAAGTTAAGTATAGACATTAGAAGAATAGTTTGGAAAAGAGCAATAGATATGAATGATCGTTCCTTGAGATCAATAGTTGTTGATCTTGGCGGAATTGCAAATGGTTTTCCAAGGCAAGATGGTTTTGATATTTCTGTAGCATCAGAAATAATGGCCATATTCTGTTTAGCAAAAGATTTAAACGACTTGGAAGAAAGAATTGGAAATATAACTATAGCTTATACTAGAGAGAAAAAACCGATTTATGCAAAAGATCTTAAAGCCCAGGGTCCTATGACAGTTCTTTTAAAAGACGCAATAAGACCAAATGTTACTCAAACACTTGAAAATAATCCTGCAATAATCCACGGTGGTCCATTTGCAAACATCGCACATGGATGTAATTCTGTAATAGCAACTAAGACAGCTTTAAAATTGTCTGATTATGTAATCACAGAAGCAGGATTTGGTGCTGATCTTGGAGCTGAAAAATTTATTGATATTAAATGTAGAAAATCAGGATTAAGACCTGACTGTGTAGTTATAGTAGCAACAATTAGAGCGTTAAAAATGCATGGTGGAGTTAAAAAAGATGAATTAAAAAATGAAAATTTAGATGCTTTAAAAAAAGGTATAGTAAATTTAGAAAGACATATAAATAACACAAGGAAATTTGGTTTACCTGTAGCAGTAGCTATTAACCATTTCGCAACTGACTCCGAAAAGGAGGTAAATTTTTTAGTAGACTTTTGTGAAAACTTTGGAGTAGCTATTTCTCTTTGTACTCATTGGTCAAATGGTGGGGAAGGAACAAAAGACTTAGCAAATACAGTTGTTAAAATTTGTGAAAAGAGCAAAAATACTTTTAAATTTTTATATGAAGATAAACTTCCGTTATTTAAAAAAATAGAAAAAATAGCTCAGGAGATTTATCGTGCAAGCGAAGTGGTTGCAGATACAAAAATAAGAGAACAACTTAAAGATTTTGAAAGTAAAGGATTTGGTAATTTACCAATATGTGTTGCAAAAACACAGTACAGTTTTTCAACCGACCCTAATTTAAAAGGAGCTCCCAATGGGCATGTTTTGCCGGTAAGAGAAGTCATGTTGTCATCAGGTGCGCAGTTTATAGTTGTTATTTGCGGGTCAATTATGACAATGCCTGGATTACCAAAAGTACCAGCTGCTGAATCTATTAAAATCAATAAAGATGGTGAAGTAGAGGGGCTATTTTAGTTTTAATTCATTCCAAAAATCTTCAGCAAGATTCTTTCCTGTTAAATTTCGAAATTGAGGTAATCCAGTAGGTGAAGTGACGTTAATATCTCCTATTAAAGATCCATCTATCAAATCAATTCCAGCAAAAAAAATATTGTCTTTTTTTAAATGTTTTCCGATTAAGGATGAAATATTTATTTCTTTTTTACTGAGATTTGCCTTAAATGCTTTGCCGCCTTGTGAAATATTTGAAAGACTTGATCCTTTTTCCGGTACTCTTTTTATTGCTCCTTTTACTTTACCATTTATAATAAATACTCTTTTATCTCCATATTTCACTTTGTTTAGATATTTTTGAACCATTATATGATTATATTTTTTTAAGAATTTTAAAACTTTTATTCGAGGAAAGTTCTTAATTAAAAAAAGTATATTATTTCCAGCATAACCATCTACTGGTTTTAAAACTATCTGTTTATATTTTTTAAAAAATTTATGAATATCATCAATATTATTAGTAAAGATGGTTGGTGGCATAAACTTTAAAAATTTAGAAGAATAGAACTTCTCTGAAACATTTCTTATAGCAGAAGGTTTATTTATTACCTTTTTTGCATCAACATTGTCCAAAAAATATGTAGAATTTATATAATTCATATTAAATGGTGGATTTTGCCTTATTAAAGTAACGGTGGCTTTTGATATATTAAACTTAATTTTTTTTAATATTTTGTAAAAATCCTTATTACCTTCGTAAAATTTTACTAACGAACCTTGTGCTTTTAGTTTAGCATCTATAATACTTAAATTTTTTGGTTCATACCAAAATATTTGAAAACCTCTTTTCTGGGCCTCAATGGCTAACTGTAACGATGTGTCTGTGGCTGGATTGATTCTCATAAAATTATCAGATTGTATTGCAACTACTCTTCTCATTATTTTAGATTTTTAACCACATCCTCTGCCCTCGTACTTTTTTTTTGGATCATACTTTCGATACTTTTTAAATATTGCGTCTCGTTATTGTTTCTTAAATTAGTAAAATTTCTTTTTTCTAATCCATCTTTGCTTAATTTAAAAAAAATATCTGTCCAATATAAAATACTTTTACCATCAATCTCTGTTTTTAAACCTTTAATTGGACTATCGGAATATGCGTCTATTATATTTTTTTTATCCCATTTATTAACAATATTGTAACACTCATCTAAGTTTCCATACAATAGTCCAATAAAAAATGCTGGACCTGAACAATGGCAATCCCATTCGCACGCATCCAAAGATCTAATTTCTATATATTTTTTTAATCTTAACTCGGTAAAAATAGTAGATAAGTGTAATTCAAGATTTTCTTTGTCAGCTAAATCTTGTTTGATTAGGTCGCTATAATTTTTTCCTTCAGGAAATAAATATTCATTATTTTTTTGTATAAATAATAATGGATAACTTAAAACAAAATCTGCATATTTCTCAAAAGACATGTCTTCTAAGAAAATTTTTGGCAGTCCACCCCTTGAGGTGTTTTGCCAAACTTTAGAACGATAGGATAAATATCCACTAAATTTATTTTCCTTAATTGCTGAATTAGAAAATAATGCGATACTTAAGGGTGTCAAAAAAGAGATAATTTTGAACTTTTTTCTAAAATCATCTTCATTTTTATAATCAATATTTATTTGTGTGCCTGCAGTTTGATACATCATTTCGAGACTTAAAGAGCCATTTTTGGGCATCTCCTTAGTCATTACTTTATATCTTTTTTTGGGATTATTAGGAATATTATCAACATTAGAAAATGGGTCATAGCCAACTGATAAAGTTTTTAAGCCAATTTCCTTACAAGCAATATCTAATTTTTCCTGGAAATCAAAAGACTCTGAACAAACCTCATGAATATTAGATAATTGACTACCAGATAATTCAATTTGATTTCCTGGTTCAAGTGTAATCATTTTTCCATTTTTTTTTAATCCAATAATATTTTCATCTTCTTTAATCGGTTGCCAACTAAATTTTTGAATAAAGAAATTAAAGATTTTTAATAAATCTATATAATCGGCTCTTTTGTTATTTTTTTTAAATAAAAATTTTTCATTTTCAACACCAATAAACTGGCTCAGTTTATTTCCCGAAATAAAATGTTCAATTATTTGTTCCTTAGATTTAATTTTCATTTAAATAATTTATCCAATTTTTTAATTCCATCATTCTTAAATCTTTATTTGTAACCTTATTTTCATCTTCAATCATTTGAACATGAACATCTATTTCATTTTGATCTTTGAAAGCTTTTTTATTTATCAATCTTTCTGCTCTAAAATGAATCAATCTTATCATTTTATCGTATGGTATTTCTGGGTGATACTGTATACCCCAAATATCACTGTTATTAATTTTAAAATGCAAACCTTGTACCCTGTTAATTTTGTTAGATGATAACAGGATAGCGTTATCAGGTATTTTGGAAACTTCGTCAAAATTAAATGCTGGTGTATTAAATTCTTTTTTTTTATCTTTATAAAGAGGATGTCTTAAACCATTTTCGTTTATTTGAATTTTGTGGGCAATTCCTCTATGGGTTCCATTTTCACACTTTTTTACTTGTCCACCTGCGGCTGTAACTGCAACTTGCATACCCCAACAGATTGCAAGAATTTTATTAATTTTTTTTTGTGATTCTTTCATAAAATCAATTTGTCTACGAATTTCTATGGTATCACTATAAATATTTAAGCTACTGCCGCCCCAAATTAACCCGTCGTATTCACTTAAATTTTTTATATTTTCAAATACTTTTGGGTCTGAAGAAGGATTCGCAACATCAATCTCTAAATTTTTAGTAAAATATGCGATACTTTCTTTTAAACTCTCTGTATGAGTTTGTATCCCAGAGTTTGTAAATTGTTGATTTTCTTCTTTTAAATTTCCTTCTACTATTAATATTTTCTTCATTTAAATAAATTACCCCTCATACTTTCTTCATATAATTTTTTCATATCATTTAAATTCAAATTTTTTGGATTTGTAGCGGTAGACGGATCTTCTAGAGCCATTTTTGATAATAATTCTATATCAAATTTATCTTCGCTTATAACCTCAGAAAGCTTATGAGGAATGTTCAATTCCTCCCTTAATTCCATAATCCATTTTAAAAAACTATTAAAATCTTTTTTTAAATTAAGATAATCGCATATAGATACAATCCTTTCTTCAATTTGTTTTCTATTGTAACTTAATACATATGGCATAAAAATTGCATTAGATAGTCCGTGATGTATGTTAAACTGTGCATTTACAGGGTGACTTAATGAATGTATTGCTCCAAGACCTTTTTGAAATGCGGTGGAGCCCATACTTGCAGCAGTCAACATATCCAGCCTTGCTTGTAAATTTTTTCCATCTTTAACTGCAGTTATTAAAGATTTTTTAATTAATTTTATACCCTCAATAGAAATACCATCGGCCATTGGATGAAAACCAGGTGCACAAAATGCCTCTAAATTATGAGCTAAAGCATCCATACCTGTTGCAGCTGTTAGTCTTGGAGAGAGTTCTGTTGTTAAAGTTGGATCCAAAATTACAATTGAAGGTAAAAACTTAGGATGAAATATGATTTTTTTTACTCCAGTTTTTGTATTTATTATTGCAGATGCTCTTCCAGTTTCTGAACCGGTTCCTGCAGTTGTAGGTACTGCTATTATTGGAGGAATTTTTTCATTATTTGCTCTTTTCCAATAATCACCTATATCCTCAAAATCCCATATTGGTCTTGATTGACCAGACATAAAGGCTATTGCCTTACCTACGTCTAGTCCGCTACCTCCACCAAATGCTATCACACCATCACAATTATTTTTTTTATATTCTTTTACACCTTCATCTACATTATCGCCGACTGGATTACCTGAGAAGTTAGAAAAAATTTTTATATTTTTAAATTCTTTGTTAATAATTATGAGTACATTTTTTACAAAATCTAAACTTATTAAATCCTTATCTGTAACAAATAAAGGTTTTTCAATTTTTAAATTTTTACAAGCTAAAATAATGTCATAAATTCTACCTTCTCCAACCCATACTGTTGTTGG
Organism: uncultured Candidatus Pelagibacter sp.; assembly: GCA_964529275.1. Lineage (GTDB taxonomy): Bacteria > Pseudomonadota > Alphaproteobacteria > Pelagibacterales > Pelagibacteraceae > Pelagibacter. Next base: position 19,610 of record CAZGVS010000004.1, read on the forward strand.
ATAGTTCCAATTAGATCTCATAAACATTTATATTTTTTTCAAATTTAATTTAGTGTTATTTAATAAAGATCTTAGCATGCTGATCATTAATGGAATTTTTTTAATTTGTATTTTTTTAAAAATATAAGGTGCTATTTCTCTAGCTAACTGCTCACCTTCTACTGTATCTTTAAGCATAAATTTGTTTTTTGCTGTTTTAAATTTCAAACCCTTCCCTAAAAAATTTCCCATTTTGCTATTTCGACCACCTGCAGCACTAACATACAAATCACCAACCCCAGCAAGACTTTCAACGGTAGACTCTCTTCCTTTTAAATGCTTAGTTAAATACCTCATTTCAATTAAAGATTTCTGGAACAAATTAGAAGACATGTTTAAAGATTGTCCTGCTCCAACAATCATTGAATATATATTTTTAATAGCTGAGCAAATTTCCACACCTATTACATCTGAGGAATATTCAATTGAGTAATAGTTGGTTGAAATTAACTTTCCAATTTTTTTTGCAAATTTTACATTTTTATTAGCTATTATTACGTTAGTCTGTTTTTTTCTTGCAAGTTCTTTTGCTAAACAAGGTCCCTTTAATACTGAAATATTTATACCTTTATGTTTTTTTTTAATTAGCTCAGAAATAGTTAGAATTTTATTTTTTTTTTTATCATATTTTAATCCCTTCGTTAAAATCAGTAATGGTATTTTATTGTTTAAATTTTGAAGCTCTGCATTAATAAAGTTTATTCCTGATAAACTCAAGGCAATTACTACTAAATTAAATTTTTCCTTAAATAGTTCTTTGCTAAATTTTTTAAATTTTAATTTTTTTGAAAGGTTTATTTTTAAAGCTGAATGAAATTTATTTTTTGATTTAAGATTTTTAATAAATTCCTTACTGTAAGGTTCAGTAATGGTAACGTCATTTTTATTTTCTAAACATGGAATTGAAAAAGCTGATCCCATTGCTCCACCACCAATAATTAAAATTTTTGCCATAATACAATTATGCTAAAGTTTTTCTAATTGCTTGTTCCCATCCTTGCAATAACTTATTTCTATAACTTTTATTGAATTTTGGTTTGAAATCTCTATCTTTTTTCCAATATCTCTTAATATGTTTGAGAGATTTAAAAATACCTACTTGATAACCGGCAATATATGCGGCGCCCAATGCTGTAGTCTCGTTAATTCCTGATTTTACAATCTTTATTCTTAATATTTCTGATAAAAATTGTGTAAACCAATTATTTGAAACCATACCACCATCAACCTTAACACTAGATGGATGAAGACCATCTTTTCTCATTGAGTTGAATAAATCAAAAGTTTGATAAGCAACTGACTCCACTGTAGCTCTAACTATATTCTTCCAATCGCTATTTCTTGTTAGACCTGTAATTATACCTCTGGATTTTGGATTCCAATATGGGGCTCCTAATCCGGTAAAGGCTGGCACTACATAAACACCTTGAGTGTTTTTTTTTGATTTTGCGATTTTTTCCGTTTGATAAGCATTGTTTATTAGTCTTATTTTATCTCTTAACCATTGTATACCCGCTCCTGCGATAAATATAGAACCCTCTAAAGCATAAGTGGTTTTGTTGTTTATCCTATAACAAATTGTTGTGAGTAGTTTATTTTTTGAAATTAATCTTTTATTGCCTGTATTCATTATTACAAAAGCTCCAGTTCCATAGGTGCATTTTACTGATCCTTTTTCAAAACAAACTTGACCCATTGCGGCTGCCTGTTGGTCACCTAACACACCTGATATAGGTATTTTTTGTCCAACTATTTTTTTACACGTAAAACCAAAATCATCAGCAGAATTTTTAACTATAGGAAGAATTTTTTTATTTAATTTAAATATTTTTAAAATTTCTTTATCCCATTTATTTTGTACTATATTAAAAAGCATGGTTCTTGAAGCATTTGAAGCATCAGTCGCATGAACTTTACCGTCAGTTAATTTCCAAATCAAAAAACTATCTATTGTACCAAATAATAGTTGGTTTTTTTTTAATAACTTTTTTGCGTTTGGGATATTATCAATTATCCATTTTATTTTTGTAGCTGAGAAATATGGGTCTAGTAATAACCCTGTTTTTTTTTTAATTAAATTCTCTTTTTTTTTAATTTTTTTACAGTAATTTTCTGTTCTTCTGTCTTGCCATACGATTGCATTATACACAGGTTTACCTGTTTTCTTATCCCAGCAAACAGTTGTTTCTCTTTGATTTGTAATACCTAATGCTTTAATATTTATGTTTAATTTTTTTGATTTATTTAAGACATTTTTTGTTACTTTAATTGTTGAAGACCAAATTTCATTTGGATTGTGCTCTACCCATCCATTTTTTGGGAAAAACTGTTTGAGCTCTAATTGTGATGAAATAATTTTTTTACCCTTAGTTGAAAAAATAATTGCTCTTGATGATGTGGTTCCTTGATCTATACTTAGTATTCCATTCACAAAATACTATTCCTGCCCTAATAATTTCTTTTGTTTTTCAGCCCAAGTACGAATTAAATTATCTACAGCTAATCCAATAAAAGCCACGCACAAACCTAACATTAAACCATTTCCTGTTCCTTGTCTGTCAGACAAAGCTTTGAGTATGTATTGTCCTAAATCAGTAGTACCTATCATGGCTCCAATTATAACCATAAATAATGCGAATACGACCGTTTGATTAATTCCAAGCATCATATGAGGAAAAGCTAAGGGGAGTTCTATTTTCATCCATCTTTGCAGCCTGTTTACACCAGACATCGATCCTGCATCTTGTAGTGCTGATGGAACACTTCTTAATCCTTCTATAGTGTACCTTGTAGCTGGTATTGTCGCGTAGATTACAACTGCAATTAAAACTGAGGTATCTGTAACACCAAACAACATGATTACTGGTATTAAATAAATAAAAGATGGGAATGTTTGCAGTGTATCGCACACCGCTAGTGTTATTTTTGTACTTGTTTTATTTTGTGCACTCAAAGTGCCAATTATTATACCAAGTATACCAGAGACTATTACTCCAAATGTTGCCATGTACATGGTTATAAGTGCTCTATCCCACCATTCAGTCATTGCGATAAATAAAGTAAAGCCTCCAACAACTAACGCCGATCTAATTCCACCAATTATATGCCCTGCTCCCATAAACAAAATAAAGGTAGCAACAACAGGCATCCTCAAAAAAGCATTTTTCATTGGTATTAAAACTTCGGTTATTAACCATGTATTAAAAACTTTTAGTGGATCAAAGAAATTATCCAGTATCCAGTCTACTCCAGAATCCCAAAACGCTTCCGTTGAAATTCCTTTGTTATGCGGTACAATAAATAAGTAATTAAAACCTTCTTTAAAATATATAGTTCCAACGTAAGATAAAATATATCCGCCTATTACAATAAAAACAAAAATCATCAAATATTTATTTCTCTGCAAAAATGTTGGGTTTTCAAAATAGTTTATTTGTTTATTGGCCCATGCTAATGACATTTTATCAAGCAATACAGCTATCAATGTTATACAAATTCCTGCTTCTAATGCTAAACCTATTCTTAATTGATTAAGAGCCAATAATAAATTCCAACCTAAGCCTTTTGCACCAATAAATGAGGCAATCACTGCCATCGCTAAACATTGCATTATAACTTGGTTGACACCTATCAAAATATCTCTTCTTGCTGTAGGAATTAAAACTCGGAATAGTAATTGAAAATCACTACAACCACTCATTTTACCTGCCTCTATAACCTCTGGCGAAACTTTCCTAAGACCTAACAAAGTAAGTCTTACCATTGGCGGTGTAGCAAAAATAATTGTTGCTATTGCACCTGCGTGATCACCAATACCAAATAGAACCATAATCGGAACTAAATATGAGTAATGAGGCATAGTTTGAGCAACATTTAATAGTGGGTTTAGAATGCTTTCTACTCTTTTACTTTTGTATGCCCAAATACCTAGGGCTAATCCTAATATAAAAGATATTGGTGCTGCCACCATCACAAAAGATAAAGTTTGCATGGATGGTTTCCATTGGCCAAAAGCTGAAATATAAATCATAGTTATACCAGCAAAGATTGCTAGATTTCTTCCATTAAGTTTATAACCAAGAATGATTGCTCCTCCAGCCACTATTGTCCAAGGCAAACCCGGTAGTTCTGCCCAAGGATTTTTATCTAACCAATCCCAACTTGTAAATGCTACTACAGTTTCAACTCCACCAATTAAAATTTCTCTTATGAACTCAATCATAAAAAGCATTGATCTGGATATAATTCTTGTAATATGAAGAACTACTGGACGAGATTTAGTCTCTTGAATATCGCTATCAAAATATTCTATTGGTGCCCACTCATTTAACAAAAAAAATACTGAGTCGTTTATCCATCCAGGCATCCATGCAATAAATGCTGGCAATCTCCAAAACACGCTATATTTGGTTTGATCAAGCTTATCTTTATCAATAAATTCAGTACCAGCTTTCGCAAACTCATATCCTTCTGGGACCTGTATTGCAAAACATAAACCAAAAAATATAATAAGTAAAAAGAGCCATTGAAAAGCTTTTGGATATGTTTGAATTAATTTCATAAATTTTTAATCATTTTCTTTTATCTTACCAAAAACTGTTTGAATTATTTTTGATGGTTTCACACTTCCAATAACATTATTCTCTTTATTTACAACATTTACAGGCTTATCTTGGCTTAAAATTTTTTCAGCTACAGTTTCTATTATTGCATCTTTGGATACACTTATGATGTTTTCATCTTGTCCCTCTGTTGATTTATCCATTACCGCCTCTATCTTTAATACTTTTTCTCTAGGAACTTCCTCAGTAAATTTTCTAACATATTCAGTTTTAGGATTTAAAACTATATCTGCTGGTGTATCCAATTGTTCAATCAAACCATCTTTCATAATAGCGATTCTATCTGCAAGTCTTAATGCTTCGTCAAAATCATGTGTAATAAATAAAATTGTTTTATTTAATACACCTTGAAGTCTTAAAAATTCATCTTGCATTTCTTTTCTAATCAAAGGGTCTAGGGCTGAAAAAGGTTCGTCTAAAAACCAAATATCAGGTTCTACAGCAAGTGAACGAGCGATACCTACTCTTTGTTGTTGACCACCTGACAATTCTCTTGGAAAATAATTTTCTCTACCTTTGAGACCCACTAGCTCAACCATTTCCATAGCCTTATTGATGCTGTCTTCAGTCTTATTGCCTTTAATCTGCAATGGAAATGCAATATTTTCTAAAACTGTTTTGTGTGGAAGTAATGCAAAACTTTGAAAAACCATTCCCATTTTACTTCTTCTTAATTCAATTAATTGTTTATTATTCATTGCTAGCAGGTCTTGTCCTTCGATAAATATTTTACCTCCGGTAGCATCTGTTAGTCTTGAAATACATCTAAGCAAAGTAGACTTGCCTGAACCAGACAAACCCATAACTACAAGCATTTCTCCTTTTGAAACTTCAAATGAAGCGTTATTTACACCAACAATACACCCTGCATCTTGAAACGTTTTAGCGTCTACATTTCCATTTGCATTTTGAAGCATTTTATCTGCGTTGTGTCCAAAAATTTTATAGACCGACTCACATTTAATTACTGGTGTTGAAGACATAATTTTTCAGTTTAATTATACTATTTTTGTAAATAAATACTCCATCTAAAAGTTTTTAATAAAATATACCCTAGTATCTATACTAGTTCTTAAAAATCCAAGTGCTTCGCCTTTGACTGTTACTGATTCTGACGATCCTTCTAAAGGTTTTACTGTAAATTCAGCATAACATTTATTTTTTATCTCATCCCAGTTTACTGAATATTTTCCAGTTGTACCACCGTTTGCGGTATACAAATTAAAAGCATTAGTATCGGTAATATTTGCACCCATAATAGCTCTTTGAGTAATAATCTTTGTATTATTGCAAACTATTTTATATTCTTCCAATGTTAATATTCTTCCTTTTTCAGACTTATAAAAAGTCAATACACCCCTTGGTAGGGTTTCGATAAATTCATTAGCTTTAGCTTCTATTTTTTTTTGTTCAGCTTTTTTGATTTCGGCATTGGGATCTGGTCCATAAATGTTGTTAAGTATAAAAAATATAAAAAAAATCATTATTGTTAATATTACTAAACTGATTGAACTTTTTAAATTTTCTGGAAAATATTTTATTTTATTTAACATAAGCACCTTCGCTCCATGTGCCTTCAATAACTTTACCATCAGACCAGGTGAAAATGCCTTTGCCATGCATTTTGTTATTTTTCCATTCACCTGAATAAGTAGATCCGTCAGGAAATTTTAAGATACCTAAACCATGCCATTTACTCTCGCTGAACTCACCTTCATACACGTATCCATTTGGCCAAGTTTCTATACCTTTTCCTTTTTTTGAGCCATTTACCCAGTCTCCTACATAGGTTGTCTTATCTGTATATGTCCAGGTTCCAAATCCATTGTTGCAATCACCATCAGTGCAACCTGATTTTTTTGCATAACATGTGTTTGAGAAAATTAGACTTAAAATAATATATATAAATATTTTTCTCATTAAATTTTAACGTTAAACTACACTAAAATAAAAAAAAAATCCCCCCTAGTAAAACTAGGGGAGAATTTTAATATTTAAAAGTTTAAAATGTGACTACTTAGTCCAGCTCTGCCATACTGATTTGTTATCAGCTAGCCATTTTTTAGCAGCATCTTCATGAGTCATTTTATCTAAGTCAACTAATGCAGCCATTGCTCCAATTTGACTAGTGTTAAATGACAATTTTTTATACATTGCTGCTGCAGCCGGGTGAGTTTTTGGGAAATTCTCGTTAACAGCTTTTTTCAAATAACCGTCAGGAGCTCCACATTTTCCATCCCCACCATCAACCGGTCTACATCCGTCATAGTATGGTGGAAAGTCTATAAATGTAAAACCAGCACCGTCTGTAAAGTTTGGCGTCCAGTTGAAAATTATAGTTCCTCTACCTTCTTTTTTTGCAGCTTTAAGTTCTGCCCATAACGCATCAGCACCACCAGCAAACTTAACTGTCCAAAGATCTCCCAATCCAAGAGCCTCTATTCTTTGAGGGATTAGATCTCCATGCCAACTTTGTGGACCTTCAAGCATACGTCCTTTACCACCTGAATCAGGTGTCGCAAATTTTTTAGCACAGTCAGGATTTTTTAATGCATTCCAGTCTGGTAGACCTGGGCAATATTTTACTGCCCAATCTGGATAGCCCATGTCTTCAATTGTTCTAGCTTCATGGTCTCCCCAGTCTAATAAACCGCCTTTGTCCCTTGCTGTATCAAAAGATTTACCAAAAGCAGATTCCCACACCTCATGTGAGATTGTTACGTCACCAATTCTGATTGACTCGTAAACTGCTTGTGAGTCAGCTGGTACGTATTTAACGTTATTACCCATACTCTCAAAAATACCACCTATCACATATGCCATAACCACTTGGCTAGACCAGTTGTGAGTTGGAATTACTATGGGTTTTTTACTATCTGCTGAATTTGCTACTCCAACATATGAAACCATTGAAATAATCAAAGCAGATATTAGAGATATTATTTTTCTCATTATTTTCCCCTTTCTTAATATATTAAGTAGTTAATTATGTGCTCTAGAAAATATATAGTCAACAAGAACATATATATATAATATAGACATAAATAAATTTACATGAGTTTAGAAAACTTAATAATTAGAGAGCCTGGTTTAAATGTTTTGCCACCTGGAGTTGAAAGATATGTTGTTAATGGTGGTGGATTGACTGGAATTCAAATTTTCCCTGAAGACGAAATTGAAATTATAAATAATGAGGGAAATCAGATTTGCGAGGTAGTTGTTTTTGATAAAAACGGTAAGTCTAATTTATCAATATTAAGTTTAAAGAACAACACTAACAGTTCAGAAATAAAAAAAATTTTATCAAAATCTGATGAAGACTCTAAAACAGCGGCATATCAATTAAAAAAAAGAAATTTAGATATACTTAAATCAAAATCCTCACTTCTTTTTGAAAAAGACACTCCTTTGGGTGAAAAAATAAAACTTATTTCAAAGGACAAATGTTATTGTATTCTTTCAGCGCCTGGACCAGAGATGTTAGTACATGAGCAAAATCCCCCAACAGACTTAACTGTTTTTATTAAAAGGGCAAATATTACATCAGACAAAGAACATAGAATTATTCCTGATCCAATTTTTGACCCCTTGGATGAAAAGAATATAGTTAAGCAAACAGCAATTTCTTATGAAGTAAAAGAGGGAGATTATATACAAATCATTTGTCCAACTGGCAGACAGTGTTCTGATTTTGTTGCGTTTGATACAGCAAAACTATCTAAAGGAACCGAAAATGGACTAGACTGGCAAACCACAAGAACGTTTATGGGTAATACATTCCCCGGTCCAGGATTGTACTCAAAATTTTATGACACAGATCATGAGCCATTGGTTGAAGTTATTAGAGATACTGTTGGAAGACATGATACTTTTAATTTAGCCTGCACATCTAAATATTATGAAGATGCTGGTTATTTTGGACATGCTAATTGCTCTGACAACTTAAGTGGTGAAATGGAAAAGTTTGGAATACAAAAAAAGAAAGGTTGGCATGCAATTAATCTTTTCTTTAACACATCTGCAGGTGGTCAAAACACTGTCCTCTCTGATGAGTCTTTTGCTCGACCAGGAGATTATGTAATAATGAGAGCTTTAAAAGATTTAACATGTGGCACTTCTGCGTGCCCAAGTGATATAGACCCTTGTAATTCGTGGAATCCTACTGATATTTTTGTTAGAACTTATGATAAAAATAAAGAATTTACAAAATCTTTTGCTTTTAGAATGAAAACAGATTCGGAACCAAAATTAACCAAAAATACTGGCTTCTATGAAAGAACATCTAAACTTACTAGAAATTTTATAGATGCAAGAGGCTATTGGCTGCCTAACGATTATACAAAACATGGTATGATAAATGAATATAATGCATGTAGAGAAAAGGCAGTAGTAATTGATTTATCATCTTTAAGAAAATTTGAAATTCTAGGCCCAGATGCTGAAGAATTAATGAATTATACTCTAACAAGAAATGTAAAAAAACTTTCAGTTGGGCAAGTTGTTTATTCATCAATGTGTTATGAAAATGGTTTTATGTTTGATGATGGAACGCTTATGAAAATGAGTGACCATGGATTTAGATGGATATGTGGCGATGAGTATGCAGGTGAATGGTTAAAAGAACAAGCCAAGAAAAAAAATTATAAAGTGATAATTAAAAACTCGTCTGATCAAATAAATAACATTTCTTTACAAGGTCCAAATAGCAGAAAAATACTTAAAAAATTTGTATGGACACCGCCAACACAACCTTCAATATCAGAATTACAATGGTTTAGATTCACAATATGCAGAGTAAAAGAATTAAATGGAATACCTTTAATGATATCAAGAACTGGTTACACAGGTGAACTGGGTTTTGAAATTTGGTGTCATCCATCAGATGCACCCAAAGTTTGGGATGTGGTAATGGATTCTGGAAAAGATGAAGGATTAATTCCTGCAGGGTTTGGTGCCCTAGATCTTTTGAGAATTGAGGCAGGATTAATTTTATTTGGTAATGAATTTGATGGACAAGTAGATCCATTTGAAGCTGGAGTTGGTTTTACAGTACCATTGAAAACTAAAAATGAAAATTTTATTGGAAAGGATATTTTAATTAAAAGAAAAGAAAATCCTCAAAAAAAGTTTGTAGGTTTAGAATTAGTTGGTAAAGAAAAGGCAAACCATGGAGATTGTATACATATTGGAAGATCTCAAATTGGTATTGTTACAAGTGGATGTTTATCACCTACTTTAAATAAAAACATTGCATTATGTAGAGTTGATATTGGTCATTCTGAATTAGGAACATCTGTTGAAGTCGGAAAAATAGACGGTCACCAAAAAAGAATACCAGCAAAAATAGTGCCTTTTCCACATTATGATCCAAAAAAAACAAAAGTAAGATCATAATGAAAAGTACAAAAGCACTGCTTGATTTTTGGGAAGAACAGATGAGACAATCACATACTTCAAGTAATTATTTTTTTAGAAAATCTCCTTCGCACTATCATATGATGCTTCTAATTATGTCTTATTATAAACAAAATATGCCTATTACAGTTGAAGAACTTAAAACGAAACTTTTTAAAACCTCGAGACCAAAATCAGCATTAATTATCAATGAAGCTTGTGAGAAGGGTTTTTTTTATTTAGAAAAAACTTCAACTGATCAAAGAAAAAAAAATATCAAACCTACTGATAGTTTTATTGATGAGTTTGAAAACTATTTAAAACAATTAAGAGAAATATCTATTTAACCGACGTTTTTCATTGAGGCTGCTATACCCGCAATTGTAATAAGTAAAGCATCTCTTAATATCATTTTATCTTTTTTGTTTATACTTTTTTTATTAATTTTTCTTAAAATATCAGCCTGAAGAATATTTAATACTTCAGCATAAGTATTTCTAATCCTCACTCTATCTTTATAATCTTTTCGTTGCTCTACAATATTTTTTGGAATTAATTTTTTATTTAATATAATTAACTTTGTTAATTGATTTCTCAAATCTTCTCCAGTTTTTTTTAAAGCTTCATTTCCTAAGCACTCCTCATAAAATTTAACTATTCTCTGGTTTGTTTTAAGTAGAACCCAATCCAACATATCCATTTGGGAGTAAAAAAAAGGCCATTTTGAAATCATGTCTTTTATTGTTTTAACCTTATTTTTTTTTACTACATCGTTAATTGCATCAAAAGTTCCTAGCCAAGCTGGAATTAGAAATCTTATTTGGGTCCATGCAAAAACCCAGGGTATAGCTCTTAAGCTTCTTATATTCTTTGATTTATTCCTTTTAGCAGGTCTTGATCCAATAAATAAAAATTCAAGAATTTTTTGTGGCGTTACTTTAAAATAATAATTTAAGAAATCTTTATTTGTTAAATAATTTCTGTAAGTATTTTTTGAAACCTCGCTCATTTGATCCATCAAATTTCTCCATTCTAATTTTGGTCTAATAGGTGGTGCTAAGGTTGCTTCTATCACTGACCCCAAATATGTTCCCAATGTATATTCTGACAATGACTCTGTGGCATATTTTTGCTGTATAATTTCTCCTTGCTCTGTTACTCGAGTTCTTGAATTAACGGTACCTGGCGGTTGCGATAATAAAGCGTGATAAATAGGTCCTCCACCTCGACCAACAGATCCACCTCTTCCATGAAAAAGTGTAAGGTCAACTTTAAACTTATTGGATAATTCTTGCAGTGTTTCCTGCGACCTGTACTGGGCCCACGCGGCAGCAAGTTTTCCTGCATCTTTACTTGAGTCTGAATAACCAATCATTACTTCTTGTTTTTTTTTAAATGTTTTAAGATAAAATTTATTTTCGTATATTTGCATCATTACTGAATTTGAATTATTTAAATCCTGTAACGTTTCAAATAGAGGAACTATTCTTAGATATTCTTTAATACCAGCTTCTTTCTGAAGCAACATTACTGATAATACATCAGATGCTTTTGATGCCATGGAAATAATATATGCACCTAAACATTCTCTTGGTACTTCTGAAAGAAGTTTAAACGTTCTCCAAACTTCTTTATCTTCTTTGTTAAAGGTAATTTTTTTTTTAAAGATTGATTTTTTTGATTGAATTGATTTCTTTAAAAAAAATACTTTTTCATTCTCAGTAAGTTCAAAATAATTTTTATTATACAGTTTTTTATAAATTTTCTGGATTAAACTTGAGTGTTTTGATGCCTCTTGTCTGATATCAAGTTTTGCTAAATTTAAACCAAAAGAGTTTGCTCTTCTTATTAAGTCTAAAGTAGAACCATTCGCAATAGCATCACATTTAACAGTACATAAAGAATTATAAACAGAATTAAGTGGTTTTAAGATTTCATCTATTGAGTTAACTAATAGTTTTTTATTAATAGGTTTGCCTTCTATTAAATTTTTTTCAATTTCAACTTGCGTAACTTTAAATTTTTTCCTAATAGGTCTTAAAAATACCCTATAAGGTTCTTGACTATTGCCTGCCATTTTTTTTATCTCATTGGTGCATTCATGTAGAGATAAATCTTGGATTATATTTGTAAGCTCTTTTTCATACAAACTCGCAGCTTCCCACCTTGACAATAATATTACTTCGTTGGTTATATTGTGATTTACATTTGGGTTTCCATCTCTATCACCGCCCATCCAAGAACCAAATTTAAACGGGGAATAATTTACGGGAAGTCTTTTTCCAGAATATTTAAAAACAGTATTGTTTAATCTTGAACAAATTCTAGGAATAGAGTTCCATAAACTATCTTCTATTACGGCTAAACCCCATTTTGCTTCCTGCGAAGGTGTTGGTTTTGATCTTTTTAATTCATCAGTTTTCCAAATTGAGGTAATTTGTTCATGAAGCTTTCTTTCTAATTCTACTTCCTCTTTTTCAATATTTTTAATTTTAAAAATTCTTGATTTATTAAATTTTTCTAAAATATCATTAACTTTTGTGTATTTTTGTATTAATGTTCGTCTCTTCACTTCCGTAGGATGTGCTGTTAAAACTAATTCTATGTTTAAATTTTTTGATGATTGATAAAATTTTTCTTTTGATATTTTTTTTGTTTTTAGTAGTTTTTCAACAACATCTTCTAATAAGGTAAATTCGTCGTTACCTCTGGCTTGTAAAACCTCCCCTTCCTCAACCTTATGAACATTATCAAGAGATTCAGCTAAATTAGAAAAGTTTAAAAACTTACTGAATGATCTAGCAATAATTAATGATTGTGAAGGATTTAATTTATTAATTCGATTAATTAGTTCACGAAACTTTTTAGTATCGTTCAATTTTATTTTTTTTTTATCTATTGAACCTCTGCTAGATTTTGAAAGATTTCTAATTTGTTCTATCTTATCATATAATAACTGTCCTTCTTGCTCTTTTACTACAGTGCCTAAAATTTTACCTAATAGACTTACTAATTTTGATAGTTCAATATTTGCAATTTTGTATTTATGTTGTTTTGCCATTTAAAGCTGATTTTACAGTTTCCCCCATAACAGACGGATTTTTAGAAATAGTAACACCACATTCTTTTAATAGCTCAACCTTTTCGACTGCACTTTCTCCGTATGCAGAAACTATTGCACCTGCGTGTCCCATAACTCTACCTTTTGGAGCTGTAAGTCCTGCAATATATGCAATGACTGGTTTTTTCATATTCTCTTTTGCAAATTCTCCTGCTGCTACTTCTTGTGGTCCTCCAATTTCACCTATCATTAAAACTGCATCTGTTTCGTTATCTTCTTCGAATTTTTCTAATATATCCTTAAAAGAGCTCCCGTTAATTGGGTCACCACCAATTCCAACACTTGTTGAAACACCTATGTTAAGATTTTTTAATTGCTGCGCTGCTTCATATCCTAATGTACCAGATCTTCCAATTATACCAACTCTTCCTTCTTTATATATATGACCGGGCATTATACCTAGCATTGCTTTACCTGGACTAATTACACCAGCACAGTTAGGACCTATTAAAGTCATTTTGTCGACTCTAGAATACCTTCTCATGTAACGTTTTATTTTTATCATATCGTGAGAAGGAATTCCGTCGACTATTGCTACACATGTTTTTATCCCTGCATCTGCCGCTTCCATAGCTGAGTCTGCTGCAAAAGCAGGAGGTACAAAAAGTATTGAAGAAGTTGCTCCAGTATTTTCAACCGCTTCTTTTACAGTGTTAAAAACTGGAAGATTTAAATGTTTAAGTCCACCTTTTCCTGGTGTGACACCTCCCACAACATTAGATCCGTACTTAATCATTTCTTCAGCATGAAAAGATCCCATCTTGCCGGTAAACCCTTGAATTAATATTTTTGTACTTTTGTCGATTAAAACTGTCATTTTATTTTTCTAGGGCACTTACAGCTTTATTTGCAGCATCCTCTAATGTGTTTGCCTCAATGTATTTGATTTTACTATCTTTTAATATCTTATTTCCTTTTTCAACGTTAGTCCCTGCTAATCTTATAACTAAAGGCACTTTTATTTCTATTTTATCCAATGCTTGAACAATCCCTTCGGCTACCCAATCACACCTATTTATACCAGCAAATATATTGACTAATATAACCTTAACTTTTTCATCCATCGAAATTAATTTAAAAGCTTTAACAATTTTTTCTGGCGTCGCTCCACCCCCAACATCTAAGAAATTTGCTGGCTCCCCTCCAGCTAATTTAATCATATCCATAGAAGCCATTGCTAGACCTGCTCCATTAATAATATTTCCAATGTTTCCATCTAAGCTTACGTAATTTAAACCTCTATCTGATGCATAAACCTCACTTGGATTCTCTTGTGTTTTGTCTCTTAATTCCGAAACTTGGCTCCTTCTAAACAGTGCATTGTTATCAAAACTCATTTTGCAATCTAATGCTAATATTTGATCTTGATTGGAAATAACCATGGGATTAACCTCGACCATGGTTGCATCAAGTTCACTAAAAGCCCTATAACATCCAATAATTGTATCAGCCATTCTTGATATTAATTTTGAGTCTATTCCTAATCCAAATGCTATTTCTCTCGCCTGAAATTGCTGTATTCCAACTGCAACTTCTATTTTAGATCTTATAATGGTTTCTGGTTTTTCTTTTGATATTTCCTCTACGCTCATGCCACCTTCAGTAGATGCAACAACCATTATGCTCTCTGAACTTCGATCGAAAACCAACCCTAGATAAAGTTCTTTTTTTATATCCGTTGCTTCTTCGATATAAACCCTATTTATAATTTTACCTATTGGACCAGTTTGGTTTGTTACTAATTTTTTTCCTAATAACTTATCAGTTGCCTGAGCAACCTCTAAAGGCGAATTACACATAACTATACCTCCAGCTTTACCCCTTGCTCCAGAATGAACTTGTGCTTTAACCACCCATTTAGAGCCACCTAATTCTCTTGCTTTATTTTCAGCATTTTCTGGACTATAAGCAATACCACCTCTTGGGATGGTGACTCCAAAACCAGATAAAATTTTTTTCGCTTGGTATTCGTGTATATCCATATTACTTATTTTTAATTAGTTTATTTATATTTACAACATTTTCTGCCATTCTTGCTGATGCAGCATCAATCATTCTGCCATCAAGTTGAGCAGCTCCCTTGCCTTCTTTAGCTGCCTTTTCGAGTTCTTCCAATATTCTTTTTGCTTTATTCACCTCTGTATCTGGAGGAGAAAATACTTTATTAGCAAGATCAATTTGAGATGGATGAATTGCCCATTTTCCTTCAATCCCAATTGCGGCAGCACGTTTTGCAGACTGTATGTATGCATCTGGGTCATTAAAATCACCAAAAGGTCCATCAATTGCTCTAAGTCCATAAGCTCTACAAGTCATTACTAATTCCGAAAGACCATGGTGCCATTGGTCTCCAGGATAATCGGGATTAAGACCACCAATAACAACTGTTCTTGCTCTAAGACTTGCCGCATAGTCAGCAACGCCAAAATGTAGAGCCTCTAATCTTTCACTTGATTTTGCAATTTCTTTAATATTTGACATGCCTAATGCTGTTTCTATTAAGCATTCTATTCCAATTTTGTTTTGTATTTTTTTATTTGTTTCTATTTGAGTAAGCATACAGTCAACCATATAAACATCACTCATAGTTCCTGCTTTAGGAACAAGAATTGTATCAATATTTTCTCCAGCCTCTTCAACTAACTCTACTAAATCACGATACATATAGTGTGTATCTAAACTATTAATTCTAACTGATATAGTTTTTCCATTTTCTCTCCAATTCATTTCATTAAGAGCTTTAATAATGTTTTGTCTTGCTGTAATTTTATCATTTGGAGATACAGCATCCTCCAAATCTAAAAAAACATAATCTGAAGCAGAATTTAAAGCTTTTTCAAACATTTGGGGTGAGGAGCCGGGAACTGCTAGTTCACTTCTTTGAAGTCTAGATTTTGCAGGTTTATAAAATTTATGGCTCATTGATAATTAATAATCGATAATATGACAAAATTAAGCAAATTATTAAGGTATTATTTATATATATACTTTTTAGATATTTAAAAAAAACTTTAATGTAGTTTTTTGTTTTGTTAAGAATCGTTAAATTATAAAGAATTATGTCAAATTTACCGACAAAAGCCAAAGTAGTTATCATTGGTGGCGGAATTCATGGACTAAGCACTGCCTGGAAACTTTCAGAAACCTATAAAAATCCAAATGATATAGTTGTATTAGAAAAAAAAGATACTGCAGCAGGGGCAAGTGGAATTGCTTGTGGTGTAGTTAGAAATAATTATTTTCAACCAGCTATGAGAGAACTAATGGCTCATTCTGTTGATGTATGGGAAAGTGATCCAGAGTCTTTCAAATATAACCCTGTTGGTTACATGCAAATATCTCCAGAAGTAATGCATAAAGATGTAGCTAGTATCTATGAACAACAAAAAGCAATCGGATATGAATCGGTTTTTATCGAGGGAGAGAAAGATTGTACTAAATATATGAGGGGTATATTTGATGACTGGCAAGCAAAAGGAATTACATCTGTTTTACATGAAAAAAAAGGAGGGTATGCCTTCAATAAAGACTCAATAAAAGGTCTTGAAAGAAAAGCAAATGCTAATGGTGTTAATGTACATAAAGGAGTAAAAGTAACAGGTTTTAAAAGAGGTAGTAATAGTAATGCAATCACTGGGGTTGTCACAGACAAAGGTACTATTAATTGTGATCAAGTGGTAATTGGTGCAGGGCCTTGGGTAAGGGATTTTTGGAATATGTTAGAACTACCAAAAACTACTGAAATAAAAAGTAAAGATGGAATAATGCATGAAGTTGAAATGTGGAAGTATTGGTTTCTACAAGAAGGTATTTTAGGAGTTGACTCAGATTATTTAAAAACGAATGACGGTAAACAACCACCGGTAATCCATGTTGATACAGATGCACCATTGTACTCAGATAAAAACGGTGAGCTGCTAACTGATCAGCTCTGGGGAATTTATTACAAACCTGATATAGAAGGTTTAGGTGTTCAAGGTGGGACTTCTCCCTACATTGTTCAGAAACATTTTGATGAAGTGAATGTTGATCCTTATGGAATAGATTCTGCTGAATATCAAACAACTGACAAATTTGCTGATATGTGGACTTCTGCACTTGCACATATTCAAAAAAGATTTGTTGGAAAATCAAATCTTTATAGAAAAGGTCCATCTGGTGGTCTAGGCTGCTTAACCCCAGATTCTTTTCCAATATTCGATAGATTTTTTGAAAATGTATATATGATTGCTGATGCTAATCATGGATACAAAATGATTGGTGTCGGGCACTTAGTTGCTCAAGAAATTTTAGGTCAAGAAAGTAATTTATTAAAACCGTTTCGATTCAATCGATACGCGAAAGGCGAACTTCATCCTACTTCCAACAGTCCATTTCCTTGGAGTTGATTTATCTTAAGTAGACAGAAGTTTTTTTTTCAGTTACCTTTTTGATTGTAAATTTGTAAAGGGGGACAATGACTGATTTAGAAAAACATGTAAATAAAACAGGTAGAGATAAACTTGTAAAGAAAGTAAGAGAAAAAATAAATGAATTAGGTATTACATATATCTATTTTCAATTTATCTCAGTCACAGGAAGGGTCGTTGGAAAAGGTATCCCCGCAGATCACTGGGAGAGGACAGCCGAGAAAGGGTTTCAATTAGTATATGGTTCAACAGCAAACTTATTTTTAGATAGACATAATAATTACATTGGTTATGGACCAGAGGCAATGGAGCTAGTTGGTATACCAGATCCAGAAACTTTCGTTCAGCTTCCATGGGATAAAAGAATTGGAAGAGTATTTTGTACATGTTTTAGAAATAGAGAAGAAAGAAAAAATCCAGGTGGTCATTTAACTTCGGACTGTAGAGGGAATTTACGAATATTTATGGATGAATTTCAAAAGAAACATGGGTTAGAATTAAGAGTTGGTACTGAGCCTGAAATGATGTGGTTAACGAGAAATGAAGATGGAACACCTTCTGGTAAAGGTTTTTCAAAACCTTTCTGCTATCATATTGATCAATTTGAGTCTTTGAGACCTGTATTTATGAAAGTAATCGAATACTGTAATGCTATGGGTTTAGATATGATCCAAGGGGATCATGAAGACGCTCCAGGACAATTAGAACTTAATTGGACATTTGATAACGTTTTAAGAAATGCTGATAGATTATCAACTTATAGACAAATATGTGCTCAAGTTGCAAGAGAGCATGGTTTGATAGCGTGTTTTATGACTAAACCTTTTATGGGAGTGTCTGCTAGTGGTTGTCATACTAATATGTCTTTGTGGAAAGGTGGAAAAATTTCTGTAAATAAACTTGGTCACAAAAAACTGCCAGGTGTTGAGGAAGTGTTTAGTTATGTTTCGGGAGGCACAAATACATTTATGCCTGATACAAAAGATCCACAAATGCCAGGAAAAATTGGTTTACAGTCTATTGCAGGTATTATGGAACACCTGCCTGCTTTAACAGCATTAGGGTCTTCAACAGTTAATTCTTATAGAAGATTATGGGACCAAGGATTCTGGGCACCTGTTTATGCTGATTGGGGATATCAAAACAGAACTTGTGGACTAAGGGTTTCTGCTCCAGGAAGATTTGAATATAGATCGGTAGACTCAATGCATAACCCATATTTATTAGGCGCTGCATTGCTTAAAGCATGTGATCACGGAATTTCAAAAAAAATGCAACCAGCTCCTCCAGAGTCTCGAAATATTTACGAAGCTCAGAAAGCTGGAAAAGATGTTAAAAAACTTCCATTAAGTTTAGGAGAAGCATTAGAGAGACTTGCTGATGACGATGTAATAAAATCAGCTATGCCAGATGAAATGTATAAAGTTTTTCATTGGTATAAAAACGATGAGTGGGAAAGATTTTTAGGTGCTACTACACAATGGGATCTAGATACTTACTTAGATTGCCTTCCATAGTAATAAAGGAGAAAAGATATGTGCGGAATAGCTGGTTTAATTCATAGAGGGAAAACCTCAAATGTTGGAGATGAGTTACAACAAATGTTACAAGCTCTAAAGCATCGAGGGCCAGACTCAACTGGATATGCTCTTTATGCGGACAATGATGGTAAAAATTTCATAATGAGATTTAAGGTTGGGGAAAATGTAGGTGAAGGAAGTACATCAAAAAACGAAGATGAAAGTGTTTACGATGAGAGAAAAAAACTTGTTGATAGCATGCTTTCTGAACTAAATGCAAAAATTATAAAACAAGAAAAATTAACTCCTTATTCTTTTAGATATGAAATTGAATTTGATAAAGATTTAATGGATTTTTCAAAAAAAATAGAAAGTATTGAAAGTGTAGAAATTCTATCGATTGGAAAATCTTTAGAACTAATTAAAGATTTGGGTGATGCAACCACGGTTTCTGAAAGATACGGTTTAAGCAATGTAAAAGGAACTCATGCTATAGGTCATGCCAGAATGGCAACGGAGTCTGGTGTAGATATTAAATCAGCACACCCTTTTTGGGGCTATCCATTTAGTGATGTTTCGGTAGTTCATAATGGTCAACTAACAAATTATTGGAATAATAGAAGAGTTTTAGAAAATAAAGGTATGAGGTTTATGTCTGAGTGTGACAGTGAGTTAATCGCTGTTTATCTTGCAGAAAGAATGCGAAATGGAGCAACCTTAGAGGAAGGTATGAAAGACTCATTAACTGGTTTAGATGGTGTATTCACTTATTTTGTGGCATCTAAAGATTCTTTAGGTATGGCAAAAGATACTATGGCAGCAAAACCTTTAGTGCTTTATGAGTCTGATGATTTGGTTGCAATGGGATCAGAAGAAATTGCAATAAGATCTATATTACCACAAGAAATTGACACTTATGATCCGTTTGGTGGAGAGGTAAAAGTATGGCAAATTTAAAAGAAACAGAAAAAAAAACAAAAGCACAATCTATGGGACTTCATACTGAAGTCTTAACAGGTAAAACACAACAAAAATTTTTTAATCCTGATGAAGCGGAAAATTTCTTTTATTGGGGAACTTATGATGTTGATTTTAACAAAAGAACAGATTTAGATGTATTAAAAATGGATTGTAAAGAAGCAAACAGAAAAATTGATGAATTAATGAGTCAAGGATACGGAACAATTGTTATAAAAAATCCTCAAGGAAAACATAGCTTAGGTGTTGGAATTTTAAATAAGTTAAATTTAATTTTTGAAGGAAGTTTAGGTTATTTTGGAGTTGGTTCAATTGACGGTCCTACTGTAAGAATTAATGGTAGAGTTGGTTGGTCTTGTGCAGAAAATATGATGTCAGGTAAAGTTGTAATAGAAAAAAATGCTGGATCTTGCTTTGGTGCAGCAATCAGAGGTGGAGATTTGATTTGCAAAGGAAGAGTAGGTGCAAGAACAGGAATTGACCAAAAAGGTGGAACAATTATTATTGGAGGAGACGCTGGAGCATTTACTGGATTTATGATGCAAAGAGGAAGAATAATAGTACTTGGTGATGTGGGTATTAACTTAGGAGACTCTATGTACGATGGAACTATTTATATTGGGGGAAAAATCGGGTCATTTGGAAGTGATGCGGTTGAGTCACCTATGACAAAAAGTGATATAGATTGGATTAAAAGAAAACTTAAAGTAGCTGAAATAGGTGATGATTTTAATATCAGTAAAATGACAAAAGTAGTTTCTGGAAAAAAACTTTGGAACTATGATGCATTAGAGCCAACAGAGAAAAAAGGAGCAATTTAATGGCAAAAAAGAAAAAAGTAAAAAAAAATGGAAATTCCAATGGAAATAATGGAAACGAATTTTCAAAAAGAAATAAAAGTTTATTAGGTTACAATTCTATTTTTACTCCAGAAGTTATTGATGATATTCACATAAAAGCTCAGCTAGGTAGATATCGAATGAGAGGAATGGCTTTGATGAAAAAAATTCCTACTTTTGACGATCTTGTTTTTTTACCAGGTACACTTACAAGATTTGTTATAGAAGGATATAGAGAAAAATGTGAAACAAAAACAATCATTGGACCAAGATGTGAAAATCCTATTGAATTAGACATACCTGTTTATATAACCGGGATGAGCTTTGGCGCACTCTCTTACGAAGCAAAAACTGCACTTGCAAGAGGAGCGACAATGGCTGGTAGCGCAACATGTTCAGGAGAAGGTGGAATGATACCTGATGAGAGAAGATATTCTGAAAAATGGTACTACCAATGCATTCAATCAAGATATGGTTTTAATCCGCATCATGCTCAATTAGCTGACGGTATAGAGGTTTTTATTGGACAAGGTCAGAAAGTTGGAATGGGTGGACATCTTATGGGGCAAAAAGTTACTGACCAAGTTGCTGAAATGCGATCTCTACCAGCAGGAATAGACCAAAGATCACCTGCGAGACATCCTGATTGGTTGGGACCAGATGACCTAGCACTAAAAGTTCAAGAACTAAGAGAATTAACAAAGAATAAAGTACCTATACAATTAAAACTTGGAGCAGCTAAAGTTTACGATGATGTTAGAATGGCCGCAAAATGTGATCCGGACTCAATTTACTTAGATGGAATGGAAGGATCAACAGGAGCAGGACCTCACATTGCTGCAGCTAATACAGGAATACCTGGTATAGCCGCTATCAGAGAAGCTAGAAGAGCTATAGATGACGTAGGAAAAACAGGAAAAGTAACACTAATATACGCAGGTGGTGTTAGAGATGGAGCTGATATGGCTAAAGCATTAGCATTAGGTGCAGATGCAATTGCTATTGGAACTGGTGCTATGGTTGCTTTAAATTGCAACAAAGAAATACCAGAGTCAAATTTTGAGAAAGAAATGGGAGTACCAGCTGGACATTGTTATCATTGCCATACTGGAAGGTGTCCAGTAGGTGTAGCAACACAAGATCCTAAACTTAGAAAAAGATTAAATCCTGATGATGCAGCTCTTAGAGTTTATAATTATTTACATGCAATGACTTTAGAGGCTCAGCTTTTAGCTAGAGCGTGCGGAAAAACAAATATCCATTCTTTAGAACCAGAGGATATGGCAGCTTTAACTATGGAGGCCTCTGCTCTTGCAAAAGTACCTTTATCTGGAACAAATCATACAGTTGGAGTTGACGATTTCCATAAAATATAAACACGGATATGGCCAAGAAAAAAAATAAAAAATTAAAGAAAAATAAAGATAACAAGGGCCAATTAGGGAAAAAAAAAGAAACTGCTAGAGAAAAGATGATTGGTCAAACAATTGGATATAGATATGATGTGAATTTACTTCCAGATTATTCTAGACTAACTCCATTTTTAAAAAAATACATAGAGGCAATGGGATGGGATGATTTAAATTGGTTAGAGGACGTTCATATGGGTTACGAGGAAGATAGACCAGCAGTATTTGATCGAAATGCTAATGGATGGGTAACTATACCAAAAAAAATAAAGTTACCAAATAATCAACAAGATAGAGATATGATAGCTAGAGAGTTATTGGTTAAATTTCAAATGTCACCTAATCATCCTTTAGTTGATCTTAAAAAAGCTTATAGAAAATTTTAAAAATAAAAATTTAATCCACCACAGGTTGTCACAAAAAAAAATAAACCACATTTAGTCTTATTTTTTTAATATTGTACAAACTTTTTGATTTATTAAGATATTTCAAATTTGTTTAAACAAACGGAGGTTTGATATGACTGATCAATTAGGTGCATTGACGACCGTATTTACAGAGTTTTACTATTGGATAACAGTAGTTCTCATGTTTTTAATTCACGTGGGATTCTGTATGTATGAAGTTGGAGCCTCTCGATATAAACATCATCAACATACTTTAATGAAGAACACAATGCTAATACCTTTGGTAACAGTAACGTGGTTTTTATTTGGATGGTGGATATATTGGGCATTTCCAACGGGACCAGGTCTTGCACCATCAATAATGAATGAAAGCGCAGCTTTAATTACAGATGATTCTGCATTTAGTGCTAAGTATTACGTGCCCACAAGTGAGTTAATGGCTGTTAACTTAGGAGATCACATAAGTGGAGTTTTCTGGGCAGCGTTTTTACTATTCTCATGGACTGCGGCTTCAATTGTTTCGGGTGCTGTTATCGAAAGAATTACAACTTTCGCATTTGGTATTCTGGCAATAGCTATAGGTTCGGTTTTCTGGACAATAGACGCAGCATGGGGTTGGCACTTTGACGGATGGATGTTAAAACTATTAGGCTACCATGATGCTTATGCATCTGGTGTAATTCACGCTATTGCAGGTGGATTTGCTCTTGGTATTTTGATTGTTTTAGGTCCAAGAATTGGAAAATTTACATCAAGTGGAGAACCTAGAAATATAGGACCTAGAAATCCATGGCTAGTAACAATTGGATTATTTCTAATTTATACTGGTTTCTGGGGTTTTTACGCAGCTTGTAATATTCCAATATTCGACTTGGGGCCTGAGTATGGCATGGAAGGTGTAACATACTTTACCGCGACTAACATTTATGTAACTCCAACAACATTGAGTGGTATTACTTTTAACTTCTTAATGTCTTTATCTGGAGGTTTGCTAGCTGGTTATCTTGTTTCTAGAGGAGATCCATTCTGGACTTACTCTTCAGGTTTAGCAGGGATCATATGTGCGTCGGCAGGTAATGACTTATATCACCCAATACAATCAATGATAATAGGTATGATCGGAGTAGTTATTGCTTATAAAATGCATTACTGGGTTGAACGAAAGTTCAAAATTGATGATGCTGTTGGAGCAGTAGCGGTACATGGTTATGCTGGTTTCGTAGGACTAATCATTTGTGGTTTTGTTTTAAATGGCTATCCATCTTCAGGTTACAGTGTTGGAGCTATGTGGGACGGAACAACATATGCAGCTATAAATCCTTTAGGTATGTTTATCGGAGCAATAATAATGTTTTTTGTTCTTGGTATGATACCAGGATATATTATTGCTAAAATACTTCATGGAATGGGTAAACTTAGAATTCCACGAGAAGCAGAAATAGCAGGACTTGACTACGAAATAATGGAGGCAGCAAAAGATGATGAAAAATCTGTGGCCTCGGCAACTAGGTAAGGAGGTTAATTATGGCAACAGTCACAAACTGGATAGATCATTTAAGTGCCTCTGAAGTCCAAGGGGCAATATACCCAGGTGTTGGATCTGAGGGAATTTTAGTAATTCTCGGATTTATTATCTGGATCGGATGGCATGTTTTAGCAGCAAAACAAGAAAGCGAAGAACTTGAAAAGCTTGCTAGAAAAAGACATGGGCCAAATGATTGGAAGAGTAATATCACTGACGGGTAATTAAAATATAAAGGCACACATTTTAAATTAATAAAATGTGTGCCTTTTTTTATTTTTTATGGAAGAAAAAAAAGAAGAAGAAAATATTAATCAGCCCCCTCATAAAATGGCAAGAATAGCATGGCCAAAAGCGAAGTATGGAGTAATACTAGCTGTTTTAATAATAATTATTGTTAATTTAATTTACTATAAGGAATTCTTTTTTTCTTTTTTCAATTAAAAATGTGTTAATCTAATTTATGTCAAAAAATTTATCTGCTATTGCAAAAACGAAAAAAATAAAATATTTTTTAATAAGTTTTGTGGATCTTTTTGGTGTACTCAGATCTAAGTTAGTTCCCACTCAGGCAATTAGTGAGATGCAAAAAAATGGTGCTGGATTTGCTGGATTTGCAACTTGGCTTGATATGAGTCCGGCTGATACTGACATGTTTGCAATACCTGATCCTAATAGTTTAATTCAATTACCATGGAATAAAGAAGTAGGTTGGTTGGCATCTGATTTATATATGAATGGAAAACCAGTTGATGCATCACCAAGAGTTATGCTTAAAAAACAAATTGAAAAACTCTCAAAAAAAAATTTAAGTATGAAATCAGGTGTAGAATGTGAGTATTTTTTAGTAACACAAGATGGTAAACAAATTGCCGACAATAGAGACACTCAATCAAAACCTTGTTACGATCAATCTGCTCTTATGAGAAGATATGAGCTAATCAAAGAAATATGTGATTGCATGATAAGTTTAGGGTGGAATCCTTACCAAAATGATCATGAGGATGCTAATGGTCAATTTGAAATGAATTGGGATTATTCTGACTGTTTAATTACGGCTGACAGGCATGTCTTTTTTAAATTTATGGTTAAAACACTTGCAGAAAAACATGGCCTAAGAGCAACATTTATGCCAAAACCATTTGAAAATTTAACTGGTAATGGTTGTCATGCTCATGTCTCACTTTGGAATGGCAAAATGAATAAGTTTTTAGACAGTGGGGATAGAATGGGTCTAAGTAAATTAGCTTACAATTTTTTAGGTGGAATAATGAAACATGCAGACTCTTTGTCAGCTTTTTTTAATCCAACAATAAATAGCTATAGAAGGATAAATGCCCCGCCAACAAAGTCAGGTGCTTCTTGGTCACCTTCAAGCATATCCTATACAGGAAACAACAGAACACATATGATCAGAATTCCAGATCCAGGTAGATTTGAATTAAGATTAATGGATGGATCCTCTAATCCTTACTTACTACAAGCATCTGTATTAGCGGCAGGAATTTATGGTATTACAAACAAAACGGATCCGGGAGAACCGTTGAATTGTAACATGTATACTGATTATAAAAATTACCCTAACCTAACAAAGTTACCTGATGAGTTAGAGGAGTCATTAGAAAAAATGGATGATAATAAAGAATTAAAAGAAATGTTTGGTGAAAGTGTAATTAACAGTTACATAAAATTAAAAAGGCAAGAAATAGAAGAATTCTACAAAGATGAAATGTTTGACAAGGAAAAACCTGTAACCGACTGGGAAAGAAGCAATACTTTAGATTGTTAATTAATGTCCCGAAATCCCGAAATAAATCATTGGCGTTATTCAAATTTTATAACAAATAAAAATTACGAGTTTAGTCGAGAAAATATATTAAAAATTCTACCTGAAGAATTAATTGATGATGCTTATAAGGTAATTTCAAAGTGGGACTCCTATAGCCCAACACCGCTTTTAAACTTAAATAAATTAAATAAAAAGTTAAATTTAGGAAATATCTTTTATAAAGATGAATCAAAAAGATTTGGACTTAAATCTTTTAAAGCTCTAGGTGGAGCCTATGCGGTTGAAAAAGTTTCTAGTGGCAAAAAAGATATAATAATTTCAACTGCAACTGCAGGTAATCACGGTAGATCAGTTGCATGGGGATCTAAAAGATTAGGATTGAAGTGTAAAATATTTATAAGTGAATTTGTAAGTGAATACAGAGCAAATGAAATGAGAAAATTAGGAGCTGAAGTTACTAGAGTTCATGGCAATTATGAAAATTCTTTAAATGAATGTTTAGATCAATCAAAAAAATATGGTTGGCAAATTGTTCAAGATGTAGCATGGAAAAATTATGAAATAGTTCCAAAGCTTACTATGGCTGGCTATTCTGTAATGATCAAAGAAATAACTACACAAACAGATCAATATATAACTCATATATTTCTGCAGGCAGGTGTTGGGGGAATGGCTGCTGGATCTGTTGCTGGAGTAGCAAATTATTTTAAAAAAATTCCAAAGATTATAGTTGTTGAACCAGACAGTGCAGATTGTGTTTTACAAAGTATAGAAAATGGATCGATAAAAAAAATAGATATAATTAAAGAGAGTGTTATGGGTGGTATGTCATGTGGGGAGGTATCATTGGTCCCATGGAAAATTCTCAAAAACGCTGTAAATCATTGTGTAACCATTTCTGACGATAATGTTGCTAAAACAGTTGCTATGCTTGCAAATTGTAATTTTGCTAACGAAAAAATTGTTGGAGGTGAATGCTCAACTCCAGGGGTTATAAGTTTAATTGCGAGTTGTAATAATGATGATGTTAAAAAACAATTAAAAATAGACAATAATTCAAATATTCTTTTAATTGGATGTGAAGGAAATGCTGATGAAACTTTATATGATAAGTTACTTTCTGAGGGGAAAAGCCAAATTTAAAAAATGACTAGAAATCAATATGAATTTTATGAAATTTTTAAACCTGAATTAACTCCAAAGGAAATGCTAGAGCTAGGGGTGTTTGGAGGAGCATATTTTG
Organism: uncultured Candidatus Pelagibacter sp.; assembly: GCA_964529275.1. Lineage (GTDB taxonomy): Bacteria > Pseudomonadota > Alphaproteobacteria > Pelagibacterales > Pelagibacteraceae > Pelagibacter. The sequence continues at coordinate 46,902 of CAZGVS010000004.1, forward strand.
GAGATAAAATTGGTGAGTTTCCAAAATCTTGGTTAAAAAAGGCTAAACTAAGTAAAAAATTTGATGTTAAGATTAATAGGTTTCAAGTTAAAGCAGGTCTATCAAGAAAAGAATGGCAAGAGAAAGGTTGGATTTTCAAAGAGGATCCTCTTGGATGGTTTCAGTGGTATTGTAGATTTTCAAATGGAAGAAGACTTCCAAAAATGGATGAAATTCAAATTAAAAGATGGAAAAATTTTACAAGGCATGTCAAAGCAATTAAAAAAAACTGTGATGAAGGAGATTTAAATTGTAGAAGAAGACAAAGACAAGCTATTCTTCAATGGGCGTATAATCCTTTGATTTAGTCACCTACGTAATGATGAATTATAGTTCTGTTATGAGGATGCAAACGGTGTTCAAATAAATATAACCCTTGCCATGTTCCTAGGAGTAATTTTCCATTTTTTAAGCTTAATGAAATTTGATTGTTAGTTAAAGCCGATTTAATATGGGCAGGCATGTCGTCTTTACCCTCGGTATTATGAATATATAAATTATTATCCATCGGAGCAATTTTATCAAAATAATTTAATAAATCCTTTTGAACATCTGGATCTGCGTTTTCTTGAACAAGCAAAGATGCACTTGTATGTTGGATACTAATATTAATTATTCCATTTTTAAAATTATTTTTAGAAATCCAATCAATAGTTTTATCTGTAAATTCATGGAGTTGTTGTCCGTCTGTAGAAATATTTAAATCGAAAAATTTTTGAATCATTTTAATTTCTGTTTAAAATCAATTCCGTATTCTGATCTTGGACCCTTTCTTAAGCCGAAGGGACCCGATATAAACAGAGTCATTGGTTTTGTACCTTTTTTTAAGTCCACTCTATGAAAGGTGTTAGCTGATCTAAACCCAATATAACCCTTTGGTCTCCAATATTTTCCGGTTTTTAACGTTTCCCAATATCCATCTCTCAAAATTATAGTTATAAATGGAAATAAATGGTTATGGACACCGTGTCCGTGGTCGTCATCTAACATTTCATGAATTAAAATATTAAATGGAAACCATTTTGGTCTGTGCCTAAATAATAAATAATATCTATTCATCCATGGTTTTGCTTTATTAAATTTTGGATGAGAAGGTCCTCTATCTAAAACAACTTTTTTTCTTCCAATCTTTTCTAAAAATTTTAAAAACATTTAATCAGTTCTAATAATAAAATCATCACTTACAATATACATTTTTTTATGGATAACTTGAGGATTGGAAATCTTTTTCTTTGTAAAATTAAATGAAGTAGTTATTTTGCCAGTTTCAATATTTACCACTAATAACTTGCCATTATTTGTTGTTACATAAAAATTATTTTTACTTAAGGTAAATCCTGTAGCTGAGAGCTTGTGCTTTTTTTTATGTTTGATGGATTTAAACAAGTAAGAAGACCGAATTAAATTTCCAGATATGACTTCAATAACAGACAAATAACCATCTTTGTTTAATAGAAAAATATAATTTTCTAAGATTATTGGGTCTAAATTTGTACTTATAGATTGTTTCCAATTTAAAATGCCAGATTTTGGATCAAGTGAATAAAAATCATTTCTATTATTAGCAACATACAAAGTGTCATTTTTAATGATTAAATCTGACATCTCTAGACTATGAACATTAGAGTAAATATCAACTCCTTGTGTTGAGATTTGCCAAACCAATTCACCATTTGCTATATTAACTGCAGTTATATCGCCTAGAGAATTATTAAATATTACAAGTCCGTTATTTAGGACTAATGAAAGTCTTTTTTTTGATCTAATAATAGAGCTTTCTGTTTGCACATTCCAAAGCTGCTCTCCAGTTTTAATAGAAATACATCTTAAAATATTCTCTGAATCTATAACAAAAAAATAATCTTTAGAGAATTTTATTTGTGAATTAAAAGGTGATGTATTTTTTTTTGACCATATTAAATTGCCACTTTTTAAATCTAACAAATAATATTTTGCAATATCGTCTGTTGCAACAATATACTTTTCGTTATTTCCAAGAAATAAATAAGGAGAAAGTTTTTTATCTTTTTTTGAATAATGATTTTTTTTCCATATTAAATTTGAATTTATATCGAAATTTAATATAGAACCCTTCTCATCAAAGAAAAGGAAGCCTTTTTTATAATAGTCTATGTCGGATTGAAAAAAATTGAATTTTTTATTTTTAGCAAGTTTTGATTTTGATACATTCTTAAAAGAGAAATCAAAATTATATCTTTCTAGATTATTATTATTATTTTTTTTATAAATATAATCTTTACCAGAACTATTTAATGAAATTTTCAATGAAGAATTCAATTCTGAGTTCAGCTTTTCTCTATCGGAAAAAAGTAATGTCTCTTTTACAGGTCCAGTTTCAATGTTTTTTGCATCTGTCCAAAAATCTGAATTTGAAAATGAACAACTAAAAACAAAAATTGATAAAATTAAAAATTTAAGTTTATTAGTTAAATTCTGCCAATAGTATTTTTTGAGCATCATTTTTAATATTTGTATTAGAATTTTCGGATGTGATAATTTTTTCTAAAAATTCTTTTGCTTTTTGTTTTTCTTTTTTTTCCAAAAAATACTGCGCTAATAGTAATTGTCCATGTGAGCTCCATACACTATCTGATTTAAATAATGGATTTAATATACTTAAAAGTGTATTTTCATCTGCAGTTTCAGCATTAAACAATGCTTTTTTATAAATTACTAAATTTTTCAATTCATTTTCTAAATTAATTTTATTTATAATTAAATCAAAATATGAATTAATTTCACTTTCTGAAGTTATCAAATTGTTGTCTAAAAGAAAATAAAAAGCAAGAATTGAATATGTCTTATGTTTTTTTCCAATTAAATTTTTTAAATTATCGACAGATTGTTGAGTGTTACCACTCTTGTATTGAATTATTGAAATATGATAATTTTCAGAAATTTTGATCTCATTTCTTTTTTTTAACTCATTGTAAACAAAAAAACTTATTATGCTCAGTACTATAAGTATAATTGCTATTAATAACTTTTTTTTATTTTTTTTGATAAAAGTTATTAATTTTTCTCTTCTAGTATTTGAATTAATAATTTCTATATCTTGATCCATTTTAAATCATTTTTCTTAGAACAAATTGAAGTATTCCACCATTCTTATAATACTCCAATTCATTTTTTGTATCAATTCTACAAAGGGTTTCTATTTTTTTAATATCTCCATTGTCGTATTTGATATGTACTTTAATTTTGTCTGATGGATTAATTCCATTTTCTATATTTTCAATTGAGATTAATTCAGACCCCTTAAGATCCAGATTTTTTCTATTTATATTGTTTGTAAATTGCAAAGGAAGTATTCCCATTCCAATTAGGTTTGATCTATGTATTCTTTCAAAACTTTCAGCTATTACAGCTTTAATACCTAGTAGCTTTGTTCCCTTTGCGGCCCAATCTCTTGAAGATCCTGTGCCGTACTCTTTACCTCCAATAACAATAAGATCAGTTCCTCTTTTTTTATATTCTTCAACAGCATCATATACTGGCATCACTTTTCCTTCTGGGTAAAGTGTTGTAAATCCACCTTCTGTACCTGGTGCCATTTCATTTCTAATTCTGATATTAGCAAAAGTTCCTCTCATCATAACTTCGTGGTTTCCTCTTCTAGATCCATATGAATTATAATCTTTAGGAAGTATTTGATGTTGCATAAAATATTCTCCTGTTGGACTTTCTTTTTGAATTGATCCAGCTGGAGAAATATGATCCGTTGTTACCATATCTCCTAAAATTAGTAAGGGTCTTGCATTTTCAATTTTTACAAAACCTTCAGGCTCATCAGATAAATTTTCAAAAAAAGGTGGCTTTTTTACATAAGTTGATCCATCATCCCAATTATAAATACTGCTTTTTTCCGTTTTAATTTTTTGCCACTGGATTGGACCCTCTGAAACATTAGAGTATCTTTTTATAAACATTTCTGCATTTAAAGAACTTCTTAGTGTTTCTTCAATTTCTTTATTTGATGGCCATATGTCTTTTAAATATATTTCATTTCCTTTTAAGTCATTTCCTATTGGATCTCTAATCAAATCTATTTCCATATGTCCTGCAAGAGCATATGCAACAACAAGAGGGGGAGAAGCTAAATAGTTGGCTTTTATGTGGGGAGAGATTCTTCCTTCAAAATTTCTATTTCCAGATAAAACAGAAACAGCATAAATATCGTCTTTTTCTATGGACTCAACAATATTTTCAGGCAATGGTCCTGAATTACCAATACAAGTGGTACATCCGTAACCAACTAAGTTAAAACCAAGTTTATCTAAATATATATTGAGACCAGCCTTCTCGAGATAATCAGTTACAACTTGAGACCCTGGTGCCAAAGAGGTTTTAACCCAAGGTTTTGTTGTTAAACCATATTCGACAGCTTTTTTTGCTAACAATCCTGCACCTATTAAAACATTTGGATTAGAAGTGTTTGTACATGATGTGATAGCAGCAATTAATATTGAACCATCTTTAATTTCAAAATCAGTTTTGTTAACCTTAGAAGTATTTGCATTTTTTCTACCAGTTACATTTTGGAATATCTTATTAAATTCTTTAGAAGCATCACTTAATAAAACTTTGTCCTGAGGTCTTTTAGGTCCAGAAATTGTTGGAACGATTGAAGACATATCTAGTGAGACTGTATCTGTAAAAGTTATATCATCACTTGCCCATAGTCCTTGTTTTTTTGAATATTTTTCTACAATTTTAATCGTGTGATCATCTCTACCTGAAAATTTTAAATATTTTAAGGTTTCGTCATCTACAGGAAAAAAACCACAAGTAGCTCCATACTCAGGTGCCATGTTCGCAATTGTTGCACGATCTGCCAAGGTTAAATTGTTTAAACCATCACCGTAAAACTCAACAAATTTACCAACCACTCCTTTATCTCTAAGCATTTTTACCACTGTAAGTACTAAGTCAGTAGCCGTTGTTCCCTCTGGCATTTTATTTTTCAACTCAAATCCGATTACCTCTGGTATCAACATGGAAATTGGTTGACCTAACATTCCGGCTTCAGCTTCTATTCCCCCTACTCCCCAACCTAAAACCGATAATCCATTTACCATAGTTGTATGACTGTCGGTTCCTACTAAAGTATCTGGAAATAAATAATTTTCATTTTTATATTTTTCTTGCCAAACTACTTTAGATAAATACTCTAAATTTACTTGATGACATATACCTGTACCTGGAGGCACAATTCTAAAATTATTAAATGCTTGCTGACCCCATTTTAAAAAAGAGTATCTCTCGCCATTTCTTTTAAATTCTATATCAACATTTTTTTCAAAGGAGTTTGATTTTGCTGATTGATCAACTTGAACAGAGTGATCAATAACCAAATCTACTGAAGAAAGAGGATTTATGGTATTTGGGTCTTTATTTTTTTCTTTAACAGCTTCTCTCATTGCTGCTAAATCGGCAACTGCTGGAATTCCCGTATAATCTTGTAATAATACTCTTGCAGGTCTATATGCTATTTCTGTATTTGATTTTTTATTTTTCAACCAATTCTTTAATGCCTGTATTTGATTTTTTGTTACTGTTAAATCATCTTCATATCTAAGAAGATTTTCTAATAAAACTTTAAGTGATTTTGGTAAATTTGTAATACCTGACAAACCATTTTTTTCAGCTTCTGATAATGAATAATATTTATAATTTGTACCATCCACTTCTAATGAGCTTAATGATTTATATGAATTTTTATTTCCAGGTATCATAATTTTTAATCTTATAAAGTATTTCGGCCAAATTATGTATCAAATTATAAATAAAATGTTGCTATACATGCCAATAAAAGTGATGACATAACATAATTAAAAACGTTTATAAATTTCTCATTTGTCGCAAATCTTCTAAAAAATTTACCAACAAAGGTCCAAAAAGTGATACTTATTAGTGCACATATAAAAGATACAAGAATAACCCAAAAAGAATAGTTTAAAAAATTATTTCCATTTTCAACATATGTTGAAACAATAATAATACCCACTATTACACCTTTAGGGTTTAAAAATTGGAATAAATAAGTCTCAAGAAACTTTACTGGATTTTCTTTTTTGTTTTCTTTTGATTTTTTTGAAAAAGAAATTTTGTAAGCTAGATAAATTAAAAAAACGGATCCAAGTATTTTTAAAATTTCCTGTAACAAAGGATATAATTTAAAAATATTTATTAGACCAAAATTTAAAACACATACCATTGTTGTAAAACCAAAAATTACTCCCAACATATGTGGAAAGGTTTTAATTATTCCAAAATTAAAACCAGAATAGGATGCTACTATATTGTTTGGTCCTGGTGAACAACTTGTTCCTAACATAAATAATGAAAGTGATAGAAGTTCAGGATGCATAAGTTTATGCTATCGATAAACCATTTTCAGCTTTTTGAGAGGGATGAAGTAAGGTAACTCTTCCCTCTTTATCAATAGATCCTAGTATTAATACTTGTGATACAATACCAGCAATATTTTTTTCAGGGAAATTACAAACACCAATTACTTGTTTTCCTTTTAAATTATCCTCATTATAATAATGAGTAATTTGAGCTGACGATTGCTTTATTCCAATTTCGTTACCAAAATCTACTTCTAATACTAGTGAGGGTTTTCTAGCTTTTTCATTTTTTTTAACCGATATTACTGTGCCTAACCTAATATCTACTTTATCAAAAATGTCGTATGTTATTTCTTCTTTCATTAAGTTATTATATATTTGTTTAAATTTATGAGTACAGAAAATAATTTGTATGAGAAAGCTGTTAAAATACTTAGTGATTTGATAGCTTTTAAAACTATATCAGGAGAAGACAATACATCGTTAATTGATTATTGTGATAAAATATTAGCTGGTATTGGAGCAACTTCATTTAGAACTTACGATGAGAATAAGACACGCGTTAATTTATTTTCTACATTAAAAGCAAAAAATCCAAATGGTAAAGTTCCAATTATTCTCTCAGGTCATACAGATGTCGTGCCAGTTTCAAAGGGATGGTCAACCGATCCTTTTAAAGCGGAAATAAAAAACGAAAAATTATATGGTAGAGGGTCTTGCGATATGAAGGGATATATAGCATGTGTTCTTGCATTTGCGCCAATTCTTTCAAAATCAAAATTAAATAGAGATATACATTTTTCTTTTACGTTCGATGAAGAAACAGCATGCATAGGTGCCCCAATATTAATTAAAGAGTTAAAGAAAAGAGGTATCGACAGGGGTATTTGTATAGTTGGCGAACCTACAAATATGAAAATTATTGATGCTCATAAAGGCTGTTACGAATATACAACTTATTTTGAGGGGCTTGCCGGGCATAGTTCGCAACCTCACAAAGGTGTTAGTGCTGTTGAATATGCTGCGCGGTATGTAAACAAATTAATCGAGTTACGTGAAGAGTTGAAAAAAAGAGCTCCAAAAAATTCTATATTTGATCCTCCATATTCAACTCTGCAGGTTGGTGGAATATTTGGTGGAATAGCACATAATGTTGTTGCGGATAAATGTCACGTTAATTGGGAGACAAGACCAGTAATTAAAGAAGACGGAGAATATCTTAACGAACAAATAGATAAATATACAAATGAAATTCTTTTACCAAAAATGAAAAAGATTTATCCTAAATCTTCTATTACAAAAAAAATTATTGGTGAAATAACTGGTTTTGACAGAATTGAAAATTCTGAAGCATGTGAATTTGTTTCAAATATTACAGGAGATAATTCTAGGGACGTAGTTTCATTTGGAACAGAAGCTGGATTATTTCAAGAAATCGGAATAAGCACTGTAGTATGTGGACCTGGATCAATTGAACAAGCGCACAAAATAGATGAGTTCATAGAACTTAAAGAAATTGACAAGTGTTTAAATTTTTTAAATGGGTTAAAAAATAAATCAGTTTAAAATTATTTAATTCCAACCACCTACAGATTTAACTTCAAGAAATTCAAGCAAACCCTCTTTACCAGCTTCTCTTCCAATTCCTGAATGTTTATAACCACCAAAGGGCGCGTCAACAGCGATCCCTGCTCCATTTACATCTACCATTCCTGATCGTAATTTTCTTGCAACTCTTTGAATTTTTTCTTTATCTTGTGATTGAATATAGTTTGTTAAACCATAATCGGTGTCATTTGCAATTTTAATTGCTTCATTTTCGTTTTCAAATGGTATTACTGACAATACAGGTCCAAAAATTTCTGTCCTCGCAATTTCCATATTATTGTTGACGTCTGCAAACACAGTAGGTTTAACATAATAACCATTACTTAAACCATCTGGCTTTCCAGTTCCTCCGGCAACTAATTTTGCACCTTCGTCAATACCTTTTTGTATTAAGTTTTGAATTTTATTAAATTGTGTTTCAGAAATAACAGGTCCAATGTGTTCACCTTCTTTATTGGGATCATCAACTTTAAATTCATTAGCATATTTCTTTAACCTTTCAATTGCCTCTTCATACATAGACTTTTCAACCAGCATTCTTGTTGGAGCGTTGCAGGACTGACCTGAATTTCTAAAGCACCTTAAGGCTCCCCTCTCAACTGCTTCCGTATCTGCATCTTTGAATATGATGTTTGCACCCTTTCCACCCAATTCTAAACTAACTCTTTTAAAATCTTTTGCTGCATTTTGTGAAATTAACGCACCCGCTCTTGTCGAACCCGTAAAAGATATCATGTTAACATCTGGATGACTTGTTAAGAAATCTCCAGTTGTCGCCCCATCACCATTTACCAAATTAAACACACCCTTTGGAAATTTTGCCTCGTCAATTAACTCAGCAATAATCATTGCGGATAAAGGCGCAAGTTCAGAGGGTTTTAATATCATAGTACAGCCGGCAGCTAACGCTGGTATTACCTTTAAAGTGACTTGGTTGATTGGCCAATTCCAAGGCGTTATTAATGCACAAACTCCTTTTGGCTCATATAAAATCCTTTGATCTTTCGCGTGTTCTCCTAAGGGTTTTTCAAATTCGAATTCTTTTAAATATCTAATAAATGATTTTGTATGACTTGCACCAGTTCCTGTTTGCAGTTTTAGTGCAAAATCTTTTGGCGCACCCATTTCTTGAATGATTGCTTCAGTTATATCGTTCCATCTTTTTTTGTATAAAGTATAAAACGTTTCTAACAACGCAACTCTTTCCTCCTTGGTTGAAAATCCCCAAGTTTTAAAAGCTTCTTTTGCTGCTAAAACTGCATCGTTTACATCTTCTTTTTCTCCCAAAGAGATTACTGCACAACTTTTTTCAGTTGCTGGATTAATAACCTCAATATCTTTTTGTTTTTTTGGATTTACCCAAGAACCATTAATATAAAATTTTCTTTTTTCTAACATCGGTGCAAATTATCCTTTCTTCACGATTTTGCAAATAAATTAGTCAATTCATAAACTATTGTTGCAGCTGCAAGAGAAGTTACTTCTGCGTGATCATAGGCTGGGGCGACCTCTACTACATCTGCAGAAACTAAATTTAAACCTGACAATCCTCTCAGAACATTTACCATTTCTCTTGTGGACATTCCTGCGATTTCTGGTGTACCAGTTCCAGGTGCAAAAGCAGGATCTAATACATCAATATCAATAGATAAGTATAAAGGATTATCTCCTACTCTTTTTCTAATCCTTTCTGCAATTTTATCAGTACCTTCAGTTTGAAATTCGTCGCAATGAATTATTTTAAATCCAAAACTTTCATCATTTTTAATATCATCACGGCTGTAAAGTGGGCCCCTGATACCAACGTGCATTGATGAATCATCTAAAAATAAATTTTCTTCACGTGCTCTTCTAAAAGGAGTTCCATGTGTATAAGGTGCTCCAAAATATGTATCCCATGTGTCTAGATGTGCATCAAAATGAACTAAAGATACTGGTCCATTATTTTTTTTATTTATAGCTCTTAGAAGCGGTACTGCAATTGTATGATCACCACCTAAGCTGATGATCCCACCGACTTTGCCTAATAAATCAGTAGCACCAACTTCAATTTGTTTGATTGCTTCATCAATATTGAATGGATTACAGCTGATGTCACCAGCGTCTGCTACTTGTTGAGCTTTAAAAGGTTCCACGTCGTAATTAGGATGGTAATTTGTTCTTAAATGTCGTGAGGCTTGTCTTATACTTTGTGGTCCAAATCTTGCACCAGGTCTATAACTTGTTCCTGAGTCGAATGGAACACCTACTATAGCGACATCACAACTTTCTACATCTCTTAATTCGGGCAATCTTGCAAAAGTTGATGGACCAGCATATCTGGGAACTTTAGTGCCACTAACAGGTTGTATTGGTTTTTTGTTTTTTTCTTTTTTCATTTTATATTTATCTAAGATAATATTATCTTATTAATTTCGTCTAGTTTTATTTAATGAGATATTTGCTAATTTTATTTATTTGTTTACAAAGTTTTTCGCTTAAAGCTGATGAAATATATAATTTAATTAAAATACCTAATTTAGAAGTTTTTAAGTTAAACAGTGAACTTGGAATTAATTTTTTACATACAAAAAAGGATATAATATTTGGTGCTAAAAAAAACATACAGTGTAATAAAATTAATAAAAATAATTTACAAAAAAAATTTAAAATAGTTTCAAAAAATTTAAATAAGTATAAAGCAGATTTTTTATTAAAAAATAATTTAAAATATTTAATATTATGTGAGAACTTATTAATTTCTGGAATTAATACTGGTGGGATCCCAAACCATAACAAAAAAACATTAATTATCGATATAAATTTTAACCCATTATATTTTGAAAGAATGATACATCATGAAATTTTTCATATGATACAGAATAGTAATAAAGATTTCTTTAATGAAAATTACTGGGCAAGTTTGAATAATAGCAATTTTATATATTCTGAATGTTCTACCTGCTCTGATAGATTGGGTTTAGATATTAATGAAAAAACAAACGGTTTTTTAACTGATTATTCTAAATCAATACCATCTGAGGATATGGCTGAAATTTTTTCTTTTTTAATGATAAATAACAAAAATGCAAAAAATAAAATTCAAAATGACAACATTTTAATTTCTAAGATGGAGTATTTAACCTCAAGTTTAAAAAAAATAGATGAAAATTTTTCATTTAAATGATTAAAAAAATAAAAGCTTCTAAGTCTGAAAAATTATTATTTTTTTTTTTAATTACACTTGCAATTTCTGCAACCATTTTTTTCTTTTCAATAAAAAATAAATGTTTTTTCATAAAAAAAATAGATTTAACAAAAACAAATTTTAAAAAACCTGAAAATATAGTTGTAATGAATTTAGAGTGTGGAAAAGTTATTATTGAACTGTTTCCTAATATTTCACCGAATGCTGTTAAACGCTTTAAATATTTTGTTGAGCAAGGCTCATACGATGGATCGACATTCTACAGAGTTATTGAGGATGTACTTATCCAAGCTGGGGATTTACAATTTGGTCATAAAGACAGAATTAATTATAGTAAAATTGGTACGGGAAAATCTGGATTAGGTAATTTAAAATCAGAATTAAATAATAAATTTAAATTTGAAGTTGGTGTTTTAGCTTTTGCACGGAAAGATGAATATAACACTGAGGATAGTGAATTTTTTATTATATTAAAAGATATAAATTTATATCAAGGTGAATACACGCCATTAGGTAAAGTATTATATGGAATTGATGTATTAAAAAAAATAAAAATTGGCAACAAGTCTGAATATGTATTAAGGCCAGATTATATTTTTTCTCTTAAAATGTATAAATAATTT
>CAZGVS010000005.1:0-42150 GCA_964529275.1 uncultured Candidatus Pelagibacter sp.
GATAGATCAAGAAAGAGCACTCTTGCAGAATATGGATTTAGATTACCATCTTGTATGGATAATAGACCTCTTAAATTTGAGGAATGGGATATGATGAGAACACAAACTATTTTTGTTTCTGCAACACCTGGTCCATGGGAATTAAACCAGACAAAAGGGAAATATATAGATCAAGTTATACGACCTACAGGACTAATAGATCCAAATGTGGAAGTAAGACCGGCAAAAAATCAAGTTGATGACTTGATGCATGAATGTAAAAAAGTAGTTGAGAACAATTATAGAGTTCTTGTTACTACTCTTACAAAAAAAATGGCAGAGGATTTAACTGAATATCTTCATGAGAACGGAGTAAAAGTTCGATACTTACACTCCGATATAGATACTTTGGAAAGAATAGAAATTATGAGAGATTTGAGGATGGGCGTTTTTGATGTCTTAGTTGGAATTAATTTATTAAGAGAGGGTCTCGATATTCCTGAATGTGCCCTCGTTGGAATTTTAGATGCAGATAAAGAAGGTTTTCTTAGATCTGAAACTTCATTAATTCAGACTATAGGTAGGGCTGCAAGAAACGTTGATGGTAGGGTAATTTTGTATGCAGATAAGGAGACAAAAAGTATAAAAAAAGCAATACAAGAAACGCAAAGAAGAAAGGAAATTCAATTAGAGTACAATAAAATAAACAAAATTGACGCTAAGTCAGTTAAAAAAGAGATAAGTGATATTTTAGAGAGCGTTTATGAAAAAGATTACGTGAAGATAAGTGAAGGCTCCAATGTAGGTGGAAACTTAAAAAAACATTTAAAAGCTTTAGATAGAAAAATGAAAGATGCTGCATCAAATTTAGAATTTGAAGAAGCTGCAAAAATTAGAGACGAAATAAGAAAATTGGAAAGTACCGAGTTAGAAATTACTTTAAATCCAAAAATAAGACAGTACGATGTTAAGAATAAGCTTTACCCAAAGGGGAGATCAACTATGGGGATGCCGGGTACTAAGGTAACAAAAAAAAGAGATAAGAGATGGAAGCACGAAAAATAATTATAACAGGAGGAGCTACCAGAATTGGTGCAGCAATTGCCAAGAAGTTATCAGGACCTAATATAGAAATTTTGATACATTTCAATAAATCAAAGTCAAAAGCTGAAAATTTAAGAAAAATTTTACAAAGCGATGGAACTAAAGTTTATTTAATTAAAGGTGATTTAAGTTTAGAGAGAGATGTAAATAGAATATTAAAATTTGCTAAAAAAAAACTTAAGTATTTTGATTGCTTAATAAATAATGCCTCATTATTTGAAAACGATAAACTTGAAAATTTCACAACAGACAGTTGGGGTAAACATTTAAGAACAAATTTAAGAAGCCCTGCGCTACTATCAAAAGATTTTGCTAAAAATATTAGAGGAAAAAATAATAATATTATTAATATTATTGATCAAAGAGTTTTTAAATTAACTCCATATTTTTTTTCATACACTATAAGTAAAACGGGCCTTTATACTCTAACTAAAACAAGTGCTATGAGTTTGGCTCCTAATATTAGGGTTAATGGTATAGCTCCAGGCCCTACTATCAAGAACAAAAGGCAATCTGAAATACACTTCAAGAAACAATACATGGCAACACCTTTGAGAAGAAAAGTAGATGTAGAGCAAATCTGTAATGCTGTTGACTTTTTTATTAAAAATAGATCTATTACAGGGCAAGTGATTTCCATTGATAGCGGTCAAAGTTTAAACTGGCAAACACCAGATATTTTGGGAGGTAAAGAATGAGAAAAATATTTTTACTTATTTTAACATTAATATTTACAACAAATGTTTATGCGAATTCAAAGGAAAGTATAAAAAAAGATGGTTTTATAATACCGACAAATAAATGGAAAGATAAGATTGAAATTAATGAAAATTTTAAGGTAACTAACCCTAAAGATAAAATAATAATAATTTACAATCATGGTTCCAGCGTAAATGATGTTAAATCAAAAAATTGTTTCTGGATTCGAGAGCTTAGGAATTGGGCCCAGCTAGCAGGTGATAAAATAGATGGTAAGGAAATTATGGTTTACATCCACTGCCAAGGTCAGCTTGAAGGTGATTTGGGTGCTAAGTTAGGAAGGGCAGGAATGTGGATGAAAAAATGGGAGGGACCTTATCCAGGAACCTCAAAAATGGATCGAAGAGTTGAGGGTAATTTGGAGGTTGTTAAAAAATTTGTAAACTTAGGCGTACCAAAGAAACAAATTTTTATATCAGGTCACTCTTGTGGAGGATGGGCAACATTAAGATTTACAGCACAATATATAAATGAAATAGGTGGAGGAATATCATTAATGCCTGCATGTTTTTGGAATTTATCAAAAAAATTTAAAGTAAAAAAAGTTGGCTATGAAAAAGCTATGGAAAAATTTCATAAAAAAAATCCTGGCATGGCTCAATGGAGACAAGAACAGATTGATATAATTAAAGAGGGAAATGTACCTATTTTAATTTTTACACACCCTATGGATCATTTTGAAGGATTAACCTCTGATTGGATGGATGATGTTCCTAACTTTAAGAGAGTAGTGGTTTCTGAAAAGAAAAAAATTAATGGAAAAAATTGCAAAATAGCAGGCTCAAATTGGGAAGAGCCATTAAATGAAGGTCATATTATCAACAAAGCAGATTGCTTTATGTATTATCACCCATTAATTAAAGAATATATTGCTTCAAGAATGAAATAAATGAAAAAAACTAATTTAAAAGTTGTTAAGATCGATAAAAATAAAACTTTATTTAATTACGAAAAAAAAGTCATAATTAAGGAATTAATTTTAAGTTTAACTTTAGGTTACTATAGCTTTGAAAAAGAAAAACCTCAAAAAGTTAAATTTAGTTTAGAAGCAAATTACCTAGATAAAAAACCTACTAATGACAAGGATTTAAAATCAATTGTAAACTATGATAAGCTAGTAAGACTAATTAAAAAACTTACAAAAAATAAACACTATAATTTTTTAGAGACCTTGGCTGAGGACGTATTTGATGAGTTATTTAAAGATAAAAGAATAGACAAAATTACCCTTCAAATTGAAAAAATGGAAATAATGAAAGATTGCTCTTCCGTTGGTATTCAAATTTCAAAAAAAAGAAGCCATGATAAGCTCTGAAATCGGAAAAGAAGTAATAAAAAAAGAATTACCATTAATACCTAAAAGCCCGGGTGTTTATCGGATGTTAAATTCTAAGAATGATGTGCTTTATGTAGGAAAAGCCAAAAACTTACCTAATAGGCTTAAGAGCTATGTGTCAGAAAAAAACCATATTATTCGAACTGAAAGAATGTTGTCCCAAACCACTAAAGTCGAAATCATATTAACTTCAAATGAAAGTGAAGCTCTTTTGTTAGAGGCTAATTTAATCAAAAAATTTAAACCTAAATTTAATATTCTTTTACGTGATGATAAATCTTTTCCGTTCATCTTTATAGGTAATAAAGATAAATGGCCGCAAATTAAAAGACACAGGGGGAAAAAAAGTAAAGAGGGTTTTTACTTTGGTCCATTTGCATCGGCTGGATCTGCTAACTGGACAATTAAAATGATACAAAAAATATTTCATCTAAGAGTTTGTGATGATACAGTTTTTAAAAATCGAGAAAGACCTTGCATACTTTATCAAATAAAGCGATGCTCTGGACCTTGCGTTGGTTACGTAGAAGAAAATGACTATAAAAGTACTGTTAATGATGCTATTGAGTTTGTCTCTGGTAAATCAAGAAAAATTCAAAAAAACTTATCAAGTCAAATGGAAATCGCAAGCGAAGAATTAGATTTCGAAAAGGCAGCTATTATAAGAGATCGAATAAAATCACTTAATATAATTCAATCATCACAAAGAGTTAACGAAGCTAACTTAGTAGAAGCAGACGTGATAGCTGGATACAAAGAGTCTGGAAAAACTTGTATACAGGTATTTTTTTATAGATCTAAACAAAACTGGGGAAATCAAGCTTTTTTTCCTAAACATGATCCAGATGAAAAATTATCAGATATTTTAAATTCATTTGTTTCTCAGTTTTATGAAAACAAAACCGTACCATCTTCCATAATACTTTCTGAGGAAATTAGGGAAAAAATATTAATTGAAAAAACTTTATCAAAAAAAGAAGATAAGCAAATTTCTATTTCTGTTGCAAAAAAAGGATCAAAATTAAAAGTTATAAGCCAAGCAATAAAAAACGCAAAAGATAGCTTGAATAGAAAAATTTATGAAAGTCAGAATAATAGAGATTTATTCGAGTCTGTATCTAAAAAATTTAATCTAGAGACAAATATAAACCTAATAGAAGTTTATGATAATAGTCATATACAAGGCACTAACAGTGTCGGTGCCTTGATTACATATGGTGAGGAAGGTTTTGTAAAAAAAAGATATAGAAAATTTAATATTAAAATTTTAATAAACAAACAAGATGACTACGGAATGATGAAAGAAGTTTTAAACAGAAGATTTAGAAGAGCTGTACAAGAAAAAGATAATTACCTGACTCTTCCAGACCTTGTGTTAATTGATGGTGGAAAAGGTCAATATTCTGTTGCAAGAGAAACAATGAATGAGCTAGGTCTTCATGATATACCAGTAATTGCGATTGCTAAAGGTAAATTTAGAAATAGTGGTGATGAAACTTTTTTTAACAATGGAAAAGAATTTAAATTCTCCAAAAATGACCCTACTCTGTTTTTTTTACAAAGAATTAGAGATGAAGCGCATCGATTTGCTATAAGTGCTCATAGAGCCAAAAGAAAGAAAGGAATAAGTAAGTCACTCTTAGATCAAATCGATGGCATAGGATCTATAAGAAAAAGAGCCTTATTGAACCATTTTGGATCTGCGAGAGCCGTTGAGTCGGCCAGTTTCGACGAAATAAAATCAGTTGAAGGTGTAGAAGAGAAAGTTGCCAAAAAAATATATAATTATTTCCACGAATGAAATTTAAAATTCCTAATTATCTAACAATCGGACGAATAATAATTGTTCCTATATTTGTATTTACGTTTTTTCTACCAGGTTTCTATGGTGATTTACTTCCATTCCTTTTATTTGTTATAGCATCTTTCACTGATTTTCTTGATGGATTACTAGCTAGAATGTTTAAAGAAGAGTCAAAATTAGGTGAGCTTCTTGATCCAATTGCTGATAAGATAATCGTTGCAACTGCTTTAATTCTTCTTGTAATGAATGGTACAATAAAAAATTTTGAGGTTATAGCTGCAATAATAATTCTTACCAGAGAAATTTTAATATCAGGTTTGAGAGAATTTTTAGCTAAGGGTAAGATAAATTTACCTGTTTCAAGCTTAGCTAAACTTAAAACATTTTTACAAATGTTTGCTATAGCGATGTTACTTACAGGCGAAACAGGAAATAAAATAATCAATTTTCAAGATTACAATGCACAAACAATTGGTATTGTGCTTTTGTGGCTTTCAGCCTTTTTGACATTGTATACTGGCTATGATTATCTTAGAAAAGGTATTGACCATGCAATATCTGAGGACAATAAAAATTAAGCTGCCTTCTTTTTTCTAACAGTCAATTGATAGCTATCTGATAAATCAATAATTGTACTACACACTTTGAAACTAAATTTGTCTATCTTAGATACAGGTGTAACTTCAGCTGCAGTACCAGTCAAAAAGCAACCTGCAAAATTTGATAATTCCTCTGGTTTAATTTTTCTCTCTATAACATTAATATTTTTAGATTTTGCAATATCTATGACCGTTCTCCTTGTAATTCCATCCAAGAACGAGTCTGGAATAGGTGTGTGAAGATTTCCATCTTTATCTTTAAAAAATACGTTAGCACCTGTTGCCTCAGCAATGTTGCCTTCATGGTCTAGCATCATTGAATCTGTGTAACCTTGTTTTTCTGCCTCGTGTTTGGACAATGTACAAATCATATAAAGTCCTGCAGCTTTTGTATCCCAGGGAATTGTGTTTGGTGCTGGTCTTCTCCAATTTGATATATTTAATTTTATACCTTCTAATTTTAGTTTTGGATCAAAATAAGATCCCCATTCCCAAGTTGCTACAGCTACATGTACTTTAGTTTGTTGTGCAGATATTGCCATCATTTCACTTCCTCTCCAGGCAATAGGTCTCACATAACCATCACTAACATTCTGTACAGAAATTATTTTTTTTGAAGCATCATTAATTTGTTTCTCAGTATAAGGAATTTCAAAACCCATTCTTTTGGCAGAATAAAAAAATCTAGACGTATGTTCTTCTAATTTAAAAATTTCCCCGTCATAAACTCTCTCTCCTTCAAAAACACAACTTGCATAATGAAGACCATGGCTTAAAACATGTAATTTAACATCTTGCCAATCAACTAATTCAGCATTGTACCATATTTTTCCAGATCTTTTATCGTAAGGTATCATTAATTTTATTTTTATAAAAAAATATCTTTGTATATATAATATGTCAATATAACTTACCAATATGAAAGAACTTTTATATTTAAAAGACGATCAATTAAAAGAGTTTATAGAAAAAATATTTATCTGTTACAGAGAAACTTTCTCAGACACAAAAAAAGTCCTAAATAAATACTCTTTAGGCCTAGCACATCAAAAAGTACTTCAAACAGTTTCTATATACGATGGTATTACAATTTCAGAAATATTAAAGAAATTGAAGGTCACCAAACAAAGCTTAAATAGAGTTTTGAAAGATCTTATAAAATTAGATGCAATTAAATTTGATAGAGACACACATGATACTAGAGTAAAACATGTAAAATTAAGTGAAAAAGGAGAAAAAATATTTAATGAAATATTTCTAGTACAAAAGAAAAGAGTACATAGGGCTTTATTAAACTCTACCTCAAAAGAAGTTTTACACTTTGATAATGTTATTAAGAAAATAATTAATGATAGAAAATAAATATCATATCCTGGTAGTTGATGATGATGAAGGTATTAGAAGTTTGGTTAAGAAATATCTTGATCAAAATAATTTTCTAGTTTCAACGGCATATGATGCAGAGGACGCCCAAAAAAAAATTGAAATAGTAAAATTTGATTTGATTATCCTAGATATAATGATGCCTGGTAAGGATGGATTGCAATTTATAAGTGAAAATAAAAATAAAATCTTTACACCAATAATTTTATTAACTGCAAAAGGTGAGGCGAGTGAAAGAATTGAAGGATTAGAAATAGGAGCGGACGACTATTTACCCAAACCATTTGAGCCCAAAGAATTATTGCTTAGAATAAAAAATATTATCAATAAAACAAAAATCGTTTTAGAGGAGAAAATATATCAATTTGGAAAAGCAAGTATTGATTTAGATAAGATGTATGTATTTAAAAATGATAAAGAATTTAAAATAAATCATACTGAAAAAACTATACTTCAAAAAATGATATCTTCTCCAGGTAAAATATTTTCAAGAGATAATATAGGAAAAATAATTAAGCTTGATAAGGAACGATCAGTCGATGTAATTATTACTAGATTAAGAAAAAAAATTGAATCAGATCCAAAAAAACCAAAATATTTACAAACGATAAGAGGTGAGGGATATGTTTTATGGCTTGAATAGGTTTATAAAAAATTTATTACCTAAGCAGTTATTTTATAGAGGATTATTAATTGTAGCAGCACCCACAATTATTTTACAAATAACTATTTCAGTTGTTTTTTTTGACAGTCTTTGGATTAAAACTAATAAAGGAATGACAAGAGCGCTTGCATCAGAAATAAAAACATTCATAAATGCTTACGATAACGAGGGTGCTGACAAGGAATTCGTGCTTGATTTATTTAAATCTTCATTAGATTTCAATGTAAAATTTGAAGAGAACAAAATAATACCTCAAGATGATCTTGAGAGATGGTTTAGCCCAATGGATAGATCATTGAGAAGAGAACTTAAATCAAAAAAGTTTAACTATTGGTTTGATACAACTTCATTTAAAGATTTAATTGATCTTAGAATTTCTTATGAGAATGGTTATTTTCAATTTTATGTTCCAAAAGAAAGATTGGTTACCACCTCGGCAAGATTATTTGGATTATGGATTACCCTTCCAGCAATTTTAATAATTTCTATTGCGATAATTTTTTTGAAAAATCAAACTCGCCCAATTATTAGACTTGCAGAGGCATCAGAGAAATTTGGGAAAGGTGGAAAAATTGAAGAGTTTAGACCTTCTGGTGCTCTTGAGATTAGAAAAGCTGGTTATGAATTTGATAAAATGAGAAAAAGAATAACTAGACACTTAAACCAAAGATCAGAAATGCTTTCAGGAATTAGCCATGATTTGAGAACTCCTTTAACCAGAATGAAATTACAAATGGCATTTATAAGTGACAAAAGTATCAGCAAAAAACTATCAGGGGATATAAATGAGATGGAAAAAATGCTTAATGAATATCTTCAATTTGCAAGACTTGGCGCCGATGAAAACACAGAAACATTTGATTTAACAGAATTAATTACTTTAATTTTGAAAAAATATAATAATGAAAAAATCAAATTTGAAAAAAAAAATAGGATTTATTTTGATGGAAGAAAGGGACAAATTGAAAGATGCATAAGTAACTTAATTAATAATTCAATAACATATTCAGAAAAGATAGAAGTTAAAATAGATAAAGTTAAAAATAATATATTTGTTTCTGTTGATGATAATGGTCCTGGAATACCAAAAAATGAATATGAAAATGTTTTTAAACCTTTTTATAAAATTGATAAAAGTAGAGCTGAAACTAAATCTAGTGTAGGTTTAGGGTTGTCAATATCCTCAGATATCGTAAGGTCCCACGGAGGCAATATAAAGCTTGAAAAGTCAAAATTAGGAGGACTAAAAGTTAGGATTTTTTTACCTTCTTAGTTTTTTTTTTGCTGGTTGATAATTTTTTTTCCAAAATTTCTACTCTTTTTTTAAGTATATCTGTTTCCTCTTTACTAGTTAATCTCATATTAAATATAAAGTCATCTCTTTTAGATTTTAAAATATTTGAGATCTCAGATGATAAATCTTTATAATTAACAAGTCCTTTTTCAACTAATTTAGCTAATTGGTCTAGTAAAATTTTTGATTTTGACATGAATCTATTTTTTTTTTAACTATATAGATTTATAATAATTTTTAACCAATGTTTACAAATAATTTTGACCCAGTAGCCTTTAGTGTTCTATCTATTGAAATAAGATGGTATTCTTTAGCATATATTTTCGGTATTATAATAGGATGGTATATTTGTAAAAAAAAATTATCAAATGATGAAAATCTGTCCAAAAAATTTGACGATTTCATAACTTTTATAATTATTGGATTAATAGCTGGGGGGAGATTAGGCTATGTTTTTTTTTATAATCCAGAATATTTTTTTAATAATCCCTCAGAGATAATTATGATATGGAATGGGGGAATGTCATTTCATGGAGCAGTTCTTGGCATTATTATATCTAATTATTTTTTTATAAAAAAAAATAATTTAAAATTTTTCGTTTTTTTAGACTATATTTGTTTAGTGGCACCTATAGGATTGTTTTTAGGGCGAATAGCAAATTTTATTAACTCTGAACTTTATGGCAAAAAAACAGATTTTTTATTTTCTGTTAATTTTTCAAAAATTGATCAATCTCTAAGACATCCGTCCCAACTATATGAAGCTTTTTTTGAAGGGGTAGTTCTATTTATTTTATTAAATTTTTTTTTCAAAAGATTAACAAATATCCAAGGCACTACATCAGCCTTATTTTTAATATTTTATTCAATTTTTAGATATTCAATAGAATTTTTTAGAGAACCAGATGCTCATCTAGGTTATTTAATATTTAATCTGACAATGGGACAGTTGCTAAGCATACTTTTTTTTATAACGGGTATAATTATTTTAAATGTCAAAAGAGCAGATGCAAATTAAAAAATCCCTTCCTATAGATAAATATATTGAATTTGCCTTGTACGATAAAAAAAGAGGGTATTACATGAAAAAAAATCCTTTTGGGAGCAAAGGTGATTTTATTACAGCTCCAAATATATCTGTTTTATTTTCTGAGATGATAACTATTTGGATAATACATTTTTGGAGAAGTTTGAAAAAGCAAAAATCAATAAATATTATTGAATTAGGTGCTGGAAATGGTGAGATGACTTTTCAAATAATTAAAACAATTCAAAAACTAAAATTATACAACAACAAAATTGAATTTTATATTTATGAAAAAAGCCCGTTACTAAAAAAAATACAAATGAAAAAATTAAAAAAACTGAATGTAAAATGGATTAATCGCTTTAATCAATTGAATAAAAATACCAACTTATTTGTATGTAACGAATTTATTGATTCTTTTCCTATTAAGCAATTTTATAAAAAAAATAAAAAATGGTTTGAAAAATATATTAATTTCAAAAGTAAGAGTTTCGAGTATAAAAAAATCGATATTTATAAAATTGAAAATAAATTTAATCTTAAAATGTCCAACGGACAAGATATTATTGAATTCTCTCCTTTATTATATCGAACACTTAAAGAAATATCTGCAGAAATTAAAAAAACAAATGGAGGTATCTTAATAGTTGATTACTTTGAATATAATAAAAAAATGAAAGATACTGTCCAGAGTATAAAAAATCATAAAAAAAATAGTATATTTGAAAATGTTGGAGATGCAGATATAACTTATGTTCCTAATTACAATTTATTTAAAAGTATGATTGAAAATTTTGACCTTAAAATAGGAGGAGTTACTACACAAGGTGCTTTTCTTTCTAAACTTGGTATAGAAAATAGAGCTGAAAATTTGTCTAAACAATCAAGATTTTCAGAAAAAGCAAACATTTATTTTAGATTAAGAAGATTGATAGATCCAAGGCACATGGGGGAGTTATTTAAAGTAGTTTTTGTGTGTAAAAAAAAAAATAATTTTAAACTTGCACTTAAATGATCTTATCTAAAAAATTGAAAAAATATAATTTTATAAGCCATGGTTTTTTTGGATCCAGAGGTGGTATATCTGATGGAATTTATAAAAGCTTAAATTGTGGATTTGGCTCAAACGACAAAGATAATAAAGTCAGAGATAATATAAAATTAGTAAGTAAAAAAATAGGTTGTCAATCTAACAAGATTATATTCAATAATCAAATTCATAGTAAGAAGATTTTTTTTTTTAAAAAAAAATTTAAAAAAAGACTGAAAGGAGATGGTTCGTTAACAAGAACGAAAGGAGTTGCTTTAGCTGTTTTGACAGCGGACTGTGCACCGGTGATATTCTTAGATATAAAAAAAAAAATTATTGGAGTTGCTCACGCTGGATGGAAGGGGGCATTAAAGGGAATTATTAAAAATATGGTGTCCTGCTTTGTTAATAATGGAAGCTCAAAAAAAGACATAATAGTAGCAATAGGACCAACAATTGATAAAAAAAGTTATGAAGTTAAACATGATTTTAAAAAAAAATTCTTAAAAAAAAATTTAAAAAATAAAAAATTTTTTGTTAGAAAAAAAACTAAAATATTTTTTCATCTTCAAGGGTATATAGTTGATCAATTAAATAGTGCTGGAATAGACCAGGTCGACGTTATTAAAAAAGATACCTTTAATATAAAAAACAATTTATTTAGTGCAAGAAGATCACTGAAAAATGGTTTTAACGATTATGGTAGAAATATATCTATAATTATGATTAAATAAAGTATCCTTCAAAAAAAATGAAAATTATAACTGGTAATAGTAACAAGAAACTCAGTCAAAAAATTTCAGTTTTTTTAAAAAATCGACTAGTTAACTCAAGTATAAAAAAATTTGCAGATGGAGAAATTTATATAGAAATTAACGAAAACATAAGAGGTAACAGCATATTTGTAATTCAATCTATATCTTCACCAGCTAATGACAATTTAATGGAGTTGTTATTATGTATTGACGCGCTTAAAAGATCGTCAGCTAAAAATATAACAGCTGTTGTTCCTTACTTTGGTTATGCAAGACAAGATAGAAAAGTTGTTCCAAGAACTTCCATTTCAGCAAAACTTGTGTCAAACCTAATAACTAAAGCAGGTGCCGACAGAGTTGTTACTGTTGATTTGCACTCAGGTCAAATTCAAGGTTTTTTTGATATCCCAGTGGACAATCTTTTTGCAACACCAATTTTTGCAAGACATATTAAGAAAAAATTGAAAACAACAAATCTTATTTGTGTTGCACCAGATGTTGGGGGTACTGCTAGAGCTAGGGCTTTAGGTAAAATGCTAAATGTTGGACTAGCAATTGTTGATAAAAGAAGATCAGCTCCAGGAAAATCATTAGTAATGAATGTAATCGGTAATGTTAAGAATAAAACATGTATAATGGTTGATGATATTATTGACTCGGGTGGCACTATAGTTAATGCAGCAAAAGCTCTTAAAGATAGAGGAGCAAAAGAAGTTCATGTATATGTTACTCATGGTGTGCTTAGTGGTGATGCAGTTAATAAAATTTTGAAGTCCACAATAAAAAATTTAATAATCACTGATACCATTGAAAGTGGTAATAAAGTTAAAAAAGCCAAAAATATTGAGGTATTATCTATATCAAACCTAGTAGGTGAAGCTATAAAAAGGATTTCAAATTCTACTTCTGTATCTGATTTATTTAAATAACACTTGTAAATTTTATTATCTTAAGTTAAAAATCGAAAAATTTATGAATACAATACAAGCAAACTCTAGAAAAACTGAGACAAAAGGCCAAACAAATAATTTAAGAAGAGAAGGATTTGTGCCAGCTATTGTTTATGGTGGCAAAATTGAAAATCAAAAAATTTCAGTAAATAAAAAGGAAGTAAATATTTTAATACAAAATGAAAACTTTTTATCTAGTGTAATTTCTTTAAAATTAGATGGTAAAGAAGAAAATGTTCTTCCAAGAGATGTTGTATTTGATGTAGTAAATGATGAACCAATACACATGGATTTTTTAAGGATCGTAAAAGGTTCAAAAATTATTCTAGAAATTCCTGTCAAATTTATTAATAATGATAAATCCCCAGGTTTAAAAAGAGGTGGAGTGCTTAACATTGTTAGAAGGAAAGTTGAGCTTAAATGTAGTACTGAGAATATACCAACTGAATTAGTTGTAGATTTAGACAATCTTGATATAGGATCAAGTATAAAAATATCATCAATAAATTTACCTGAGAATTGTTCACCAACAATTCAAGGAAGAGACTTTGTAATAGCAACTGTTGCGGCTCCAACTATTGTTAAAGAACCTGAAAAACCTTCAGAAGAAGCTACTGCCGAGGGAGAAGCGGCAGAAGGAACTGATGGAGCAACTACAGCAGAAGCGTCGGACAAAGATAAAAAAGAAGGTAGTGAAAAACCTAAAGAAGCTGACAAAAAAGATGATCCAAAAAATCCGTCAGAAAAGAAATAGTGATTTTTAAATATATTAATTAAATTATGCTACTTTTTGTAGGATTAGGTAATCCAACTCCGAACAGCGAAAATAATAGACATAATATAGGTTTCAAAATTATAGATTCTATTAATAAAGAATTTGGATTGTCTAAACAAAAACCAAAATTTAAAGGACTTTTAACAACAGGAAGTATTGGAAATCAAAAAGTGTATGCAATTAAGCCTTTAACGTTTATGAACAACTCAGGGATTTGCATTAGAGAATTGTTAGAATATTTTAAAATTGAACCAAACAATGTCGTTGTATTCCACGATGATCTAGATATTGAGTTTGGAAAAATAAAAGCAAAAAAAGGTGGTTCTGATGCTGGACATAATGGAATTGCATCAATAGATAAATTTATTGGAAAAGATTATTCAAGGGTAAGAATAGGGATAGGAAAGCCTGATAAAAAAATATCAGTTTCAGATTATGTACTTGACAATTTTAATGAGGACGAGCAGAAAAAACTTGAAGAAATTACAATCAATATAACTGAATACCTTTCTATGCTTATTGATAAAAAATTAGACTTATTTTCAAGCACCGTTAATAATAAGTAATGGGATTAAAATGTGGTATAGTTGGTTTACCAAATGTTGGTAAATCAACATTATTTAACGCGTTAACTAACTCAAGTAAAGCACAAGCAGCAAACTTTCCATTCTGCACGATTGAACCAAATATTGGGGTTGTACCAATTCCTGATGAAAGACTTGATAGATTGATAAAAATTTCGGAGTCAAAAAAAAAAATACAAAATACTATCTCGTTTGTAGATATTGCCGGCCTAGTTGAAGGCGCATCAAAAGGTGAAGGTCTTGGGAATAAATTTTTATCTCATATAAGAGAGGTAGATGCTATTATTCATTTAACAAGATGTTTTGATTCCGAAAATATTCAGAATGTTAACTCATCAGTTGACCCAATAAGAGATATGGAAATTATTAAAACAGAAATGGAGCTTGCCGATATAGAGTCGATACAAAAAAGAATAGATAAAAAAAATAAAAAAAATCTTAATGAAGATGAAGCAAAACTTCTTGAAATGGCTCTAAAATATATTAACGAAGAAGAAAATATCAAGAATTTAGAAGATCATTTCGAGCTACAAGAAATTAAAAATTGTGGGTTATTGTCTACTAAACCAAATATATACGTTTGTAATGTAGATGAAAAAAGTCTTCCCAATGGAAATAAATATACCGAGTCATTTATAAAAAGATATGGTGTAGAAAATACAATTCTTATATCAGCGGAAATCGAAAATCAAATAAATCAATTAGAGGAGTCTGAAAAAAGGAATTATATGGAAATTCTTAAAATTAAAGATACTGGTTTAAATAGTTTAATAAAAAAAAGTTTTAAACTTTTAGAATTAGATACTTTCTTCACGTCTGGACCAGAGGAAACTAGAGCTTGGAATATTAAGAAAAATTCTACCGCACCTTATGCTGCTGGAATTATTCATACAGATTTTCAAAAGGGATTTATAAGAGCTGAAACTGTTTCTTATAAAGATTTTGTGGAAAATAATGGTTGGATAAATTCAAAAGCGAATGGAAAAATGAGGCTAGAAGGCAAAGATTATATTGTAAAGGATGGAGATATTTTAAACTTTCGTTTCAATACGTGACCAAATTTTTTTCATCGTAAAATAAACTAAGATTGTAAGAATTATCAAATATATTATAGCTCTAAATCCAATTTTGTGTCTTGTTTCAAGAGATGGTTCTGCAGCCCACGCCAAAAAAGTTGTGACATCTTTGGCCATTTGATCAATAGATGCTTTTGTTCCGTCGTTGTATTCTACTAAATCGTCCATTAAAGGATTTGACATTCTTATTTTGTTTCCTGTCATGTACTTGTTATAATAAACACCATCATCTAAACTTATTCCCTCTGGTGGTTCCTCATAACCCATTAAAACAGAATAAATATAATCTGCCCCACCTTTTCTGGCTTTAACTAAAACAGACATATCCGGTGGATAGGCGCCTCCATTTGCTGCAGCTGCCTCTTTTTCATTTGAGTATGGATTGACAAACTTATCTGACAATCTTGCAGGTCTAGTAAACATTTCACCATCATTATTTGGTCCATCAGTAACTTCAAAGTTTGAAGCTATAGCTTTTGCTTCCTCCACTGAAAATTGTGGTCCACCAGGTTCAGAGAGATTTCTATAACTTAAATATTTCATAGAATGGCATGCTGCACATACCTCATTGTAGACCTGATAACCTCTTTGAAGAGAGCCTCTATCAAATTTTCCCAAGAAACCTTTGAAACCCCAGCCTGGACTTAAAGGTTTGGCGCCCTCCTCGGCTGCATTCAAGTTTATAGATGCGGTAAATGAAAAAAATATAATTAAAATACTTAAAAATATTTTTTTCATATTTTGTCTTTTTTATTTTTGACAAAAGATGGATTGTAGCTCCCTCCCAACACTGGATCTGTTAAGCTTAAAGGTACTTCTAAAGTTTTTTCCTTATAACCAAGGATTGGAAGTATGATTAAAAAGTGGGCAAAGTAATAAGCAGTACCTATTCTTGCAATTAAAAGATATAATCCTTCTGCGGGCATAGCTCCAACGTAACCAAGTATAAGAACATCTGCGATTAAGAACCAGTAAAATTGTTTATATAAGGGTCTGAATATTGTAGATCTCACCTTTGAGGTGTCTAACCATGGAAGAATAATTAACACAAAAATAGCACCAAACATTGCTATCACTCCTAATAACTTATCTGGAACAGATCTCAAAATCGCATAAAAAGGTAGAAGGTACCATTCAGGAACAATATGAGCAGGTGTTACCAACGGATTCGCTTCAATATAATTATCTGCATGTCCTAAAATATTTGGGGAAAAAAACACAAAAAATGCAAATATGATTAAAAAAATTAACAAAGCAAACAAATCTTTAATTACTATATAAGGGTGAAATGGAACAGTGTCTTTAGATGGTTTTTTTAAATCAATTCCAATTGGGTTATTGTTGCCAGGTACATGTAAAGCCCAAATATGCAATACAACTAAACCTAAAATTAAGAAAGGAATTAGATAATGTAAGCTAAAAAATCTTGTTAGTGTTGGATTATCTACTGAGTACCCTCCCCATAACCAAGTGGTAATACTCTCACCAACCAAAGGAATCGCGCTAAACAAATTTGTTATAACAGTTGCTCCCCAAAAACTCATTTGCCCCCAAGGTAATACATAACCCATAAAAGCAGCAGCCATCATTAAAACATATATAATCATTCCTAATATCCATATAATCTCTCTTGGAGATTTGTATGATCCATAATAAAGAGATCTGAATATATGAATATATACTGCTAAAAAAAACATTGAAGCACCATTAGCGTGAACATATCTTATTAACCAACCATAATTTACATTTCTCATTATATGCTCAACACTACTAAAAGCTAAATCTGCATGCGCAACATAATGCATTGCAAGTATTAAACCTGTTACAATTTGAGTTATTAAACAAAAAGTTAATATTCCACCAAATGTCCACCAATAATTTAAATTTTTAGGAGTTGGGTAATCAGTTAAGTGATTTGCTAGAGTTAAAAGTGGAAGCCTATCATTAAACCATTTTCCGAACTTAGATTGAGGCGTATATTCATGATCACTCATTTTAATTATCCAATTTTTATTGTGTTGCTATTGACAAATTCATACTTTGGAACTTCCATATTTGTTGGTGCTGGGCCTTTTCTAATTCTTCCTGAAGTATCGTAATGAGATCCATGGCAAGGACAAAACCACCCACCATATTCACCTTTATCTCCTAAAGGGACACATCCGAGGTGAGTACATACTCCTAGCATGACTAACCATTCTGGATTCTTTGCCCTATCTTCATCCTTTTCAGGATGTTTTAAATCCTCAAGATTTACCTGCCTTGCCTTTTCAATTTCTTCCAACGTTCTTCTTTTAATAAAAACTGGTTTTCCTCTCCAAAGCACAGTTATGGACTGGCCTGGTTCTACCAGACTTATATCGACCTCCGTACTCGCCAAAGCTTTAACAGATGCATCGGGGTTCATTTGATCAATAAGTGGCCAAACTACTGCTCCAACTCCCACGGCACCTGTTGCAGCAGTTACTGTGGTTAAAAAGTCTCTTCTATTAGGTTTTTTATCAGACATTTGTTGTTTATAATTATTGATCTATATATGATTTCTTATGAGAAAAAAAAGATAAATCTATGGAAAGAATGACACACAAAAAGTCTGAAATAATGACCAAAATTGCACTTTATCAGCCAGATATTCCACAGAACACAGCAGCGATAATCAGAACATGCTCCTGTTTAGGTGCAAAATTAGAGATAATTGAACCATGCGGCTTTTTATTAAGCGATAAAAGATTTAAAAGAGTCGCAATGGATTACTTAGATCAAAAAGAAATAAAAATCTATAAAAGTATAGATGATTTTTTTTTATTAAAAAAAAAAAGCAGAATAATTTTAATGACAACTAAATCTGATAAAAATTATACTAATTTCAAATTTAAAAAAGGCGATACAATTCTTTTTGGCAGAGAAAGTGCAGGTGTACCTAATGTAATCCATGAGAAAATTAAATATAAATTAAGAATTCCAATGATTAAAAATAAAAGATCATTAAATGTTTCTACGAGTGTTGCTATCACCCTTTCTGAAAATCTACGTCAAATTATTAATTAAAATGGAACCTGAGATAAAAAAAAAATTATGTAGGAATTGGTTCAAGATTTTACAAGATGTAATATGTAGAGAAATCGAACAAATTGAAAAAAAACAAAAATTTAAATCTAAAACATGGTTCAGAGGGGGGGGGAAAAATGAAGGCGGTGGTGAATATCGTATCTTAGAAAACGGTAAAGTATTTGATAAAGTTGGAGTAAATTTTTCTGAAGTTTATGGAAACTTGTCAAAAAAATTTAAAAATAAATTACCAGGTACAGCAAAAAGTTCAAAATTCTGGGCTTCAGGAATATCTGTGGTGATGCATATGAAAAATCCAAATATACCTGCAATGCACTTTAATACGAGGTTTATATATACCTCTTATGGTTGGTTTGGAGGTGGCATAGATGTAACTCCAAGTAAAGTTGATCAGCAATATAAAAAATGGTATCATAAAACTTTAAAAAAAACCTGCGACAATCACAATAAAAACTATTACAAAAAATATAGTAGATGGTGTGATAAATATTTTTATTTGCCGCATAGAAAAGAAATCAGAGGAATTGGTGGAATTTTTTTTGACTATAAGAAAAATAATTGGGAAAAAGATTTTTCTTTCGTAAGAGATGTAGGATTAACGTTTAAGAACATTTTCGAAGAAACTATAAATAAGCAAAAAAAGAAAAAATGGGACAAAAATGATAAAGAAAAACAATTTTTAAAAAGAGGAAGATACGTTGAATTTAACTTATTGTATGATAGAGGAACTAAGTTTGGATTACAAACCGGTGGAAACATTGATGGAATATTAATGTCGCTACCTCCAATTGCAAAATGGAAATGAAATGGAGAAAGAACCAATTACATTAAAAGGACTTGAGGATTTAAAAAAAGAATTAGTATTTTTAAAAGAAAAAAAAAGACCTCTAATTGTTGCAGCAATTTCCGAAGCAAGATCACATGGCGATTTAAAAGAAAATGCTGAGTACCACGCTGCTAAAGAACAACAATCTCATAACGAAGGAAGAATTCAGGAGATAGAAAATACAATCGCTATAGCAAATGTTATAGATATAAGTAAATTAAGCAATGATGGGAAAGTAATTTTTGGATCAACTGTTTTTTTAAAAAATTTAGATACAGAAGAAAAAATAAATTATAAAATTGTAGGCAAAGATGAGGCAGATTTAAAAAATAAATTACTTTTTTTTAAATCACCGATAGGTAAAGGATTGATTGGAAAATCAAAAGGTGACTTAGTAGAAATCTCAACCCCTGCAGGTTTAAAAAATTTTGAAATTATAGATGTAAAATATGTTTAATTTCTAACAATTCCAGCTATTTCGCTGTCTGAAATTTTAAATTTATTATCTATCCATGTTTCTTCAATTTTTTTCATTTTTAAACCTAAATCTTTACCTTCTTTAAGATTAAATTTTTCAATTAAATCTTTAGCTTTTATTGGAAGAATTGGTTTATCTTTTTGAACAATTAGATTTTTAATATTTGAAATTTTTTTGTTGTGTATTTTAGAAGTCAGTAGCTTAAAATCTATCAGATCTATTAAATACTCTATACCATAAAAATAATATATTTTTAATAAATTATATTCAGAAAAGAAACTTTTATCGTTTAATCTGATAAAATGATTTTTTAAAAATAGAATACGTTTCTTTTCAAGATTAGATAAATTAAATTTGAATAAGAAAAAATCAGTATTATCAGTATCATCAATTATTAACAAAGCTATAATGAATAATGTATCTTTTGAATTAAATAATTCTTCTCTATCTTTTTTAATATTTTTTAAAACATCAAGATTTACTATCTGAGGAATAACAAGCAGTAATATTTCTTTAGAAAATTCATCACTCAGAAGTTTCAAAAAATTTTTAGTCTTAATAATTTTCTTTAATTCGCCTAAAATTCTCTCATTCGAGAGTCTTTTTATACCCTGGATATTTTTTTTTATTACTTTTTTAACATTCTGTTCATGATCATATTTGCTATAATTTAAAAAAAATCTCACATATCTTACGATTCTTAAATAATCTTCTTTTATTCTCTCCTCAACATTCCCTATGAACTTTACATTTCCATCTTCTAGATCCTTTTTTCCATTTGTAGGATCAAATATATTTCCATCAATATCCGAATAAATAGCGTTAATTGTAAAATCTCTCCTTAATGCATCTTTATTCCAATCCTTAGAATATTTTACCACTGCTCTTCTTCCATCAGTTGATATATCTTCTCTTAATGATGTAATTTCAAAGTTAATTTTGCCAATATTTGCTGTGATTGTTCCATGCAGATAGCCTGTTTTATAAAAATTAATTTTTTTTTTTTCTAAAGCTTTACATATTTCATCCGGATTTAAGTTTGTTGCTAAATCAATATCATCTACATTTTCATTACTTAAAATTCTCCTTATGCATCCACCTACGTATCTAACCTCACTGGTCTCTGAATATTCTTTGATTGCATCAAAGATTTGACTTGCACCTTTTTCAAATTTAATTTTTTCAAATTGTAGATTTTTACTATTTATATTATTTGAATTCTTAAAGATAAATTTTAATAAATTTTTCATAATTGGCTGGGGCGCTAGGATTCGAACCTAGGATGGCGGTACCAAAAACCGCTGCCTTACCACTTGGCTACGCCCCAAAATTGTTTTTACCTAATATTAAATAAAAATTTATATAGCTTTTGCCTGAATACACCAATAATTTTTATATTTTTTTTTTATTAATTTTAACGCATTTAAACAGCCTTTTTTGCTATCACTGTAACCAACGATACATGATCCTGAGCCAGTCATTCTAGACAAGAAAATCTTCTCACATTTTTCGAGGTTTTGTTGTATTTTATGAAGTTTAGGATGCTTTTTAAAAACTATTTTTTGTAAATCATTATTTAATAATTTAATTTTTTTTAGTGTAAAAATTCTAAATTCATTGCGATTCATATATGGTTTATTAAAAAAATTTACCTTTTTATAAATGGATTTTGTGGAACAACCAAAATTTGGTTTTATTAGAACACAATTTAACTTAAAATTAGTTTTAAGCATTCTAAAATAAGTATTTTTCTTTTTTTTTAGTAATTTATCATCTAATCCTAGAACTACATCAGATCCAATTTTATCACAAATTTTAATAATTTTTAACTTACTTATTTTTATTATTTTATTTTTTACGAAATAATTAATCAAACTTGCTGCATTCATTGATCCCCCTCCTAGACCAGATTTTGTTGGTATTTTTTTTATAATTTTAATATTAAATTTTTTTTTTAACGCTCCCTCCTTTTCCAATATTTTTAATAGATTAACTACTGTATTATTTTTTTCAATTCCCTTTGAAAATCTTCCAGAAAAAAATACCCTATGATCTGATGTTTTTTTTTCAGAAATATAAATTTCATCAAATAAATTTATAAAAAAAAAAAATGTTTCGATTTTATGCAATTTATTTTTATATTTACCCAAAATATTAATTGATGCGTTTACTTTTGCATAAGATCTAATTTTTTTCATTTTTTAAATATTTGACAGACCATTTAAAATTTTTCTTGAGACTTCTTCTTTCATTTCATCACTTGTTTCATCTAGTTTTAAAACATATTGCCAAAAATATCTTGCTTGAATTTTTCTATCTAATTTCCATAAAATGTCTGCATAATGATCATTAACTATTGGATCATCTGGCATTAGCATGACGGCTTGTATAATAAGTTTTTCTGCATTTATAAAATCTCCTATTAAATAATATGCCCAACCTATAGAGTCTATGATATAAGGATCTTCTTTTCTTAGCTGATATGCCTTTTTAAGCATAATCATTGCTTCATTAATTTTGTAATCTCTTTCCAGCCAGCTATAAGCTAAATAATTTAAAACGTGAGGAGCTTCTGGATTAATTTTAAGTGCTTCAAAAAAATCTTGATCTGATTTTTTGTAATCATTCATTCTCTCGTAGCTCCCCCCTCTTCTATAAAGAACATCTGAACGAACCTCGGAGTCTTTTTTTAAATTTAATAAAACGGCTGTATAAAATTCAATTGCTTTATTATAATTTTTCAAACTTTTATATATATTGGCCGCATCATATAAGATTTTAAGACTAGGTTTATCTATTTTTTTTAGTTCAGCATCTATATAACTTTGTGATTTTTTTTTGCTTTCTATTTTTGACAAAATTTGCGTTTTCTTTCTAATTTTATACCAACTGTAAACTTCTGCATTATCAGGTAATTTATCCAAAGTATTTTGTGCTTTTATATATTGCTCGTTTACATATAAATTATCCACTTCAAGAATAGTATTAAAATAAAAATTAGGATTTAAATAATTAGAAATTTTTAGGTAAAATTCAGATAAAACGTAATTCTCATCTGTTGAATATAAGTTGGATATTAGAAAAAAAAATTCAGATAACAAATTATCTTCATTATTGCACAAAAAATTTTCATTAAATTTGTTAAAATTCTTTTTATCAATCCAAGTTTTAGCCTGTAATAATAAAAGATTGCTTTCTAAATGATTTATATTGCTCGATGTCTCTATTGCTAAATTTAATTCATTGTTGTTTATAAGATATTGTAGGTAAAAGTATTTATATCTAGAATAATCTTCAGAAGTGTTTATTAGTTTCTCAAAATAAATTTGAGTAAGGGGTGTGCCTAAATAACAATTTTGAAATGCATCATTTATTTCGCTTATTCTACCAAAATCTGTATTTTTTTTAAATTTTTTTGAAATAAATAGATCGTTATAACTTTTTAAGGTTTCAAAAATTATAAACTGATAAGTTCCTTGATCTTTATAGTTACTTAGATTTTCTAAAAATTTAGATGCTTGTTTAAATTTTTTTCTTTTAATAGAGTCCAGAATTAAAAGTAATTCCCCTTCAAAAAAATTTGAATACTCCTTATTCCTTGAAAGTTTAACTTTATTAATAGCATATGAAAATTTATTATTGGCAATTAGGGTAAATATATACGCCTTTAAAAATTGATTATGTTTAGAAATTAAAGTTTTAGATGAATTAAAAAATCTATAAGACTTTTCAAATTCTTGATTATCAAAAGAGACAAGACCGGAAAAGTATTTGGATAAATACTTAGGGTTGAATTTTTTTTCATTATCAATATTTGCATATAAATTAGTCTGATATAAACTTAAAAATAAAATAAAAATAATTAAAATTCTCATATAATAATTTTATGACTTTAGAAAAGAAAAATCAAAATGACAAATTAAGCTCTGAGTTAGACCGCTCATTTGATATTAAATATGATTTTTCAAATAAACCTATAATAAGAATTAAAAATACTAATAGCAATAATGGGAAAAATGAGCTTCTTAATTTACTAAAAAACAAGATTCACTCAATTAAAGATTGTAGACTGAAATCAAATGCAAAAAATATGGTTTTTGCTGATGGGGATATTTCCTCAGATATTATGATTGTTGGAGAAGGACCTGGTGAGAAAGAAGATGATTCTGGCAAGCCATTCACCGGAGATGCCGGAAAATTATTAAATAAGATGCTAGCAGCAATAAAATTAAATAGAAATAGGATTTATATTTCAAATGTAGTTAATTATAGACCTCCCAATAATCGAAAACCAGAGTTAGATGAGATTGATAGATACTCAGTATTTTTAAAAGAACACATTTCTATTATAGACCCTAAAATACTTATTTTAATGGGCAGTACCGCTATGGAATCTTTATTTGGGAATAAAATTAAAATATCTAAAGAGAGAGGTAAATGGAAAGAAATTATAATTCATAACAAAACATATTTATCGATTATAACTTTTCATCCTGCTTACTTATTAAGACAGCCAGAACAAAAAAAGTTTTCTTGGT
This sequence comes from uncultured Candidatus Pelagibacter sp., assembly GCA_964529275.1. Classification (GTDB taxonomy): domain Bacteria; phylum Pseudomonadota; class Alphaproteobacteria; order Pelagibacterales; family Pelagibacteraceae; genus Pelagibacter. Next base: position 24,031 of record CAZGVS010000005.1, read on the forward strand.
CTGATTTAAAAATTATAAAAAAAAAAATAGATGAATTGAAAATTAAAATTTAATGAAAAAGTTTATAGCTGGGGTAGACGAGGTTGGAAGAGGAAGTTTAATTGGTCCGGTATTTGCTGCTACTATAATTTTCAAAAAAAGTGTAGATAAAAACAAATTTAAAGATTCAAAACAACTTTCAAAAAATAAAAGAATTAATTTAGAAAAATATATCAAAAAGAAATGTTTGTGGGCCATTGGTACTGCGTCTCTAAGAGAAATTGAAAAATTAAATATTTTAAACGCAAGTTTATTAGCCATGAAAAGATCTATTAAAAAAATTAAGCTAAAACCATCGTTGATATTAATTGATGGTAATAAATTACCAAAGATGAACGGTTATAATCTAAAATATGTAATTAAAGGTGATCAAAAAATACCCGAGATTTCAGCAGCATCAATTATCGCAAAAGTGGCGAGAGATAGACTTATTTCTAAACTGGCAAAAAATTTTACAAAATATGGCTGGGATAAAAATGCAGGTTATGGAACCAAACATCATCTAAAGGCAATTAAAAAGTTTGGTATAACGAAGCACCACAGAAAAACATTCAGGCCTATACACAACATATTGAGTCTTAGTTAAAAGTTACTACAAGAAGAGATCATTTTGTTCAATCTCTGGTTGACGTGGAATCTAACCTAGAGTCTAATTATCTTTTAGAAAATGAATACTCGTAATTTATATAATAAAATTATCAATGGAGATACTCTTAAAGAACTAAAAAAAATACCTGCAGAAACATTTGATCTTATTTTTGCTGATCCTCCTTATAATTTGCAACTGCAAAATAATTTAATAAGACCAGATAGATCAAAGGTAAATGCTGTAAATGACAAATGGGATCAATTTGAAAGTTTTATATCATACGATAATTTCACAAAAGAATGGCTAAGCGAATGTAAAAGAGTATTAAAAAAAGATGGTTCTATTTGGGTAATTGGAAGTTACCATAATATATTTAGAGTTGGAAAAATTATTCAAGATTTAGACTTTTGGATATTAAATGATGTAATCTGGAATAAAAACAATCCTATGCCTAATTTTAGAGGAACTAGATTTACAAATGCTCATGAGACATTAATTTGGGCATCAAAAAGTAAAAAATCTAAATACACTTTTAATTACCAATCTATGAAATCTTTCAATGACGATGTACAAATGAGATCAACATGGAATTTACCTATATGTAATGGAAAAGAAAGATTAAAAAAAAATGGCACAAAAATTCATTCAACACAAAAACCTGAAGCGTTACTTTATAGAATTATTTTGGCTTCTTCAAATAAAAATGATTTTATCTTAGATCCTTTTTTAGGATCAGGAACAACATCTGTAGTGTCAAAAAAATTAGGTCGATCCTATTTTGGAATTGAGAGAGAAAGACAATATTTTGAAGCTGCTTATAAGAGGATAAGAAATACAAATAAGATCATGGATGAATATTTAGACACAATTAAAAATAACAAGTTAAAACCTAGAATTCCTTTTGGATCATTAATTGAATTAGGTGTAATTAAACCGGGAACAGAAATATATGATCAGAAGAAAAAAGTTTATGCAAAAGTAATGATTGATGGAAGTATAAAACATAAACATAGTGAAGGATCAATTCATAAAGTTGCTGCTCAAATACTTGGATCTGAAAGCTGTAACGGTTGGACTTATTGGCACTTTCAATCAGGTAACAGTTTAAAACCCATTGATGAGCTCAGGCAACGTTTAATACCAAGAAATTAATCATTATAGATTTTTCCTAAATAGTTTTCCAAAAAAATCTTATTTTTAGAAAAATGTTTAAGAAATATATTTCTAAAAAAAACATTTATCGGATTAGATAAATGAAAAGCAAAATGGTTAAGTGAAGATCTAAAGTTTATTTGTTTTGTTTTTATAACCCTCTTTTTATAATAATTTACAGAATCATTTTCCAAACTATTTAAAAGATCACTTGCTGCCTCTATAGACTGCGATGCACCTTGAGCAAAAGATGGAGGGAAAGAATAAAATGCATCACCAATTAAAAAAATGTTTTTTGATTTAGGTAATTTTATTTTTTTACTTACAAAAATTGGAAAACATTTAATTTCTTTCAAAATATCAGCCAAATTAATTTTTGAATTTAAAGTGACATCATTAATTATATTATTTATAAAATTGCTATCGTTAAGTAACTTTTCATTTAATATCTTATCTTGAGGTAATTTTTTTCTAACAACTAAAATAAAGTTAAACTCATTATTCTGATTAACAGGGTAGATCACAAAATGAAAATTTGATCCTAAATACATCGAGATATCATAGTCATTAAAATTATTTATTTTTCCTCTGAGAGCAATAGAATTAAAATATTTAGGTAAAGCATGATTTTCAAATAAAATTTTTTTAGTTTTTGAATAGATCCCATCTGCAGCTACCAAGTAATCAAATTCTTCACTAGCATTGTTTTCAAAAGATAATATTAGTCTATCTTTATTTTTTATATCTAATAGATTTGAATTAAAAACTAGCTTTTCTTTTGGAATATTCATCAAAAGAAATTCAATAAGTTTTGATCTTTTTAGAGTTGTATAACGATTGTTATCATCATTGTATCTTGATAAATCGATAGTACTTATTTTTTTTAAATTTTTAGCGGTATAAAAATTTACTTTTTTTGGAAAAGAAACATCGCTAGCGTTAATGTTTTGAAAACCTATTTTATTTAATAACTTGATACTATTTACAGATAACTGTATCCCATATCCATCCTTCAGATCTAATGAATTTTTTTTTTCAAAAATCTTATATGAATAATTTCTATCTTTCTCTAGAAGGTTCGCAAGAAACAAACCTGAAATACCAGCTCCTATAATCGCAATATTTTTCATTAGGAATGAGATAAAGAGTTAAAAATTTTTTTTGTGAATGAGGGCAAAATATACTTTCTTGAATTTGATTTATTCAATAAAATAGAATTCTTCCCAATTATTTTTTTTTTTTTTATATTTATTTATAATTATTTTCATATTCATATTAGACATTTTTATATTAATTTTATTTTTCACCGATAGTCTAAATTTTTCTTTATTTATCTCTTTCATAGGAAAAATAGTAAGATTTTTAAGAAACTTAAATTTATTATTTTTGACTAACAAATAATTATTTTTGTAATTATAAACATTTGCCTGAAAATATTTTATTTTATTAAGCTTGGGTTTATTCCTAATTAGAAAATCTTTTTTTTTAAATGCTTTGCAATTTTGAATTAAAGGACAAATATTGCATAAGGGCGTAAGAGGTTTGCAAACTATCGCGCCTATTTCCATAATCGCTTGTGCATAATCACTTGATCTTTGAGATATATTGAAAAATAATTTTTTTTTAATAAGATTTTCTTTAGATATTTCATTTTTTGTTTTAAGTAAAAAAACCCTTTTAATTATTCTTTCAACATTACCGTCCATAGGAATAAAGGGTTGATTATGCGCTATAGCCATGATTGATCTTGATGTATACTCTCCGATACCAGGAAGGGATTTAAGAGTTTCAATATCTTTTGGAAGTTTACCTTTAAAGACTTTTAATAATATTTCCGCAGTTTTTTTTAGATTTCTAGCCCTTGAATAATAGCCAAGACCCTCCCAATTTTTTAAAACTCTTTGTTCCCTTGCATTTGCTAATGATTTCAAATTAGGAAATGTTTTTATAAAATTTTCAAAATAAGGGATAACAGTTTTAACCTGGGTTTGTTGAAGCATGAATTCACTTACTAAAATGAAATATTCTCTATTCTTACTTGAGATTTTTTTTCTCCAAGGTAAATTCCTTTTATTAAAATCATACCATTTAAGAATTTTTTTTGATATATTTAAACTATTCATATGAGCATAAATCGTAATTTTAAGCAGAGATACAAATCCATTCAAGGTTTAAGATCATTTAAAAATACTTTACCCACAAGTATTAAAAAAATTATAATAAGAAAAGGAGAAACTTTCTCAAGTGTTTTGGAGAACTGGAAATTTATTGTCGGAGAAAATCTTTTTAAAATTTGTTATCCAAAATCTATTAAAAAAATAGATCAGTTTCAAAAAAAAACATTAAAAATTATGGTATCAAGAGGTTCTGAGGTTGATGTAGAATATTCTAAGCAAAATATTATTGATAAATTAAACTCATACCTTGGGTACGAAGCTGTTAACTCTATTAAAATTGAAACATTCGAAAAAGAAATATTAGGTAAAAATATAAAGAAAAAACATGTGACAAAAAATAATTATTCTAAGAAAATATATACTGTTAAAAATGAGAAGATTAAAAATTCTTTACTAGAATTTGAAAAATTTTTTAGAATAAAATGAAAAAAATATTAATTAGTATCCTTATATTATTATCAAGTGTTTTCGCTGCAAATTCTAGTGAAAGTGTAAAAAAAATTATAGAGGGTAACCAAAAAGCAAGTATTAAATTGATCGTATACGAGTCTCTTACTTGTGGTGGTTGTGCTAATTTCCATAAAAATATATATCCTGAATTAAAAGAAAACTTTATCGACAAAAATAAAATAAGTTTAGAATTTAGAAATTTTCCTTTGGATATAGCCGCACTTAATGCTTCCATAATTTCTCATTGCAGAAATGATGGCAGCTCGGAAATTTTACACTTTTTATTTAAAGAACAAGGAAAGTGGGCTAAAGGAAATAGTATTTCCGAAATTAATAAAAATATTAAGAGTGTATTGAAAAAAGAAAAATATCAAATAGACGTTGATGAATGCCTAAGTAATAAAAATTTAGAGGATTACATACTTGAAGATCGAATCAGTGGAGTTAAAAAATACAAAATTGAGGCAACCCCTACTTTAATTATAAATGATAAAAAGTTCGAAAAATCGCTTAACTTTAAAAATATAAAAAAAACTATAGAAAAGATGTTATAAATCAGTGAATGGAATTTAAAAAAATCCAATTAACTGGTTTTAAATCATTTGCTGAAAAAACAAATTTCTTAATAGAAGAAGGACTAACAGGGATTGTTGGTCCAAATGGATGTGGAAAATCAAATATTGTTGAGTCTATGAGATGGTGCATGGGCGAAACTTCGGCAAAAAGCATGAGGGGGTCGGGTATGGAAGATGTAATTTTTTCTGGTACTTCTAATAAACCGTCAAAAAATATTGCTGAAGTCATATTAGGTTTAAGTAACGAAACTGATAAAATTTCTAATAAATATAAAGAGTTAGATTACATAGAGGTGAGAAGAAAAATTGAAAAAGACAAAGGATCTAAATTTTATATCAATAATAAAGAAGTAAGAGCTAAAGATGCACAGATGTTTTTTGCAGACCTTTCAACCGGTGCACATTCTCCTTCAATTATCAGTCAAGGAAGAATAGGTGCACTTGTAACGGCAAAACCAACTGATAGAAGAGCAATATTAGAGGAAGCAGCTGGCATATCTGGCCTCCATGTAAGAAGGCATGAGGCTGAACTAAGATTAAACGCTGCAGAAAATAATTTAAAAAGAGCAGATGAATTAAGAAGACAGCAAGAAAAACAACTAGTAAACTTACAAAAACAAGCAGAGGAAGCAACAAAATATAAATTAATCTCGGAAGAAATAAAAAAAATTGAAGCAGGACTATACTATTTAAGGCTAAGAGATATAGATAATGAAATTAAAATTGAAAAAGAAATAAATGCTGAAGCAGATAATGAAGTTTCAAAATTTAATCATAAGATAGAGGAAATTGAAAAACAAATTAAAATTGAGACTGAAAAAGTCGAACCTTATCGTACAAAAAATATAGAAAATCTCTCAAAAATACAGAGATTGAATCTTGAATTGAAAAGCCTAGATGAGGAGTCTGAAAGAATACAAGATGAAATTATTTCAATCAAAAATTCTCTCAAGACAATTGAGGAAGACATTGATAGAGAAAAAAGTATTATTATTGATGCAAATTCTAATGAAAAAAGAATAAAAGACGAAAGAAAAGAATTAATTGAAATAGATTCTAAGTATTACGAGACTGAAAAACAATCTAATAATGATTTAGATTTCTCAAGAAATGAACTTGATGAAAAATTGAAAGAAATAAAAGGATTAATCAATGATAAAAAAAATGAAGATGCCATTAATTTAATTAATAATTTGAATAATATTATTGATAAATACGCAGAAAGTTTTAGTAAAAATCAGAATATCAAAAAAGAGTCTATAAAAAGAAATGAAAGAATTAGAATTATCGAAAAAGAGATAGATAGCTGGAAAAATCTGTTATTAAATTCAGAGAAAATGATAAATGAGTTAAACGATAGAAAAAAAAAGCTAGAAGAAAAACTTACTAAGTTAGAAACACAACCCCAGTCACAAGCAGAAAAAAAAGGACAAATATCAGAAAATTTAAGAATTTCTGAGAAAGAAAAAAATGAAAATGAAATATTAATTAACGAAGTTGATGAAAAAATAAGTAATCTTAGAATAGACTTTAATAATTTAACTGAAAGTTCCATAGAAATAAGAGAAAGAAAAGCAAGTTCGGGTGCTACTATCGAAGGTCTTGATAAAAGAAGAATAGATTTAATTGAAAGAATAAATGAAGATTTAAATTTAACTGAAAATTCTCTACTTGATTTTTCAAATTTAGAAAAACAAGATGAATATCCAGATTCTGTCACACAAGAAGAATTACTTGATGCAAAAAAAAGGGAGAGGGAGAAATTAGGATCAGTAAATTTAAGAGCTGATGAAGAAACTTCTAAATATGAACAAGAAATAAAAAAAATGGAAACTGATAGACAGGACTTAGTATCCGCTATAAATAAATTAAAAGAAAGTATTGCAGAATTAAATCAAAAAGGCAGAGAAAGATTGCTTGAAGCTTTTGAAAAAGTAAATAGAAAATTTAATGAAGTGTATACAAAATTGTTTAATGGAGGTAATGCAAAACTAGAATTAGTTGATTCAGATGATCCTTTAGATGCTGGTTTAGAAATGTTAGTTAGCCCTCCAGGAAAAAGATTGCAGTCTATAACGCTGTTATCAGGAGGAGAACAGGCTCTCACTGCTTTATCATTAATTTTTGCGGTGTTTTTAACTAATCCTGCACCTATCTGTATTTTGGATGAAGTAGATGCACCCTTGGATGATGCTAATGTAACTAGGTTTTGTAATTTACTTGATGAGCTAACAAAAATTACCTCAACGAGATTTATCATTGTTACCCACCACGCCTTAACAATGTCAAAAATGGATAGGCTTTATGGAGTAACTATGCCTGAAAAAGGAATAAGCCAACTCGTTGCTGTTGATCTTCAAAAAGCTGAGAGCATGGTGGCTTAAAATGGCCAACCATGATTTTAAAACTCGCCTAAAAATTGCAAAAAATAAAATCAAATCTGGTCAAACTAAAGAAAAAACTCAGCAACAATCAAGCATTGGCACAGCTTTTAAGTTAAGTACCGAACTTGTTTCAGCAGTTGCAGTTGGGACAATTATTGGGTTTATTTTAGACAATTGGTTTGGTACTAAACCATGGTTAATATTAATTTTTTTTTTCGTAGGTATAGTTGCGGGAATTTTAAATGTAATTAGATCTGCAAAAAGAATGCAAAAATAGATAATTTATGGCAACAAATCCAATGTACCAATTTAATGTATATAGAATTGGTCCAGAAATAAAATTAGGTGAAATTGACTTGTCATTTACTAACGCTAGTCTTTTTATGGTTATCAGCTCTGTTGCAATAATGGTCGTTTTTAGTTTGGGATCAAAAAAAAACTCATTAATTCCAAATAAAATACAACTAATTGCCGAACTGAGCTACACGTTTGTGTCTAAAATGATCAGTGACACAGCGGGATCTAAAGCGAAACCGTATTTTTCGTTTATTTTCTCACTATTCATGTTTGTATTATTTTGCAATATGTTTGGGATGATTCCTTACTCGTTCACTGTAACTAGTCACATTATTGTGACATTTGTTTTAGCTGCCTTTATTTTTATAGGGGTTACGATAATTGGATTTATTAAACACGGTTTAGGGTATTTAAAATTATTTGTACCAAGTGGAGTACCAATAGTTCTGCTGCCACTAATTGTTGTTATTGAAATTATATCTTATTTGAGTAGACCAATTAGTTTGTCTGTAAGATTGTTTGCTAACATGATGGCAGGTCATACTATGATGAAAGTTTTTGGGGGATTTGTGGTTAGTCTTGGAGTAGTAGGAGGATGGTTACCACTAAGTTTTTCAGTTGCCTTAACAGGTTTGGAGATACTAGTTGCTTTTCTCCAAGCTTATGTTTTTGCAATTTTAACATGCATCTATTTAAATGATGCATTAAATTTACACCATTAATAACAAAAGGAGGATATAATGGAATTAGAAGCAGCAAAAATGATAGGAGCAGGACTTGCAGCAATAGCGCTTGCAGGTGCTGGTGTTGGGATCGGAATTATCTTTGGAAATTACCTTTCAGGGGCGATGCGGAATCCGTCTGCAGCACAAAAACAGTTTCCTAATTTACTCTTAGGTTTTGCTTTAGCGGAAGCAACTGGTTTATTTGGGTTGGTAGTAGCATTGATTATTTTATTTGCATTTTAATTAATGTTTAAAAAAATAATTTATTACAAAATTTTTTTTGTATTTGGGTTTGTGAAAGAAGCATACTCGGCAGAAAGTGGTGGTATGCCACAACTTGATCCTGAATTTTGGTTTTCTCAAATATTCTGGCTTACTATTACTTTTGGCTTTCTATTCATATTTTTATCTAAAATAGTATTGCCTAAAGTAAGTGATAACTTGGAAAAAAGAAAGTCTCAAGTCAAAGAAAATATTGAGACTGCTGAAAAGCACAGATTGGAAAGTGAGGATAAATTAAAAGAGTTTGAAAAAATTATTTTAGAAAACAAAATAGAGGCTAAAAATTATTTTAACGAGGCACGACAAAAAATTATTGGGGAATTGGATAAAAAAAAAGATACTTTAGAGAATGAGATAAATTCTGAGATAAAGAGTGCTGAAAAAGAAATATTAGATTTAAAATCTAGATCTTCAAAAAAAATAAATGATATCGCGATACAAACTTGTAGCGATTTAATTCAGCAGTTTGTCGGTGTACAAGCTAATAATAGTAGCATTACTGCAATTGTAAATGATCTATCAAAGAAGCATAAGGATAGTACTGATGGAGCTTGATTCAACTTTTTGGGTAGCAGTTTCTTTTGTGATATTCATCTTGGTTTTGGTATATTTTAAAATACCACAAACTGTGAATAACTTATTATCAAAAATGATTGGAGATATAAGTAATGAAATAGACGAAAGTGAAAAACTGAGATCTGAGTCGAGACAAATGCTAGAGCAAGCACAAAAAAAACTTTCTACTGCTAAAGATGAAAGTAAAAAAATCCTTGAAGCTGCCAAAGAAGATGCTGATAAATTAATTATAGAGATGAATGATAGATTTTTTAAATCATCAGAAGTTAAAAAGAATAATGCTCAAAAAAAAATAACACAAATGAAGGAAATGGCTTTAAAAGAAATTAGAGATACATCAGTAAAATTAGCTATTGAGTCTGTAAAAAAAGCTATTAACACCTCTATAGATAAATCGAAATTGGACGAATTATTTAAAAAAAATTTAGAAGACACCAAGTCAGAATTAAAAAAAATCATCACATAAATTTAAATTTAACCTCGTTAGTTTAGTTAAAATAATATAAATTATTAAAATGAAATCATTAGTTATCGGATCTGGTTTTGGAGGTATCGCTGCAGCTCTTCGCTTAAAAGCAAAAGGGCATAAGGTAACTCTTGTTGAAAAACAAAAAGATTTAGGAGGAAGGGCTAGGGTCTTTGAAAAAAATGGTTTCAAGTTTGATGCTGGACCGACTGTCATAACCGCTCCGCATTTAATTAGTGAACTTTTTGAATTATTTAATAAAAAATCATCAGATTATTTAAATATTACTCCTTTAAATACTTGGTACAGGTTTTTGTTTGAAGATGGATATCAATTTGATTATTCAGGTGATGAAATTGTAATGGAGAAACAAATTAGAAAATTAAATGCGAGTGATGTAGAAGGATACAAAAATCTTGTAAAATTTACTCAGAAAATCTTTGATAAAGGTTTTACTGAATTAGCAGACGTTCCTTTTGATAAACCAACCTTTATGTTAAAGCAAATCCCAGCTTTACTAAATCTTAAAAGTTATAAGTCGGTTTACTCTTTAGTGTCGTCGTATATAAAAAATGAAAAACTTAGAAGGATGTTTAGTATGCACCCTTTATTAGTTGGAGGAAATCCATTTACAACTACTTCAATTTATGGGTTGATTCTTTATCTAGAAAAGAAATGGGGCATTCATTATTCTATGGGTGGCACCGGTAAAATTATAGAAGGTTTAGAGAAATTGATGATTGAGGAAGGTATTGAAATTTTTAAAAATTCTGAAGTAACAAAAATTTTAACTAATAAAAAAGGTATTCAAAGTGTTCAAATTAATAATGAAAAAACTATTGATGCAGATAATGTTATTTGTAATGCAGACCCACCAGGTGTTTATGAAAAATTAGTAAACAGTAAACAAGGACCAATATTTAAGTGGAAACAAAAAAGAATGGAATATTCAATGGGTCTATTTGTTTATTATTTTGGTACTAAAAAAGTTTACGATGATGTTGCTCATCATACTATAAAATTTGGTAACAAATACAAAGAACACCTTGATGATATTTTTGAAAATAAGGTTTTAAATGATGACATAAGCTATTATCTTCATCGACCATCTGCAACTGACAACTCTATGTCACCCAAAGACCATGACTGTTTTTATGTTTTAGTTCCAGTACCAAATAATCAATCAAAGATTGATTGGTCTCGTAAAGCAGAAAAAATAAAAAAATTAGTAATTGAAAAAATGCAAAAAGACTTACTTCCTAATTTGAGAGATAATATAGTCGAAGACTTTTATCTAACACCAGACTATTTTGAAAAAGAACTTAATACAAAATTTGGGTCAGGCTTTTCAATTCAACCAAAATTTAGTCAGTCTGCATATTTTAGATTTCATAATAAATCTGAGATATGTAAGGGTTTATATTTTGTTGGAGCGGGAACCCATCCTGGAGCAGGTGTGCCTGGAGTATTATCTTCAGCAAAAATATTAGATAAAATTATATAATGTCTAATAAGAATTATTTATCGATTTATGCAAAATCTTTTAATTGGGCTGGTTTCTTTTTACCTAAAAAAATTTATTTAAAATGTTCCTCGCTTTATGATTTTTGTAGAACTGTTGATAATATTGCTGATGGGAATGAAATCTTAAAAAATAAAAGAAAAAAATTTCTAGATTTTAAAAGAAGTTTTAATAATAAAAGTTTTAATGATGATGTAATTAAAAATATGTGGGATTTAATCGTAGAGTTTAATATTTCCAAAAAAATAGTCGATGATTTATTCGATGGTGTCGAGTCAGACTTAAGGGAAAAAGTAAAATTTAATTCTCAAAAAGATCTATTAATTTATTCTTATAGAGTAGCAGGGACAGTTGGATTAATGATGGCAAAAATTTTAAGTGTTAAAAATGTAAGCGCACTTAAATCTGCAATTGATTTAGGTATAGCAATGCAACTAACAAATATTTCTAGAGATGTTGTAGAAGATGCAAATAATAATAGATTTTATATTTCATCAGATTTTAGTTCTATAAAAGAAACAATTAAGCTTGCTGACCAATTCTATGAAAGCTCCTTTTCTTCAATAAAAAAAATACCTATTAGTTTTCGTTTTGCAATATTGGTTGCAAGGAGAGTTTATAGAAAAATTGGATATAACATCCTAAAAAAAAAAAGTATTGAGAATTACACCAGTTCTGGAAAAATTTATGTAAGTAATATGTCGAAAATCTTTCAAACATTTTTGTCAATTTATGACTTTATTTTTCTTTTATTGATTAAATCTAATGATCATTCTAAACAGAAAGAGCACTTAATAATAAATGATGAAATAAACCTAAATGAAAGATTTTGATTATATAATTATTGGTGGTGGATGTGCTGGATTATCTTTAGCTTATGAGCTGCAAATTCATAATAAGCTAGAAAGTAAAACTTTAGCAATTATCGAACCAAGAACTGAGTACAAAAAAGATAGAACTTGGTCATTCTGGAGAGTTATTGATCATAATTTTGAGGATTGTGTAGAGAAAAATTGGAAGAATTTTTCTGTTAATGTTCCTTCAGAGACAAATTTTTTAGAATGTAATGATTACCCATATCAAAGTATTAATAGTGAAAAATTTTATAAAAAAATAAATACAGCACTAAAAGAAAATGAGAACATAGAGTTTTTTAGGAATATTAAAGAGGTAAAAACAGAAAATTCATTTATTTTTAATAGTGTACCACTACCAACCAAAAACAATGAAAATAAATTATGGCAGCATTTCTGTGGGATAGAAATTGAGACAAAAAGTGATATTTTTGACGATGGTATTATTAATTTAATGGATTTTAATTGCGAACAACGTGAGAGTGTACATTTTTTTTATACTCTTCCATATTCAAAAAATAAGGCCCTAGTAGAAACCACTTGGTTGTCAAAAATGTCTGATACAGAAAAAGACTATGACAAACAGCTTAAGAGTTATGTTGAAAATAATTTAAAAATTAAAAATTATAAAATTATTTATAAAGAAGTGGGTACAATTCCACTTTTTTATCCAAGAAATATAGATAAAAGTAATAGTATTAGCATTGGAACTGCGGGTGGAATGACTAGACTGAGCACTGGATATACATTCTTGAATATTCAGGAACATTGTAAATATATCAGAGAAAATATTGAAAATATTTCTAAATCAAAAAAATATGAAATAAGTAAAAAGTATCAATTTTTAGACAAAATTTTTTTAAAAGTGCTTAAAAAATATCCAGAGAAAATGCCTGATATATTCTTTAAAATGTTTAAGACCTCTCCAAATACTGTTATAAAATTTCTTTCCAACAAGAGTAACTTTTTGGAAGATCTAATTATAATCTTTAAAATGCCAAAATGGATTTTTTTGAAGGAATTATTTTAATATGAAAAGTTATGAAATAGATAGATATCACACTATATTTTTTTTCTTTACTACTATCATTATTTGCACTTATGGCGAAATAGTCAATTTAAATTCAATTTTAAAACAATACCCAATTTTTGTATCAACTGTATGTTTTTTTTTAATCGCTACATTGGGAGTTTCACATGGCGCATTAGATAATTTTAAAGGAATTAAATTACTTAAAAAATATAAAATCAAAAATATTGCTATTTTTTACATAATCTATTCATTTATAAGCATCTTAATAATTATGTTTTGGATTCTTGCTCCAAGTATCACACTTTTTTTATTTCTTATTGTTGCCTCTTATCACTTTGGGAAAGAGGATAATGTAAAATTTTACTCTTTTGAAAAATTATCTGATAGAAAATTAAAGTTTATTTTTTTATTTTTTAAGGGTTCGTTAGTTATTTCTGCTCCGATTTTATTCCATGCAGAAGAAACTTTTCAAATTTTTAGGATTCTAAATGTTAATATAATCAATATAGATAGCGACTATCTTATAATTTTTGTACTTATAAGTCTAGTCAGCAATTATTTTATAAACCAATATTGGGGTCATGCGTTAATGGACTCGTTATCAATATTATTTTTTAATTTTATTTTTTCACCTTTAATTGCTTTTACATTTTATTTTTGTTTTTTGCATTCAGTAAGGCATACTTTGGCTTTAGTACATCAGATGAATAAAAGGGATTTTAAGAAAGGATTTAACTTATTTTTAAAGAGAATGATGCCATTAACCTTGTTAACTTCAGGAATATTTTTATTAGGCTTTTTTTTATTAAATAACTATTTTTCAATGCAATCATCCATTTTAAAGGTTATATTTATTGGTTTGGCATCTTTAACCTTTCCTCATATATTGCTTGAATATTTAACCGAAAAAAATGAAAAATAAAAATATAAATTTAATAGGCTGGATATTATTTATTATTTCTGCAATTGGATTTACAATATCAAGCATAGGTAGTTTCTGGGCAATGTTTGGGAGTTTATTTTTTTTGGTTGCATGTCTGATATTTTTAATACCCTTCTTTAGAAAAGAAAAAAATGAAAAATAAAACTTTAAAAATATATCTAGCTGCTCCTAGAGGATTTTGTGCTGGAGTTGATCGTGCAATAGAAATTGTAAAAAAAAGTATAAATAAATATGGTGCACCTGTATATGTTCGTCATGAAATTGTTCATAATAAACATGTGGTAGAAAGTTTACAAAAAATAGGTGCAATCTTTGTTGAAGAATTAAGTGAAATTAAGGATAAATCTAGACCAGTTATTTTTTCAGCTCACGGGGTTCCAAAATCCGTACCGGAGGAGGCAAATAATTTAAATATGAATTATGTAGATGCTACATGCCCACTAGTGTCAAAAGTTCATAGAGAGGCTGAAAATTTATATAAAAATGGATCTCATATTCTTTTAATTGGTCATAAAAATCACCCTGAAGTAATAGGAACTATGGGTCAAATACCTATAGATGGAATTGATCTAATTGAAAGCATTGATGACGCTAAAAGTTATAAAAAAAAAAATGGTAAAAAAATTGCCTATGTAACTCAAACAACTCTATCGGTTGAAGATACTAAAGATATTATTAACGAATTAAAAACTAAATTCCCAGAAATTAAAGAACCAAAAAAAGAGGACATTTGCTATGCGACAACAAATAGACAAGCAGCTGTAAAAAAAATCGCAGTAAAATGTGATATGTTTTTTGTTATTGGAAGTAGAAATTCTTCAAACTCTGTTAGATTAGTCGAGGTGGCAAAAAAATCAGGTTGTGCTGAGTCAATATTAATGCATTCAGAAAGTAATATACCTTATGAAAAATTAGAAAATTGCAAAACTATTGGAATTTCTTCAGGAGCTTCAGCACCTGAGATACTAGTTGAGAATTTTATAAGCAGTATTAAAAAGAAATATAAGGTGAATATAGAAGAAATTGAAATTATTAAAGAAGAAGTAATATTTAAAATTCCCGGTAAATTAAACTAATGGCAGTCTTTACGAAACTTAATAAAAAAGATTTTCTTAAAGTTGAAAATTTTTTTAATCTTGGAAAAATATCAAAATACAAAGGAATAAAAAAAGGAATAGAAAATACTAATTATTTCATAAAATTTGAAAAAAAAAAAACGGTATTAACTATATTTGAAAAGAGAGTAAATCCGAAAGATTTACCTTTTTTTATGAAATTAATGTCTGGTCTTTCAAAATTAAAAATAGTTTGTCCTGAGCCAATAAAATCAAAAAAAGGATCATTTTTATTTAAAATTAAAAATAAAAATGCTTGTCTGGTATCGTTTTTAAAGGGTAATGACAAAAAAAAACTAAATACAAAGGATTGTTTAGCAATTGGTAAAAATATTGCAAAACTTCATAAGGCAACTATAAAATTGAAACTGAAAAGAACAAATTCTCTATCTATTAAATTATTACCAAAACTCCTCTCAAAAATAGATAATAGAATTAACAAATTATCAAAAGATCTTAAATTACAAATGAGAAACGAGCTTAAAAAGCTTATTAAAAAATGGCCGAAAAATCTTCCAAAGGGAATAATACATTCTGACTTATTTATCGACAATATATTTTTTTTTCGTAAAAAATTTTATGGTTTTATAGATTTTTATTTTTCATCGACAGATTTTTATTTATATGAACTTTCAACATGTATAAATGCGCTTTGTTTTGATAAGAGATATGGTAAATATACTTTGAACAGAAAGAAATCTTCAAATTTATTAAAAGGATATGAGACTATAAGAAAATTAAGACACAGTGAAAAAAAACATTTTAATACACTGTGTAGGGCTTCTGCGCTTAGGTATTTACTTACAAGATCTTACGATTATTTAAACACACCAAAAAACGCAATAATTAAAATAAAAAATCCTAAGGAGTATTTACACAAACTAAATTTTCATAAGAATTTATACAAATTCCAAGACTATTTATAATGATTAAAATTTATACTGATGGTTCATGTTTAGAAAACCCTGGCAATGGTGGATGGGCAGCAATAATAATTAATGATGGTAAAAAAACTCAGATTAAGGGTAATAAAAAAAATACTACAAATAATCAAATGGAATTACTTGCTCCGATTCAAGCTTTAAAAAAAATCCCAAAGGATAGCAAGGTTCAAATTTTCACGGACTCTAAATATGTAAAATTAGGAATAACAGAGTGGATACATAATTGGAAAAAAAATGGGTGGAAAACTGCAAATAAACAAAAAGTTAAAAACAAAGAGCTTTGGGAGGAGTTAGATAATTTATCAAGTAAATTTGATATAAAATGGAATTGGGTAAAGGCGCACTCAACTAGTAAATTAAATAATGAAGTAGATTTACTAGCCAGAGAGACTGCAAACTTATAATTTTGAGAAAAATTTAACGGCACATCGCAACAGAACGCCCCAGTGACAATCATTTATAACAATTACTTTAAATCGTATGCTAGCTAAATTTTTAATTGAAAGGATAAATATGAAAAAATTTTTAATTTTATCAATGTTAGTACTTTTTTCTAATTCAGCATACGCTGGTTCATGTCCAATGTTGTCAAAAAATTTGGATAGTAAAATTGAAGAAGCTCGAAAAATGCGAGATGCAGGTATTAAGGCTCACGAAGCTGGAGACCATGCAGAATCTGAAGAATTATTGAATAAAGCTTTGGGGTTATTTAAAAGTTAATAACTAATATTGTAGGGGCATTGGTCAACGTATTGCCCCTACTCGTTTTCTAATTTGGTTAAATAAGGTCTAAAATTGCTTCTGCAGAGGAAATTCCACAGCTTTTAGTTTCTTCTTCTTCTTGAATATTTTGAACTTTTAAATTTTCAATAATCATAGCATAACGACTAGATCTAATCCCCATTCCCTTTGAATTTCTGTCAATTTCTGCTCCGATTAGTTTTGTAAACGACAAATAGGGATCAGCCAACATGGTTATATTTTTTCCAACATGATTTGCTTCACCCCAGGCATTCATAACATGTGGATCGTTTACAGAAATACAAAATATTTTGTTAATTCCTTTTGCTTTTAATTTTTCAGCATTTTTTACATAGCCTGGTAAATGAAGTTTAGAACAAGTGCTAGTATAAGCTCCTGGTAATCCAAATAACAAGGCTTTGCTATTTCCTAAAGTTTCTATAATACTTTGCTCCTTTGGATCTCCATCTTTTAAAATATATATTTTAGCGTCTGGAATAGAACTATTTACTTTTAATTTCATATTTTGCTACTAACAAAGCTTTTTACATCTTCAACATCATTTTTTAAGATCTCAAAATTTTCATTTTTGTTGAGCACATATTTAAGTTCCTCAGGTAAATTTTCATGTTTTTTTATTGCATCATTTGTTGCATTAGGGAATTTACATGGATGAGCAGTCGATAAAACTACACAATCATTTAAAGAAAGCTTATTTGTAACACCTACTCCAACTGCAGTATGTGGATCAAGTATTATACCGTTATCTTTAAAATTATTTTTTATTACATCTAAAGTTTCTTGTTCACTACAACTTTCTGAGAGAAAATCCCTTTGAATTAAATCTAAATTATTCTTTTCAATATGATATGAATTTTGCTTTATTTTTTTCATAATTTCAGCTGTAATATTGGAGTCTGAGTTGTTTACATAGTAAATTAATCTCTCAAAGTTACTGGCCAACTGGATATCCATACTTGGTGATAAGGTTTCTTTTACTGTTTTTGAAATATAATCTCCTTTGGAAATGGCTCTATGAAGAATATCATTTTCATTTGTAGCAACAATCAACTTATCTATTGGAAGTCCCATTTTTTTAGCAAGATAGCCTGCAAAAACATCACCAAAATTTCCAGTTGGAACTGAAAATGAAACAGTTTTTCTATTTAATTTAAAGTATGAATAAAAATAATATACAGACTGAGCAATAATTCTTGCCCAATTAATTGAATTTACTCCTGACATATTAATAGATT